>CALRNP020000027.1:0-33380 GCA_943369575.1 Azorhizobium sp. AG788 | reverse complement strand
CGGGCAAGCGGGCCTTGGACGTGGGGGCCTCCACCGGCGGCTTCACCGACGTGCTGCTGTCGCGGGGGATCGGCCATGTGGTGGCCGTGGATGTGGGGCACGACCAGTTCCATGCCCGGCTGCGCGGCCGGCCCGATGTCACGCTCTGGGAAGGCACCGACATTCGGCGCCTGACGGTCGAACAGGTGGGCGGGCCGGTGGATCTGATCGTCACCGACGTCAGTTTCATCTCGTTGGCGCTGGTGCTGCCGCCGGCTCTGGCTTTCGCCGCCGATAAAGCCGCACTGGTGGCACTGGTGAAGCCGCAGTTTGAAGCCGGGCCGGCTTTGGTGAAAAAGGGCCTGGTGCGCGACCCCTCCGTTCATGCGGCGGTCTGTGCCAAGGTGGAGGCACAGGTCACGGCGCTCGGCTGGCAGGTCAAGGGCCTCATTCCCTCGCCCATCGCGGGGGGCGACGGCAATCTCGAATTTCTCTTAGGCGCGGTGCGGTCTTGAACGACATTTTGGAAGTGGATGTGCTGCGGGTCGGCGCCCAGGGCGATGGTCTGGCTGCGGACGGCCTGTTCGTGCCCTATGGCCTGCCGGGCGAGCGGATAGCGGGCATTCGCGACAAGGATCGCCTGCTGCCGGTGCGCATCCTCAAGGAGAGCCCGGACCGAATCGCCCCCGAATGTCCCCACTTCGGCGTCTGCGGCGGCTGCCTGTTGCAGCATTGGCGCTCAGATGCCTATCGCGCGTGGAAGCGCGCGCTGGTGGTGGATGCGCTCGCCCGCGAGGGGGTGGCGGCCGAGGTGGCGCCGCTGGTGGATGCCCATGGCGAGGGGCGCCGGCGCGCCATCTTCCATGCCCGGCAGATCGGCCCGCGCACCATCGTTGGCTTCGCTGAGCGCAAATCCCACTCCATGGTGCCCATCACCATCTGCCCGGTACTGGCCCCGAGCCTGGATCGCGCCTTGGACGCCGCCAAGGCGGTGGCGGAGGCGATTGCCAAGCAGAAGAAGCCGCTCGATCTGCATGTTACCGCCACCGAGAACGGCTTGGATCTGGATGTGCGGGGCTCGGGGGCGCTGCCGCCCTTGCTGCTCATGGATCTGGCGGCGATCGCCGACCGCTTCGATCTCGCCCGCCTGACCCGTCACGGCGAGATGGTGGTGCAGCGGCGCGTGCCGTTCCTGCCCATGGGCGCGGCGCGGGTGGAATTGCCGCCGGCTGCCTTCCTCCAGGCCACCGCCGCCGGCGAAGCCATGCTGGCGGCGCGGGTGGGGGAGGCGGTGGCCGGCGCCAAGAAGGTCGCGGATCTGTTCTGCGGCGTCGGCACCTTCGCCTTGCGGCTCGCCTCAACTGCGCGGGTGTGGGGCTATGAGAGCAACGAGGTGGCGGTCACCGCCATGCTCAAGGCCACGCGCGGCGTGCAGGGACTCAAGGGCGTGGAGGGCGAGGTGCGCGACCTGTTCCGCCGCCCGCTCATGGCCGAGGAACTGGCCAAGTTCGACGCGGTGGTGATCGATCCGCCCCGCCAGGGGGCCGAGGCGCAGGCGCGGGAACTGGCCAAGAGCAAGGTCGGGCGGGTGGTCTACGTCTCATGCGCGGCCGCCACGTTCGCGCGGGATGCGGCGCTGCTGATCGCCGGCGGCTTCCGGCTGGAGGGGGTGACCCCGTTTGACCAGTTCCGCTATTCGCCCCATGTGGAACTGGTGGCGACCTTCAGCCGGTAGCAACTGCGCGGCGCGGCTGTGGCCGCGCCTGCGCGCGCGAGGTCAGGCGTACAGCCGCCGGGCGTCGCGGAAGGAGATCAGCTTGCGGCTGCTCTCGTCCCACAGGGTCAGCTTCACGCACGCGAAGCTCTCCAAGAGGGTGAGGCGGCCGACGTCGCGCAACTCCGGATGATCGCGCAGCACGTCCGGCAGCCGGTAATAGGGGATGCGGCTGGAGAGGTGGTGGATGTGGTGCATGCCGATATTGGCGGTGAACCAGCGCAGCACCGCCGGCAGGTCATAATGCGAACTGCCGTGCAGGGCGGCCTCGTGGAAGGACCACTCCTCCTGCTCCGACCAGTGCGTGTCCTCGAACTGGTGCTGCACATAGAACAGCCACACGCCGGCCGCCGCCGCGAGCACCACCACCGGCAGATGGATCAATAGGAACGGCCCCAAGCCCACCGCCCAGGCCACCAGGCCGCAGGTGATCAGCACCGCCAGATTGGTGATCTGCGTCGAGGCCCAAGGGCCCCAGCCCTTGCGCATGAAGCCGACGGGAACACGGGTCTGCACTCCCAGCATGTAGACGGGGCCGAGGCCGAACATCACCAGCGGATTGCGGTACAGGCGGTAGCAGAAGCGCTGCCAGGACGAGCGACCCAGATATTCGCCCACCGTGAGCGTATCGATATCGCCGATGCCGCGCTGGTCGAGGTTGCCGGTGCTGGCATGATGCACCGCATGGCTGCGACGCCAATAATCATAAGGGGTCAGGGTGAGCACGCCGAGGATGCGGCCGGTCCAGTCGTTGACGGCGCGGCTGGGGAAGAAGCTGCCGTGGCCGCAATCGTGCTGGATCATGAACAGGCGCATGAGCAGCCCGGCGGCGGGTACCAGCATCAGGCCGTAGAGCCAGAACTGGCCGAGGTTCAAGGCGACCAACATGGCGCCCCACGCCGCCGCGAAGGGGACGGCGGTGATCAGCAGTTCCAGCACGCCACGCTTGGTGCTGGCGTTCCTGTACGCGGCAAGCTTGGACATCCAGCTGCGCGCGTCGGGGGTGCGCGCTTCGCGCGCGGCTTGCGCCGACATGTTCGTTTCCGTCCCGTGTGCACCTGGATCGCACGGTGTCCGGGCGGATCTTCGATGAGTTTAATGGGTAGCAATCCAGTCAGATTGCCACATTGTCGGAGGGTGCAGGAAAAAAGTGTCGAAAGTGAGCGAGCGCTGTCTTGGGTGGAGGTATTAAAAAACCATCATCCAAACCGGCCGGTGATGTAACGCTGGGTTCGCTCGTCGCGCGGAACGGTGAACATCTCGCGGCTGGGGCCGAATTCTATGAGTTCTCCCAGATACATAAAGGCGGTGTGGTCAGAAAGGCGCGCCGCCTGCTGCATGTTGTGGGTGACGATGGCGACGGTGTAGTCCGCCTTGAGGTCGTCGATGGTCTCTTCGATCTTTGCTGTGGAGATTGGGTCCAGGGCCGAGCACGGTTCATCCAGCAGAATGATTTCCGGACGGACCGCGATGGTGCGGGCGATGCAAAGACGCTGCTGCTGGCCGCCGGACAGGCTGAGGCCGCTGGCTTTCAGTATGTCCTTCACCTCGCCCCAGAGCGCTGCTCGGCGCAGCGCCTCTTCCACCCGGCCGTCTAATTCCGACGGCGACAGCGCGCCGGACAGTCGCAAGCCCATGGCCACATTGTCATAGATCGACATGGGGAAAGGCGTGGGCTTCTGAAAGACCATGCCGACGCGGGAGCGCAATTCCAGCACGTCCACGGACGGGCCCAGAATGTTCACGCCGTCCATGAACACTTCGCCTTCCACGGTCTGATCGAAATAAAGGTCGTACATCCGGTTGAACACCCGCAGCAGGGTGGATTTCCCGCATCCGGACGGACCGATGAAGGCGGTGACCGCGTGCAGATAAAGCGGCACCGACACATCCCGCAGCGCGACCGTCTTGCCATAGCGATAGGTGATGTGGCTGGCCTGAAGTTTGATCTCCGGAACCCCATCGGTTGCGCTCTGCCTGGCGCCGGTGCTCGCTCGTGGCGAGATGAGGCCCAGGGATGCGGCGCCACCGCGGCGCGTGACAGGGGCAGGCATGCGGATGGTCATGATCTTGGAACCCGTGCAGCATTTCCTGGGAGGGTGCCGCAGAGTTCAGAAGACTTCGTTGCGCCAGATCATGTCATTAAATTGTAATAAATCGCGAAGCCTGAGGCTATTTCAGGTAAATCTATCGGAAAATCAGTTGTTCCATCGCTCCATCCAGATCTTCTCGCCAATGGTGCAGGAGATGCGCGGCGGCTGCACCACGGGGATGATGCGGGGAGCCCGCTTGGGCACCACGCCGGCCACCTCCAGCACCATCTTGGTCTTGATGGCGGTGATGAATTCCGCCCGCTCGCGGACCGGAACCACAAAGGCGCCGGGACCGCCGATGACGCAGTCCTCATAATAAAGGTCGAGGTCGTCGATATCCATGCTGGACGTGTTCGGCCGCTTGAGCATCAGCGGCAGGCCGTTGATGGTGATGCCGCGTGCCACCACTTCATCCCGCACATTATCCACCCGCCGGCCCTGGTTGTTGACGCCGTCGCCGGAGACGTCGATCACCCGCCGCAGGGCGCGATAGCCGCTGTCTTGCAGCAGGTTGAGCGAGAATAGCAGGCCGCCGGATATGGAGGTGCGATACACCCGCCGCAGCGGCGCCGCCCGGATCTCATCGGCCACCGCCTGGGCGCTGGCGGGCCCGTCGACCAGGCGCCAGGGCAGCACCAGTTTCTGCTCGTGCTCGCCGGCCCATTCCACATAGGCGATGGCGATGCGGCCATTGGGGCCGAGCTTCAGGGCATTGAGGAATTCCGGCGAGACCAGCGCCTGCATATAGCCCTCGCGCTGCAGCGCCTGCTCTTCCACATCCATGGAATAGGACACGTCCACCGCCAGGACCAACGCCACATCCACGGTGGGTGGGCCGGCAGGCGGCGGGGCGGCATGGCCGGCCGTGCTCCCGGCGGACACGCCCGCCAGGAGCACGCCCGCAAACAGGAGCACGGGCGTCAGCGTCCGGATGCTTCGGACGAGCGGCGCGAGAAAGGCGAACCAGGTGGGCCGTCCCATCGCGCTCTCCCCGAGGCGTCAGAACCGACGAAGGGCCTCATGCTGACACCGATGGTGGCTCGGCAAAAGGTCTGCGTGCGGCTTTGGCGCCTCGCGGGGATGTTTTCTCGCCTGCCGCTCGGGCAGGCGGGTCGGCAGGCTCAGGACTCCAGGGATTCGGTGGCGGTAATCTCGATGCCGAAGCCGCTGAGGCCCACATAGGTCCGGGCCTTGGAGGCCAGGAGGCGGATCGAGGTCACGCCGAGGTCCCGCAGGATCTGCGCGCCGAGGCCCACTTCGCGCCAATGCTGGTCGCGCTCCAGCTCGCTGGCGCTCTTCTCGCCATGGCCGATGGCGGTGGCCGGCACGCCGGCGGTGCCGTCGCGCAGATAGACCAGCACGCCGCGACCTTCCTGCTTGATCCGCTCCAGCGCCTTCTGCAGCACCTTGGCGCCGGTGAAAGCGTCGGCCACCGGATCGGCACGGTGCAGGCGCACCAGCACGTTCTCGCCGTCGCCGATGCGGCCATAGACCAGTGCGAGGTGGTTCACCTCGTCGAACGGCGTCAGATAGGAGAAGCCCTGCATCTCGCCCACCGAGGTGGGCACCGGGAATTCCGCGGCGCGGTTGACCAGCTTCTCGCGGGCCTGGCGATAGGCGATCAGGTCCGCCACCGAGATGCGCAGCAGCTTGTGCTCATCGGCGAAGGCGGTGACCTGCGGGCCGCGCTTGACGGTGCCGTCGTCATTCACCAGTTCGGCGATCACGCCGATGGGCGGCACGCCGGCGAGGCGGCACAGGTCCACGGCGGCTTCGGTGTGGCCGGAGCGCATGAGCACGCCGCCTTCCTTGGCGATCAGCGGGAAGACGTGGCCGGGACGCACGAAATCGGCGGCGCCCATGTTGGGATTGGCCAGCGCCCGCACGGTGTTGGTGCGCTCTTCGGCGGAAATGCCGGTGGTGGTGCCGTGGCGCACGTCGATGGAGACGGTGAAGGCGGTGCCCATGGGGGCATCGTTGTTGGCCACCATGGGATCAAGGCGCAGCCGCTTGGCCTCGGACGGGGGCAGGGGGGTGCAGACGATGCCGGAGGTGTGGCGGATCACGAACGCCAGCTTCGGCGGCGTGGCGAGCGACGCGGCCAGGATGAGGTCGCCCTCATTCTCGCGATCATCATCGTCGGTGACGACGATGATCTCGCCCCGGGCGATGGCTTCGATGGCGAGCTGAACGCGGGATTGGGAGGTGTCGATCACGGGCAAACCTCGGATGCGCGGGGGCACGAGCCCCAGGAAGTCATTGGGCGTCACCGCCTGTCCGGTGGCTTCGGCGATGCGGCAGGCGGTTTCGCGCGAGATCCAGGCGGTGGCGTCATTGCACAGCGCGGTGACGCTGGCGGGCGACATGCCCACCTGCTTGGCAAAGGCGCTGCGCGTGACGCCGGCGCTTTGGAGCCAGTCGGCGAGTTTCATGCCCCTGGTCTAGCATGTCTGGATTTTGGCGCCAGTGAATTATCTGAAAATTTCAGTCACACTGAATTGTTCCGCGTAACCGCTCCGCCTCAGTGCGGAAACGGCCAGGGTGGCGTTTGGCCCACCTGTCCGCGATGGCGCAGCAGATGGTCCGCCAGCACGCACAGCATCATCGCCTCACCCACCGGCACGGCGCGGATGCCGACGCAGGGGTCATGCCGGCCCTTGGTCATGATGTCGGCCTCCGCCCCGAACTTGTCCACGGTCCGCCGAGGCGTGAGGATGGAGGAGGTGGGCTTCACCGCGAAGCGCACCACCACCGGCGCGCCGGTGGAAATGCCGCCGAGCACGCCGCCCGCATGGTTGTTGAGGAAGATGGGATGGCCCTCATTGCCGGTGCGCATCTCATCGGCATTTTCCTCGCCGGTCAGGCGGGCGGCGTTGAAGCCTTCGCCAATCTCCACGCCCTTCACCGCATTGATGCCCATGAAGGCGGCGGCCAGATCGGCGTCGAGCTTGCCATAGAGCGGGGCACCCAGCCCCGGCGGCACGCCCTCGGCGATCACTTCCACCACCGCGCCGATGGATGAGCCGGCCTTGCGGATCCCGTCCAGATATTCGGTCCACAGCGGCACGGTGCCGGGATCGGGGCAGAAGAAGGGATTATTGTTCACTTCGGCCCAGTCCCAGCGGGCGCGGTCGATCTCGATGTCGCCGATGCGCACCAGGGCGCCGCGTACGGTCACGCTAGGGAGCACCTTGGCGGCGATGGCGCCGGCGGCGACGCGGGTCGCGGTCTCACGGGCCGAGGAGCGCCCGCCGCCGCGATGGTCGCGGATGCCGTACTTGATGTCATAGGTGAAATCCGCATGGCCGGGGCGATAGCTGCCGGCGATGTCGGAATAATCCTTGGAGCGCTGGTCCACATTCTCGATCAGCAGCGCGATGGGCGTGCCGGTGGAGACAAGCCCGCCTTCGGGATGCTCCAGCGTGCCCGAGAGCACGCGCACCTGGTCCGGCTCACGCCGCTGGGTGGTGAAGCGCGATTGTCCCGGACGGCGGCGGTCCAGCGCCTCCTGAATCTCGGCCAGGGTAAAGCGCAGCCCCGGCGGGCAGCCGTCCACCACGCAGCCGATGGCCGGGCCATGGCTCTCGCCAAAGGTGGTGACGCGGAACAGGTGCCCGAACGTGTTGAAGGACATGGGGGCTCGCTTCTTCTCGATTTGCTAGCTGTCTAGAGCGGGAACGGGTTTGAGGGAAGCCGGGCGGCCGGCGCCGCCACGGCCAGCCATGACCGCTTGCGCGCCTCCCTCGGCTTGGCAAGCGTTGCAATTGCAGGGGCGGGCGCAGGTCGCAGGCCTTTTTAGCGCCCGTCATGCACAGCGCGCATGACCTGTGTTATTCAGGAGGGGACGGAAGGCTCCATATCTCTCCCATGCCCATTCTCGAAATTCTCATCGTTCTGTTTCTTGTTCTGTTGAACGCCGTTCTTGCCGCCGCTGAACTGTCCATCGTGTCGGTGCGGCCTGCGCGCCTTCAGGGCCGCGCGGATGCCGGCGACAAGGGCGCACAGGCCGCATTGCTGCTGGGCGCCGAGCCCGGGCGGTTTCTGTCCATCGTGCAGATCGGCATCACCCTTATCGGCATTCTGGCCGGCGCGTTCTCTGGCGCGAGCCTGGGCGCTTACCTGGCGGACGTGCTGCTGGAGGCCGGCATGCCGCACAGCGTTGCCGATCCGCTGGGCTACACCATCGCGGTGGCGGGGATCACCTATGTGTCGCTGATCGTCGGCGAGCTCATCCCCAAGCGCCTGGCCCTCCAAAATCCCGAACGGATCGCCTGCTTGCTCGCCCCGCTGATGCTGAGCCTGTCGAAATTCTCCGCCCCCGCGGTGTGGGTGCTCGATGCCTCAGCCCGCGGCGTGCTGCGGCTGCTGGGCGAAAAAGGCCAGCAGAAGGAAGGGGTCACCGACGAGGAGATCCGTGCCATCATCACTGAGGCCGAGAATTCCGGCGTCATCGATCCCGCCGAACGGCGGATGATTTCCGGGGTCATGCGGCTGGCCGACCGGCCGGTGACCGCCATCATGACCCCGCGCCCCGACGTGGAATGGGTGGACATCACCGCCAACGCCGAAGAGGTGCGCCAACTCCTGCTGGAAAGCCCGCACAGCCGCCTGCCGGCCTGTGAGGGCTCGCCCGAGGAAACCATGGGCGTGATCCAGGCCAAGCAATTGCTGGACGCCTATCTGCGCGGCGAAACGCCGGATCCGCGCGCCTTCGTGCAGACCGTGCCGTTCGTGGTGGAGACGGTGGGGGCGCTGGAAGCCATGCGCATGCTGCGCAGCGCCGCCGTGCCCATGGGCATCGTGGTGGACGAGTATGGCGACATGGTCGGCGTGGTCACCGGCTATGATCTGCTAGCCGCCATTACCGGATCGATCCTGGAGCAGGATCACCAGGGCGTCGGCGACGAGCCGCATGTGGTGCGGCGCCAGGACGGGTCCTACCTGATTTCCGGCGAGGCGCCGGTGGACGAACTGCACGACATTCTCGACGTGGAAGTGCCCGTGGACGGGCGCTTCCATACGGTGGCCGGGTTCGCGCTGGCGCAGATCAAGGAACTGCCGGAAACCGGCGCGGTGTTCGATGCCCTGGGCTGGCGGTTCGAGATCGTCGACATGGATGGGCGGCGCATCGACAAGCTGCTGGTCTCGCGGCCGCCGGTGCTTCACCGCCAGAAGACCGTGGGCGAATAAGCATAGACCTTTGCAAAAGCACGAGGTCGGCGGCTAGTCGGCGACCTCGAACTGGCCGCCGCGCAGCACATACACCGCGCCCTGGCGCACCGGCACCAGCGCCGCCTGGGCGCTGGGCATGCCCGCTTTGGCGTGCAGCAGCGCGCGGATGACGCCGCCATGGGTGACCACCACCGCGTCGCCCTTGATGCGGTCGATGGCGCTGCCGGCGCGATGGCTGAGGCCGGCATAGCTCTCCCCGTCCGGCGGCGTGAACGACCACGGGTCCAGTTCCCGCGTCTTGACCGCCGCCCCATCACGCCGGCGGATCTCGGGCCAGGTGAGACCCTCCCACTGACCGAACGACAGTTCCGCCAGTTGCGGATCATGGGTGAAATCGGCGCTCGGCAAGTCCAGGGCGGTGCGCAGGATGCGCATGGTCTCCAGCGCCCGGCTGAGCGGGCTGGAGACATAGTGCAGCCGCGTCACATCCCCGGCCAACTGTCCCAGAACCCGCCCGACCCGCGCCGCCTGGGCGCGGCCGAGGCTGTTTAGCGGCACATCGCGGCGGCCCTGCAGGCGGCCGGCGACATTCCAGTCGGTTTCGCCGTGGCGGACGAGGAACAGGCGGCCGGGCACCGTCATCGGGCGGGAAGGGTCAGTGTGTGGGTGTACCACTGGCCGATGGGCGGATAGGTCACCTTAATCTGCGCCTGGCCGCTGCCGGTCCCGCGCACGATCATGCCCGGCATCTTGCGGCCCAGGCACACCAGATAGCCATAGTCGGTGCCGGTGACGGTATAGATCCCCGGCGTGATGGAGAGGCGCACACCGGGGGAGGCGCTGATGACGCTGATCTGCGGCAGCCCCTGATCGGTGCATTGCTGGTTGGAGGTGCCGGCGGCGAACAGCACGCCGTCCGATCCGCCGCCGGTGAAATAGTTCACCACGAAGGCGTCGGGATCATTCTCATGGCCCGCGGCGGCTGGGCCGGCAGCCAGAACGATTCCGGCCAAAGCCAGCGCCACGGTCGCGGCGCGGCGGATGATGGCGGTGTCAGCTTGGATCATGGGCATCCCCCTGGTGCCGTGTCCCGGTGCCGGCGCTCAGAGGCCGGGCACCTGCACGACATGATCATACCACGCGCCGAGATGCGGATAGGTTACCCGCAACGCCACCGTGGTGCCGCCTCGGGGCGGGCGACCGATATAGCGCACCACCGCGCCGCTGACCGGCCGGCCGAGGCAATAAGTGGAGCCGGCATCGGTGCCGGTGGCGACGAACTGGGCCGGGGTCACCACCACCTTGCCGCCCGCCGGGGCCGATAGGATGGTGATCTGCGGCCGCTGCTCGGCCTGGCAGATGAAGTCCACCGTCGCCGCCGCGAAGATCGGCCGGCCGCTCTTGGCCGGGCCGCCGGTCGCCAGCGCCGCGCCGGAGGCGGTCATGTAGGAGATGCCGTATTCCGACGGCATGGAATAGTTCGGAAACAGCGCGCCGCCGGAGCCGAAGATGCGATCGCGCAGCGGGTAGGCTTCCAGCGTCGGCAGGCCGGTGGGCGCGCTGTCGGCGCCCGCCAGGGCGGGCAGCGCGGTGACGGCGGGCACAGCGGCCAGAATCAGGGCTGAGAGGGCAGTGCGCAGCGTCCGCATAGTCTTCATCTCCTCAGAGGCCCCACGGTGGGCCGCGCGTCGGGCGCGCGGCGCCCGGTGGCGTCAGTCGCGCACCAGCGCCAGGTCCGGCGCGTCGGGGTGCTTCATGCCGACGATATGATAGCCCGCATCCACATGCTGCACCTCACCCGTAACGCCGCGGGAGAGATCGGACAGCAGATATACGCCGGCATCGCCCACCTCGTCGGTGGTGACCGTGCGACGCAGGGGCGAGTTCAGCTCGTTCCACTTGAGAATGTAGCGGAAATCACCGATTCCCGAGGCGGCCAGGGTCTTGATCGGGCCGGCGGAGATGGCGTTGACCCGGATGTTCTTGGGTCCCAGATCCGCGGCGAGATAGCGCACGCTGGCTTCCAGGGCGGCCTTGGCGACACCCATCACATTGTAGTGCGGCATCCATTTCTCGGCGCCGTAATAGGTCAGCGTCAGCAAGGAGCCGCCGTTGTTCATGATCTTCTCGGCCCGCTGCGCCAAGGCGGTGAACGAGTAGCAGGAGATGAACATGGTCTTGGTGAAGTTGTCGGCGCTGGTGTCCACATAGCGCCCGTCCAACTCGTCCTTGTTGGAGAAGGCGATGCAGTGGACCAGGAAATCGATGGTGCCGAACAGCTTCTCGGTCTCGGCGAACACCGCGTCCATGGAGGCCGGATCGGTGACATCGCAATGGCCCACGATATGCCCGCCAAGCTCGGCGGCCAAAGGCTCCACGCGCTTCTTCAGCGCCTCGCCCTGATAGGTGAGGGCGATCTCCGCGCCCTGCGCCCGCGCCGCCTTGGCGATGCCGTAGGCGATGGAGCGATTGTTGGCGACGCCGAAAATCAGCCCACGCTTGCCAGTAAGAAGACCGCTCGCGCCGCCGTTCGTCGCCATGTCCAACCACTCCATTGCTCAGTTTTTCGGCCCTGTGACAGGGCGCGGCCTCCTATGACACGCGCGCCGTGGGGGTTCAAGCGAGGGAAATGAGAGAAGGCGCTTGCATCCGGCGCGGAACGCATGTTAGACGCTGCGGCCTGGTTCGGAGTGTAGCGCAGCCCGGTAGCGCACCACGTTCGGGACGTGGGGGTCGCAGGTTCAAATCCTGCCACTCCGACCAGCTGAAAAAGCCCACCGGAGCGGGCACTTGCGCAAGATATGATGCGCTTTGAATGATACCGGCACTTCCCCATTATTTCCCACTGTTCCGCATGGTACTGCGCCGTTACACGCGTATGGACGTGTAACATTCGCCGGTGCCCGTCGGTGGCGCGGCGCGCGGCCCATCGCTGCGATTCGATCGCGGTCGCTTGGCCTCCTTTTCCCCACGCACAGAATCACCGCGCTGCTCCCGCGCCCCCGATTCGCGACTCAGTCGGTTCCCTCGTCCTGGCTCCGAGCCGGTGGCGGGGTGGGGTTAAGTCCGCCTTGCAGGAACATCGCGGCCAGGGGGGCGTTGCCCTCCTGAACCGTGACCGTGAGGAGTGTAGCGATGTCGGAAGCCGATCTGGAACGCCTGAAGGCCGATGCGTCGGGTAACACCGGGCTGGCGGAGGTGATGGAGGAGGCGATCCGCGGCTTTTCCAGCGCTGATGATGCGGTGCGCTTTCTGGCCTCGCGCGGCTTCGAGATTTCCGCCGCCGAGTTGAAGGCCGCCGCCAAGCAGGAGGCGGAGACCGGCGAGCGGGTGGGCAAGCACGAGGGCGCCTATGGGGCGCTGCTGCGCTTCATGCTCAAGCGGTAGGCGGCAGGGAGGGGTCGGCCCCGCGCCGCCCGCCCCCGCCCGCCACGGCTCCGCCCCGCCGGTTGCGCCGGCGAGGCGGTGGCCGGTCGGCGTGGCTCAGAGGTGCCCGAAGATCTGGCTGAACTCATAGGCGGTCTGGGAGATGCCGCTGCCGGTGGGCGAGACGGAGCCGAGGCTGCTGGCATTGTCGCGGCCCACCGACCAGATCGACAGGCTGGCGATGTCCTCATTGCCCTGGGCATACTCCAGCAATTGGTAGGCGTCTTCCTGGGTGAAGACCTCGCTCTGCACGTCGTTGATGCCGATCATCACCGTGATGCCCAGCTTGGCGTCCAGCCCGAGGGCGGCCAGTTGCGCCAGCGTCGCCTGGGCGGCGGAGATGGCGTCATCGCCCATGTCGCCGCTGTCGGAATAGGCGCCATAGTCCATGGCCATGATGTTGACGGTGTCGATGTGCACCCCGTCCGCCATGGCCTGTTTGAGCACGCTGAGGCCGTCGCCGGTCAGGCCGTCGGTCAGCACCGGCAAGGTGAAGGAGATCTCCAGATCCGGATTGGCAGCCTCCAGCGCCACCAGCGCCTGGTCGCGCATGTGGTTGGCCGCAGTGTTCAGCAGCGCCCCGCCTTCGATGTCGAAGTCCAGTTTGTTGACGTGATAGGTGTCGAGCACCGATTGGTAGGCCTGGGTCAAGGCATCGGCGCTGGAGAAGGTCTGCGCCGCCTCCTGGCCGTTGGCGCCGCCGAACGAGATGGTGATGTCGCCGCCGATGGCCTGGAGTGCGGCCACCTGATCATGAATGGTGGCGCCGTTGCTAAGCGTGTCATTGGCCAGCGTGCCGGTGCCGCCCCAGCCAATGGTGTCGGTCCCGGAACTCAGCACGAAGGCCAAGGTGAAGTCGGTGACGCCCGAGGCGGCGGACACCGCCATCAGGTCCTGGCTGGTGGTCAGCGACATGTCGATGTAGGGCGAGTAGGTCTGGTCCACCACATCGCTGCCGGCATCATGGGTGTGCACGGTGATGGCGGTGGCCTGGGGCGAGGCGCCCGCTTCGTCCACCGCCACCACGGTGAAGGCATAGTCGCTCGCCGCCGAGAGGCCGGTGATCTTGTAATAGGTGTGGTCGGTGGTCGCGACCAGCACGCCGTTCTCATAGATCTGATAGGCCGAGACGGTGCCGGCGCCCTTCACCTCGGCGGCATCCCACACCAGCACGGCGGTGGTGTCGGAGATGGCGGTGGCGAACAGGTCTTCCGGCGCCTCCGGCACCACCGGCGTGCTGTCCAGATAGCCCACGAAGGTCCACACATTGCCGCTGCCATCGGCGCCATTGTGGGTGGAGGGGTCGGTGCCCTGATTCCACCAATGGGCCTCATAGACCAGGCCGTCGACGGCGGCATGGTCGCCGGCCACATAGACGGCGGTGGCGGACCAGGCCGCGGCATAGGTCGTGGTGCCGCCGGTGCTGCCGCCGGTGCTTCCACCGCTGGAGCCACCCGTCGAGCCTCCCGTGGATCCTCCCGTCTCGCCGCCGGTGGAGCCTCCGGTCTCAGTGCCGGTTGATCCTCCGGTTGATCCTCCGGTCGATCCGCCCGTGCTGCCGCCGGTGGAGCCGCTCCCGGTGCTACCGCTGAGCGCGGTGGTCCATTCGGCCAGCGCGCCGGCATCCTTGGCGGTGATGTTGGCGAGGGTCAGCTCCGACAGGCTCACGCCGTCCAGCGTATAGGTCTGGCTATTGGTGGGGATGGAGATCACCACCGAGCCATCCACCTCGCTGATGGTGAAGTTGTCGGCCGAGAACCAGCCGAAATCCAGTGTGTCCAAGGCGGTGTCGAAGTGCAGCACCTGATGGCTGCCCCAGGACCAGGTGATGGGGATGACGGTGGCAAGGCCGTCGCCGCTGGTGCCGCCCGTTGCTTCGCCACCGGAGCTGCCCGTGCTTCCGCCCGTCTCTCCCCCGCTCGATCCGCCGGTGGATCCCCCCGTGGATCCGCTGCCCGACGATCCGCTGCTGCTGCCCAGTGCATTGGTCCATTCGCTCACTGCCGAGCTATCCTTGGCGGCGATATTGGCCAGGGTCAGCTCCGACAGGGTGACGCCGGTGAGCGTATAGCTTTGGTTGTTGGAGGGGATGGAAATGACCACCGAACCATCGACCTGGGTGATGGTGAACTGGTCCGCCTGGAACCAGCCGAAATCCAGAACATCCACCGCCGGATCGAACGCGATGGCTGCGTTGACGCCCCAGGCCCAGTTGATGGTCGTGGTCTTGGCCATGATTTACCTGCCTTGGATGTTGATCTGGACCGCGTCTGAACGCCGGGGCGCCCATGTGACAAGATGAAGATATGTGACGTTGCGGATAGCAACGGGCCGTATGAGGGGGCAAATTCATTCCATTTGGAATGAAAATGCTTCCATATTGGATATATTTCCCGCGCGCGGTGGGGAAGTCGTCCATCTATATTGAATGCAATCTTATGCCGTGGCGCAAGAGTGGCGCTATGACAAAAATGCTATTCATGATAGCCAAAATATACGCCCATATCCGCAGCGGGAAAGCGTCGGTCCCATGAGCGAGTTCAGCATCGGCCAAAAGCTCAGGGCCTGGCGTCGCGCCAACGGCATCAAGCAGGACGCGATGGCCGCCACGCTCGGCGTGTCGCAGGCCACGGTGTCGCGCTGGGAAAGCGAGCGCGACAGCCCCTCCATCGAGATTTCCCGCCGGATCACGGACTTGATGGCAACCCAGGTCCGCGACGAACTGGCCATTGAGAGCTGCTTCGTGGGGAGCTTGTCGTCGATCCAGGCGATCTTCGAGATCGACGGCATTCGCTTCCAGGCCGCCTCGCACGGATGCAGGCGGATCTGGCCGCGGTTTTCACGGCTGATCGGGCGGTCGTTCGAAGCGCGGATGGTCGGCGAAAGCCGCATCATTCTCGACGATGCCCAAACGCGGCGCGGCGTGCTCGCCGGCGACGTCGCCATGATCGTCGGCGTCAGCACCCGCCATCTCGATCTGGAGGCCGATGCCCCGTTCAAGCACCGCTGGATTTCCCGCTTCTGGTTTCACGGCCATCGCGTCTTCGCCACCCTGGCCTATGAGCCATGCGCGGCGGAAACGCCCACAGGAATCGAGCAGATCCTGCGCCTGGACGACATCGCCCGGCGCTAAGATCTATCGAGAGTTTAAGAGGAAAGGCGTCGATGGACGCTGATGCCCGGGACAAGCCCGGGCATGACGAACAGTGAAGGCAGGTGCTGAACGCCGATCCGTCTTGGGTGGGGCCTCATGCGCAGGTCAGAACTATAGGATGGTGCCCTTGAGGAAGATGTAGGCGACGCTGAAATAGATCATCAGCCCGGTCACATCCACCAGCGTTGCCACGAACGGCGCCGAGGAACTGGCGGGGTCGAAGCCCAGCCGTTTCAGGATGAACGGCAGCATGGAGCCGGCCAGCGAGCCGAAGGTGACGATGCCCACCAGCGAGGCGGCGATGGTCACCGCCAGCAATTGCCAATGCGGGCCATAGTCGAAGAAGCCCAGCCCCTGCCAGACGCTGATGCGGATCATGCCGATCACGCCCAGGATGGCGCCCAGCAACATGCCGGTGGGCAGTTCCCGGAACGCGACCTTGTACCAGTCCTTGAGCCGCACCTGCCGCAGCGCCAGGGCGCGGATGATCAGCGAGGTGGCCTGCGAGCCGGAATTGCCGCCCGAACTCATGACCAGCGGCACGAACAGAGCCAGCACGATGGCCTTCTCCAGTTCGTCCGCATAGACCTGCATGGCGCTGGCGGTGAGCATTTCCGAGAGGAACAGCACGCACAGCCAGCCGGCGCGCTTCTTGATCATCTCGCCGAAGGAGATCTGCATGTAAGGCTCGTCGATGGCCTCCATGCCGCCCATGCGCTGGACGTCCTCGGTCTGCTCCTCGATCATGGCGTCGATGACGTCGTCGAAGGTGCAGATGCCGATCAGATGGGCGGTGCTGTCGATCACCGGAATGGCCAGCAGATCGTATTTGGCGATCAGGCGCGCCACGTCCTCGCGGCTGGCGAGGGGGGTGGTGGTGATGGGGGCATAAGGCTGGGCCACCGAGGCGATGGGGGCGTCGGGCTCGCCGGAGATCAGGCGGCGCAGCGTCACGATATGCAGCAGCTTCCGGCTGACCGGATCCAGCACATAGATGGCGTAGATGGTCTCGCGGGTGCGCTCAACGGCACGGATATGATCGAGCGTCTGCTGCACCGTCCAATTGGCCGGCACGGTGACGAACTCGGTGGTCATGAGGCCGCCGGCGCTGTCGTCCGGATAGGTCAGCAGATGGGCGATGGCCGCCTTGGCTTCCGGGCTCAGCAGGCCCTGGAGCCGATCGCGCACCGCGTCGTCCACCCAGCGCAGCACATCGGCGGCGCGGTCGGTGGACATGCCCTCCAGCACCGCCACTGCCTTTTCCACCGGCAGGGTTTCCAGCAACTCGGACGCCCATTCGAACGTGGGCTGGTCCAGCACCTCCACCGCCCATTCATGGGGCAGATGGGCGACGAACTCGGCGGCTTCCGCCGGGGTCTTGGCGTTCAGGAATTCGACGATGTCGGCCACATGGGCCCGGCCGATCCGCGGGGGCGGAACCGGCGCCTGAGGGTTGGCGGTCTCGAGCTGCATGAGGGGCCCCCCTCGTCCGGTGATTGATGGTTGAGGCGGAACCTGCGGCTGAATCGTCAACGCAAAGGGGACTGCCCAGCGGCATAAACCTGAGTTTGAGATGCATTACAATCCCGGCCCGGCCAATGGCCGCCACCGGCGTCGGCGCTCGGGTGCCGGGGTGTGCGCGCGATCGATGGAGCGTGTGCCCGTGACCGCATCGGCAGGGGCTCAGATGCTAGGGCCGGTCCAACGCGCCAGGCGGGCGCGCAAGCGCATTTCGCCGACCAAGGCGAGGGCGCGGGCGGTCTCGATCAACAGTTGCGCTGACGACAGCGGATGGGGCGTCAGCAGCGGGCTGATGGCCTCCAGCGCGGCCCACACCTCTTGGAATTGCGGCAGGGCCGCCACCTTGAAGGCGTCGATGGTGGCGACCCGCAGCGGCCCCGACCAGGTGTTGACGTTCCACAATTGGCCGCTGGCGTGCACCTTGCGCATGGTGCGGCGCAGCCGGGCACGGCGGACGATCTGGGCCACCGGCTCCAGCGCCAGGGTGTCATACCCGATCTGGCCCTCGCTCCAGGCGCGGAACCGGGCGGCGACGCCGTCGGCGCCGGTCTCCAGCGTCCAGGGGGCGGTGGCGCGCACCTTGGGGTCGTGGCGCACCTGCAGGCCGGCGCGGTTGAGCGCCGTCAACAGTCCACGATCGGCGCCGCGGGTGGTGGTGGGAATGCCGCCGGCGCGCAGATAGCCCTCCACCGTCACCGCCAGGCTGGCGGCGCAGGCCTGGCGATGGAGCGGCGGCGGGTTGAGCGGATCGGGATCCAGATGGCTGTCGATGTCGGTGATCAGGCGGGCATAGCGCTCGGCATAGTCATAGCGTCGGCGCAAGGGGGCGGGCGGGGTGCCGGCCGCGGTCGCCACCAGATCGACCTTGCCGGCCACCGCATCGGCGCCGCCCGCATGTGCCGCCAGGGTGGCGGCGACCCAGTCGGGGGCGACGCGGGCGTCGGCCTCGGTGGTGAGGATGAGGCCGTCATTGACACCGGAGGTGACGATCAGCGAGGCGGCGGCATCCATGAGATGGCGCCGGGCCCAGCCGGCGCCACCGCGATCCGCCGGCAGGTCGATGGACAGGATGCGCAGCGCCAGGGGCAGGGCATCGGCGGCGGCGATGGCCACCTGCTCGGTGCGGTCGACGCAATTGTGCAGCAGCAGGATGGTGGCGAAATCAGCGGTGTTGCGCTGGGCGGCGAGTGCGTTGAGGCAGCCAAGCAGGTGCGGCTCGGCATTCCGGACCGGAATGGCGACAATGGCCTTCGGGGCGGCAAGAACCCGGCGGGCCCGTGCCACCACGCGGAAGGACGATTGAAATTCCGGCATCGAGGGGTCCCGGTTGCGGTCTGCCTTGCGTAGCCTTGCACGATCCAGTCTTGCAATTAGCGGCTGTGGGTCGCGTGAGGCTTGCACCTATTATGCCCAAATTTTCAGCAGATGACAGAAATAGCGGCGCGATACCTCCGTCTGCCTGCGTTTTGGGCTGCCGCTTGGACGGGCATCTGCCTGATGCGCTTCATGATTACAGAGGTGGCACGGTGCTTGCTGATGAAACCCCGCTGGCGAATGCCAGACGGAATAGACGGGGAGAGAGCGGATGCTCGGTTTGCTGGGAAGAGCGGCCAAGGGATTTGGGGCTGGACTTGGGGCCTTGGCGGCGGTTGCCGCCGTCGCCGGTTCGGTCGGCACGGCCGCCGCGCAGGAGACGATCAAGGTTGGCGTGCTGCATTCGCTGTCGGGCACCATGGCGATCAGCGAGACCACGCTGAAGGACGCCGTGCTCATGATGATCGATGAGCAGAACAAGAAGGGCGGCGTACTCGGCAAGAAGCTGGAAGCGGTGGTGGTCGACCCCGCCTCCAACTGGCCGCTGTTCGCCGAAAAGGCCCGCGAGCTGATCAACAAGGACAAGGTGTCGGTGGTGTTCGGCTGCTGGACCTCGGTGAGCCGCAAGTCGGTGCTCCCGGTGTTCAAGGAGCTGAATTCGATCCTGTTCTACCCGGTCCAATATGAGGGCGAGGAGAGCGAGCGCAACGTGTTCTACACCGGCGCCGCCCCCAACCAGCAGGCGATCCCGGCGGTCGATTACCTGGCCAAGGAAGAGAAGATCGAGCGCTGGGTGCTGGCGGGCACGGACTATGTCTATCCCCGCACCACCAACAAGATCCTGGAAGCCTATCTGAAGTCCCGCGGCGTCAAGTCCGAGGACATCATGATCAACTACACGCCGTTCGGCCAGTCCGATTGGCAGACCATCGTCGCCGACATCAAGAAGTTCGGCTCGGCGGGCAAGAAGACCGCGGTGGTCTCCACCATCAATGGCGACGCCAACGTGCCGTTCTATAAGGAACTGGCCAACCAGGGCATCAAGGCCACCGACATTCCGGTGGTGGCGTTCTCGGTGGGCGAGGAAGAACTCGCCGGCATCGACACCAAGCCCCTCGTCGGCCATCTGGCGGCCTGGAACTATTTCGAGAGCATCAAGACCCCTGAGAACGATGCCTTCATCGCCCAGTGGAAGGCCTTCACCAAGAACCCGAAGCGCGTGACCAACGATCCCATGGAAGCCACTTATATCGGCTTCAACATGTGGGTGCAGGCGGTGACCAAGGCCGGCACCACCGACACCGACAAGGTGATCGCCACCCTGCCGGGCACCAAGCAGGCGAACCTCACCGGCGGCGTCTCGGAAATGCTGCCGAACCACCACATCACCAAGCCGGTGTTCATTGGCGAGATCCAGGGCGACGGCCAGTTCAACGTGGTGTGGAAGACCGATGGCCTGGTGCCGGGCGAAGCCTGGTCCAAGTATCTGGAAGGCTCCAAGACCCTGGTGGCCGACTGGGTGAAGTATAATTGCGGCAATTACGACACCGTCAAGAACGTCTGCCTGGGGGCCACCGCCACCAAGTGACGTCTCTGACGGCCTGATCGAACCACCCGCGGCCGGTTGCATGCCGCGGGTGTACCGATCACCGCAATATCTCTCGGCGCGGCCCCGCTCGGCCGTGCCGGCGACGCCGGGAGGTCGCCTCAGGCGGCTGGTGCCCGCGGGTCCGCAGCGTCCGGCGCCGCCTGTCGCCGCCCCGCCGTCGCCCTCGGCCGATGCCGCGCCGTCTTGGGCCGCCGCTGGCGGTAATCGGGAGTGCCGGTCCGGGCCGCGCGATGGTTCGACGTCCACGCCATGCCCCTTCACGCCATGACCCTTCACGCCATGACTCCTCACGCATGACTCCTTCGGCCTTCATGCCCCTTTGTCAGCTTCGGCATCCCGTGCCGCCGCGCGTCGAGCAGGACAGATCATGACCTTTCTCCATCGCCTGCTGGTTGCGATCGCCCTGGTGGCGAGTGCCGCGACCGTCTCGTTTGCGCCCCCGGCGCGCGCGCAGGTTTCCGCTCCGGCGGCCGCTCCCGCCGATCTGGCGCCGATCCTCGCCAAGTTCGCCGCCGACAGCTTTTCCGACACCGAGGCCGCGTTGGTGTCCTTGTCCGCCAGCCCCAATCCGCAGGCGGCGGTGATCGTGGCGGCGCTGTCCGACGGACGCCTGCTGTTCGATCCCGCCACCAAGGCGGTCTATGTGCGCGCCAAGACCGGCGGCGCCCTCACCGATGCCGCCACCGGCGCCGCCGTAGCGTCAGAGCCTGCTGGTCTCAAGCCCGTGCGCCTCAACAACCGGGTGCGCCGCGCCGCGGATGCCGCGACCGGCGCCCTGTCGCTGCTCTCCCCGGATCCCGCCCGCCGGCTGGAGGCGGCCGGGGCCGTGTTCAAGTCCCGCGACGTCACCGCTTTGCAGACGCTCAACACCGCCATCAACAGCGAGAGCGTGCCGCAGGTGCGCGAGGCCCTGATGCAGGCCCAGGCCGCCATCCTCGTCACCACCCCCGGCGTCGGCGAGGCCCAGCGGCTGGCAGCGGTCAATCTCATCGTGGCGCGCGGCGACCAGGAGGCGCTGGCGCTGCTGGCCAATCTGCCCGCCGATGCGCCCGCTTCGCTGAAGGCTGCGGCTGCGGCCGGCGTCGCCAAGATCAATCGCTCGCTGGCGATCTGGAACGTGGCGCAGAATGTCTGGTACGGCCTGTCGCTCGGCTCGGTGCTGCTGCTGGCGGCCATCGGCCTTGCCATCACCTTTGGGGTGATGGGGGTGATTAACATGGCCCATGGCGAGATGGTGATGTTGGGCGCCTACACCACCTATGTGGTGCAGGAGTTCATCCGCACCTCTTATCCCGGCCTGTTCGGCTGGTCGCTGGCCATCGCCCTGCCGTTGGCCTTCCTGTTCACCGGCGTGGTGGGCATCATCATCGAGCGCACGGTCATCCGCTTCCTCTATGGCCGGCCGCTGGAAACCCTGCTGGCCACCTGGGGCATCTCCTTGATGCTACAACAGGCGGTGCGCACGGTGTTCGGCCCCACCAACAAGGAGGTGGGGGCGCCGTCCTGGATGTCCGGGGCGTTCCAGGTGGGGCAATTGTCCATCACTTATAACCGGCTGTGGATCATCGTGTTCTCGCTGCTGGTGTTCTTCGCGCTGCTGGTGGTGCTCAAGCGCACCTCGCTGGGCTTGTATGTGCGGGCGGTGACGCAGAACCGGCGCATGGCGGCGGCCATGGGCATCCGCACCGGCCGCATCGATGCGCTGACCTTCGGCCTCGGCTCCGGCATTGCCGGCATCGCCGGGGTGGCACTGTCGCAGATCGACAATGTCAGCCCGAACCTCGGCCAGGGCTACATCATCGACAGCTTCATGGTGGTGGTGTTCGGCGGGGTGGGGAACCTCTGGGGCACCCTGGTGGGGGCGCTCACCTTGGGCGTGGCCAACAAGCTGCTGGAGCCGTTCGCCGGCGCGGTGCTGGGCAAGATCGCGCTCTTGGTCTTCATCATCCTGTTCATCCAGAAACGACCGCGCGGCCTGTTCGCGCTCAAGGGGCGGGCGGTGGAATCATGAGCGGCAACCTGCGCAACTTGGGCATTCTCGATCGCCGCGGCGCGATCTTCATTGTTCTGGTGCTGGCGGCCGGCGTGCTGGTGCCCATCGGCAACCTGCTGGTGCCCGCCGGCAGCCCGTTCCATATCTCCGATTATCTGGTGCCCTTGCTGGGCAAATATCTGTGCTACGCGCTGCTCGCCGTGGCGCTGGATCTGGTGTGGGGCTATTGCGGCGTGCTCTCGCTGGGCCACGGCGCCTTCTTCGCTTTGGGCGGCTATGCCATGGGCATGTATCTCATGCGCCAGATCGGCCCGCGCGGCGTCTATGGCAATCCGGTGCTGCCGGATTTCATGGTGTTCCTGAACTATAAGGAGCTGCCCTGGTTCTGGCTCGGGTTCGACTGGTTCCCGTTCGCCGCGCTCATGGTGCTGGTGGCCCCGGCCATCCTGGCCTTCGCCTTCGGCTGGTTCGCCTTCCGCTCGCGGGTGACGGGGGTGTATCTCTCCATCATCACCCAGGCCATGACCTTTGCTCTGATGCTGGCCTTCTTCCGCAATGACATGGGCTTCGGCGGCAATAACGGCCTGACCGATTTCAAGGACATCCTCGGCTTCCCCATTGCCTCCGGCAGCACCCGTGGGGCGCTGTTCTTCCTCTCGGCGCTGGCGCTGGTGGGCGGCTATCTGCTGTGTCGGGCGCTGGTGACGTCGAAGTACGGCAAGGTGCTGGTGGCGGTACGCGACGCGGAAAGCCGCACCCGGTTCCTGGGCTATCGGGTGGCGAACTACAAGCTGTTGGCCTGGGTGGTCTCGGCCATGCTGGCGGGGGTGGCTGGCGCGCTCTATGTGCCGCAGGTGGGTATCATCAATCCCGGCGAATTCGCCCCGGCCAATTCCATCGAGATGGTGATCTGGGTGGCGGTGGGCGGTCGCGGCACTTTGGTGGGCGCGGCCTTGGGCGCGCTGATCGTCAACGCCGGCAAGACCTGGTTCACCGGCGCCTTGCCGGAGGCCTGGCTGTTCGCCTTGGGCGCTTTGTTCGTGGTGGTGACGCTGTTCATGCCGCGCGGGGTGATCGGCCTGTGGGGTGACTTCACGGCCCGGCTGCGCAAGCCCGACCGCGACGGCGGCGTCGCCCAGCCCAAGCCGGCGGAGTGAGGCTCATGGAACCTATCACCCAATCCCTGCTCTATCTCGACAACATCTCGGTGGTGTTCGATGGTTTTCGGGCGCTCAACAAGCTCTCGCTGACCATTGAGGAAGCCGAGATGCGGGCCATCATCGGCCCCAACGGCGCCGGCAAGACCACCATGATGGACGTCATCACCGGCAAGACCCGCCCCACCGACGGCGAGGCCATGTTCGCCGGCGTCTATGACCTCACCACTTTGGACGAGGCCGCCATCGCCCAACTGGGCATCGGCCGCAAGTTCCAGACCCCCACCGTGTTCGACATGCACACGGTGGAGGACAATCTGCTGCTGGCGGTGAAGGCGGACCGGCGCGCCTTCTCCAACATCTATTGGCGCCGCACCGCTTATGAGCGCGAGCGCATCGACGCGCTGCTGGAGCGCATCCGCCTGAAGGACCAGCGCCAGCGCAAGGCTTCCGAACTCAGCCACGGCCAGAAGCAATGGCTGGAGATCGGCATGCTGCTGGCGCAGGAGCCGCGCCTGCTGTTGGTGGACGAACCCGCCGCCGGCATGACCGACCAGGAGACCGCCGACACCGCCGAACTCTTGCGCGAGATCGCCAAGACCCGCGCGGTGGTGGTGGTGGAGCATGACATGCAATTCGTGCGCGATCTGGATGTGAAGGTCACGGTGCTGCACGAAGGCTCGGTGCTGGCCGAAGGCCCGCTGGACCAGGTGAGCGCTGATGAGCGCGTCATCGAAGTCTATCTGGGGAGATAGGGTATGGGTATGCTCCTTTCCCCCCCTCGACGGGTCTCTAGACATTCGTCATGCACGGGCTTGTCCCGTGCATCCACGCCGGTCCGCCCGAGGGTCGCAAGCGATACGCGCGCGGCCACGTCCGTTCGCAAACCTTTTCCCCTTGGACCCGGCGCGAGGCCGTGGATGGCCGGATCAAGTCCGGCCATGACGAACGCAGATGGGCTCGCCCCATCTCTATCCGCGCCCCGCGCACCCCAGTTCCGTTGAGCGGAGGCCCAGCATGCTGAAGGTCGAAAATCTCGATCTCTATTACGGCGCCGCCCATACCCTGCGCGGCGTGTCGCTGGAGGCGGTGACCGGGCAGGTCACCTGCGTGCTCGGGCGCAATGGGGTGGGCAAGACCTCGCTGCTGCGGGCCATCGTCGGCCAGCAGCCCATTGCCGGCGGCTCGGTCAATTTCGACGGCCGCGACATCACCCGCATGCGCACCTATGACCGCGCCGCGCTGGGCATCGGCTTCGTGCCCCAGGGGCGCGAGGTGTTTCCCTTGCTCACGGTGAAGGAAAACCTGGAAACCGGCTTCGCCCGGCTCAAGGGCAAGGACAAGCACGTCCCGGACGAGGTGTTCGATCTGTTCCCGGTGCTGAAATCCATGCTGGGCCGGCGCGGCGGCGATCTCTCCGGCGGCCAGCAGCAGCAGCTGGCCATCGGCCGGGCACTGGTGACGCGCCCGCGCCTCTTGGTTCTGGACGAGCCCACCGAGGGCATCCAGCCGTCCATCATCAAGGACATCGGCCGCGCCATTTCCTACCTGCGCGACAAAGGCGATATGGCTATCGTGCTGGTGGAGCAGTATTTCGAATTCGCGCGCGACCTGGCTGATTCCTTCATCCTGATGGAGCGCGGCGAGGTGGTGGCCCGTGGCGACAGGAGCGGACTTGATGGTGACGACGTCCGCCGCCTCATGGCCATCTGATCGGCCTCCGGCCGTACGGCCATCTGAGCCGCCTGCTCTCGCGCCTGCTCCTCCCCGCCGCCAACGCAGCCTGGGCACGGTACGCCTTGTGGTGCGCCGCATGGGCGCCGCCACCGGCGTGGCGGATGTGGCCGAAGACGGCGCTCTGCGGGTGCGCATGCCGCGCGTGGCCGGTCCGGCGGTGGAAGCGGTGTTCGTCAACACCGCCGGCGGCGTGTGCAGCGGCGATCAGTTCCGCATCTCCGTGGAGGCCGGGGCCGAGGCGCAGGTGACGCTGGCGACCCCGGCGGCGGAAAAAATCTATCGTTCCGATGGCGATACCGCGCGCATCGACGTGTCGCTCTCGGTGGGGGCGCGCGCCGATCTGCACTGGCTGCCGCAGGAAACTTTGCTGTTCGATCAGGCCCGGCTGGTGCGGCGGTTCGTGGTGGATCTCGATCCCGACGCCCGGTTTCTGGCCTTCGAGGCGCTGGCCTTCGGCCGGGTGGCGCGGGGCGAGGTGATGGCGTCCGGCCATCTGGAGGACCACTGGCACGTGAGGCGCGGCGGCGGGCTGATCTATGCCGATGCCTTGCGTCTCAGCGGCCCCATCGCCCAGCTGCTGGCGCGCCCGGCGATCGCGGCCGGCAATCGGGCGCTGGCGACCTTGCTTTATGTGGCGCCCGATGCAGAAACGCGGCTGGACGAAGCGCGCGGCCTCATGGAAGCTAGCCGCAGCGAATGCGGCGCCAGTGCGTGGAACGGCCTCCTGGCCGCCCGCTGGCTGGCGCCCGACATCGAAACCCTGCGACGGGACGCCGTCGCATTCCTGACCGCCTTTCGCGGGGCGCCCATGCCCCGTGTCTGGGCCCTTTGAGGAGACTGCCGTGCTGCTGACGCCGCGGGAGAAAGACAAGCTGCTCATCGCCATGGCCGCCGAAGTGGCGCGCAAGCGCCTGGCGCGGGGGGTGAAGCTCAATCACCCCGAAGCCATCGCGCTCATCACCGATTTCGTGGTGGAGGGCGCCCGCGACGGCCGCACCGTGGCCGATCTCATGGCCGCCGGCTCCCGCGTGCTCACCACCGATCAGGTGATGGAGGGCATCGCCGAGATGATCCACGACATCCAGGTGGAGGCCACTTTCCCCGATGGCACCAAGCTGGTGACGGTGCATCACCCCATCCGCGGCGAAGCCTCCGCCGACGTGCCGGGGGAGATCACCACCGCGCCGGGCGACATCATCTTCAACGAAGGCGCCGAGCGGGTGTCGATCACGGTGGCCAATACCGGCGATCGCCCGATCCAGGTCGGCAGCCATTACCATTTCTACGAGACCAATGCCGGCCTGGTGTTCGAGCGCGAGAAAGCCCGCGGCATGCGCCTCGACATCACGCCCGGCACCGCCGTGCGCTTCGAGCCGGGCGCGACCCGCGAGGTCACCTTGGTGCCGCTCGGCGGCAAGCGCGAGGTCTATGGCTTCCGCGGCGAGGTGATGGGGAAGCTGTAGGCGCCTTACATCCGTGCTAAAGTAAGGCGGCTGTGGACAGGTAAGGATGCGCGCCGTGCAGAATTTCAAGCTCACCGTGACGAGCAAGGGCCAGGTGACCTTGCCTGCGGCCTATCGCAAGGCGGCAGGGATTGAGACCGGCGCCACGCTGCAACTGGTGGTGGACGATGATGGCCAGGCCCACATCCGGCGCCGTCTCACCCTGGATGATATCGCCGGATCGCTGACCAAGTCGGTCGGGCGCCGGAACCGGAATTTCGGCCAGGCGGATATCGATGCGGCCGTGGACCAGGCCATGGGCGAGCAGGAAGACCGCGTCCAGAAACGGCGCGGCTCATGATCGGCCTCGATACCAATGTCCTGCTGCGGGTGTTCATCGAGGACGAGCCGCCCAGCCAGCATGCCGGATGCGTCGCGCTGTTGCGGGCGGTGGCGCCCGAGCCGGCGATGGTCAATCCCATCGTCCTGGCCGAGGCCACATGGACGCTGTCCAAGCGCATGAAGCGCAGCCGCCGTCAGGTGGCGGACTTTGTCGCCGATGTGCTGGATGCGGACGTGTTCGAGGTTCCGTTTTCCCCGGCGGCGCGCCGGGCGTTGAAGGCCTTCGAGGGTGGGCGCGGCGATTTCGCCGACTATCTCATCGCCGAGATCAACGCCGAGGCGGGCTGCCGCACCACGTTCACGTTCGATACCGATGCGGCCGACCACGGCCACTATTCCCTCCTCCCCTGAGGATCATGTCTCCATGTCCGCTCCCGCCTCCATGCCCCGCGCGTCTTATGCCCACATGTTCGGCCCCACCACGGGCGACAAGGTGCGGCTCGCCGATACCAGCCTCGTCATCCAGGTGGAGAAGGACTTCACCGTCCATGGCGAGGAGGTGAAGTTCGGCGGCGGCAAGGTGATCCGCGATGGCATGGGCCAGAGTCAGGTCGCCAATGCGGATGGCGCCGTGGACACGGTGATCACCAATGCGGTGATCCTGGATCATTGGGGCATCGTCAAAGCCGATGTGGGCCTGAAGAACGGGCGCATCTTCAAGATCGGCAAGGCCGGCAACCCGGATGTGCAGGACGGCGTCGATATCATCATCGGCCCCGGCACCGAGGTGATCGCGGGCGAGGGCAAGATCCTCACCGCCGGCGGCTTCGACAGCCATATCCATTTCATCTGCCCGCAGCAGATCGACGAAGCGCTGGCCTCCGGCGTCACCACCATGCTGGGCGGCGGCACGGGACCGGCCACCGGCACCTTCGCCACCACCTGCACCCCCGGCCCGTGGCATCTGGCGCGGATGATCGAGGCGGCGGACAGCTTCCCGATGAATCTCGCCTTCGCCGGCAAGGGCAACGCCTCCCAGCCCAAGGCGCTGGAGGAAATGGTGCGGGCGGGCGCCTGCGCGCTGAAGTTGCATGAGGACTGGGGCACCACCCCCGCGGCCATCGATTGCTGCCTGTCGGTGGCGGACCTGTTCGACGTGCAGGTGATGATCCACACCGACACCCTGAACGAGAGCGGCTTCGTCGAGGACACCATCGCCGCCTTCAAGGGCCGCACCATTCACGCCTTCCACACCGAGGGCGCGGGCGGCGGGCATGCGCCCGACATCATCAAGGTGGCGGGGTTGGCCAATGTGCTGCCGTCCTCCACCAACCCGACCCGGCCCTATACCCGCAACACCATCGACGAGCATCTGGACATGCTCATGGTGTGCCACCACCTCTCGCCCTCGATCCCGGAGGATCTGGCCTTCGCCGAGAGCCGCATCCGCAAGGAGACCATTGCGGCGGAGGACATCCTCCACGACATCGGCGCCCTCTCCATGATGAGTTCGGACAGCCAGGCCATGGGCCGGGTGGGCGAGGTGGTGATCCGCACCTGGCAGACCGCCGACAAGATGAAGCGCCAGCGCGGCGCCTTGCCCGGCGAGAGCGGCGACAACGACAATCTGCGGGCGCGGCGCTACATCGCCAAATACACCATCAACCCGGCCATCGCCCACGGCATGTCCCGCCACATCGGCTCGGTGGAAGCGGGCAAATTGGCGGATCTGGTGCTGTGGACCCCGGCCTTCTTCGGCGTGAAGCCGGATCTGGTGATCAAGGGCGGGGCGATCGCGGTGGCGCAGATGGGCGATCCCAACGCCTCCATCCCCACCCCGCAGCCGGTGCATTATCGCCAGATGTTCGGCGCCTATGGCCGCGCCCGCACCCACACCTCGCTCACCTTCGTCTCAAAGGTGGCGGTGGAGGACGGGCTGGCGGCGCGCCTGCAGACCGGCAAAACCCTGGTGGCGGTGGAAAACACCCGCGGCGGCATCGGCAAGAAGAGCATGGTGCTGAACGACGCCACCCCCCATATCGAGGTGGATCCGGAGACCTACGACGTGCGCGCCGACGGAGAATTGCTGGTGTGTGAGCCGGCGGATGTACTTCCCATGGCGCAACGCTACTTTTTGTTTTAAGCGAAGCGCAGCCAGAGACTGGCCGACAAAAGAGTGCGCCCCCCGGGAGCTTAAGCATGATCCGTTCCACGAAGATCGTTCGTCACCTCGCCGTGCGTGTGGATTTGGTGTCCGACACCATCACCCTCGACCACCAGGGCCGCCATCGGCGCCGGGTGGCGCTGACCACCGACGGCGGGCTGGAGTTCCTGCTGGATCTCGACCGCGCGGTGGTGCTGGATGACGGCGACGCCATGGAGCTGGAAGACGGCCGGCTGGTGCAGGTGAAGGCGGCGCCGGAAAAGCTGCTGGAAGTCACCACCTTCAATCCGCTGCGCCTGATGCGCGCCGCCTGGCACCTGGGCAACCGGCATGTGGCCACCGAGATCACCGCCGAGGCGCTCTACATCACCCAGGATCCGGTGATCGAGACCATGCTGCGCGGCATCGGCGCCTCCACCAAGCAGGTGGTGCGTCCGTTCAAGCCCGAGCGCGGCGCCTATGAGGCCGCCCAGGGCCATGCGGCCGACGGCGAGGAGGGCGACGAGCATGGCGAAGAGGGCCATGTGCACAGCGCCTCCTGTGGGCATGCCCATCACAAGCATGACTGATACCGCAGCCGTGGCGCCGCCGGAGGCGGGGCTGCTGGCGCTGTTCGCGTGGCTCTCGCCGGGCTTCCCGGTGGGCGGCTATGCGTATTCCCACGCTTTGGAATGGGCCGCCGAGGCCGGCGACCTGGGCAATGAGCCGGCGTTGCTGACGTGGCTGGCCGACCTGCTGCGCCACGGCTTCTGCCGGGCCGACGGCATTCTGTTCCGTCATGCCCACGCCGCTGGCGCCGCGGGCGACCTTGCCGCGCTGCGGGAGATCAATGCCTTGGCGGTGGCACTGGCGCCCACGGCTGAGCTGCGGCTGGAGAGTTGCCAGCAGGGCCGCAGCTTCCTCGATGCGGTGCGGGTGGCCTGGCCGCATCCGGCGCTGGATGAAGCCGCCCGCGATCTGCCGCCGGACGTGGCCTATCCCGTCGCCGTGGGCTTTGCCGCGGCGGTGCACGGGGTTGCGGCCACGGCGGCGGTGGAGGCGTTCCTGTTCGCGGTGATACAGGCGCTGGTTTCGGCCGCGCTGCGGCTGGCGCCCATCGGCCAGACCGCCGGCACCCGCGTGGTGGCCGCCCTCATGCCGCAGGTGCGGGCGCTGGTGGCTGAGCTTCAGGATCTTACGCTGGACGATCTCGGCACCGCCACCTTCCGGGCCGATCTCGGCAGCATGCGCCACGAAACCCAATATACGAGGCTGTTCCGATCATGAGCGTTCCGGGCACGACACCTTCAGGCAACGGCCCCTTGCGGGTGGGCATCGGCGGGCCGGTGGGCTCGGGCAAGACGGCGCTGGTGGAAGCCTTGTGCAAGCTGTTCCGCACCCGCTACGACATCTGCGCCATCACCAACGACATCTTCACCAAGGAAGACGCCCGCCTGCTCACGGTGGCCGGGGCGCTGGAGCCGGAGCGCATCCTGGGCGTGGAGACCGGCGGCTGCCCGCACACCGCCATCCGCGAGGATGCCTCCATCAATTTGCGCGCCGTGGCCGACATGCAGGCCAAGTTCCCCAACCTGGAAGTGGTGCTGATCGAATCCGGCGGCGACAATCTGGCGGCGACCTTTTCGCCCGAGCTGGCAGACATCACCATCTATGTGATCGATGTGGCCGGCGGCGAGAAGATCCCGCGCAAGGGCGGGCCGGGCATCACCCGCTCCGACTTCCTGGTGGTGAACAAGACCGATCTGGCCCCGCTGGTGGGCGCCGACCTGTCGATCATGGAAGCCGACACCCTCCGCATGCGTGGCACGCGGCCCTATGTCTTCGCCTCCATCAAGCATGGTGTGGGTGTGGAGGAAGTGGCCCGCTTCATCGAGAAGGCGGGCGGGCTGACAGGCGCCGGATAGGCGACGCGGCCCGCGCCGGGCGACCGCATCCGCCGTTAAAACAGTTCGATGCCGTCGTCAGCGCCGGGGACCGCCGCGGTGGGCGCGGCGACCGGCGCCATGTGGATGGCGCCGTCGATGATGCCGGCAGAAAGGCGCTGGCGCACTTCGCTCAGGGTGCAGCCTGCGATGATGCGATTGGCCAGATCGCTGTCGATCTCGACCGATGGGGCTGCCGTGCCCACGCTGGTCCGGGCGGTCAGTCCCTGCAGCGCCGATGCCAGGGTGGCGAGGACGCCGCTGACGTTCTCCAGCTTCTGCTTGGTCAGGTCCTGGAACTGCATGCTGACAATGGCCGAGGCGACATCGGAGCTGATCTGCTCCGTGGTGGTGGCGGTATGGCGCAGCACCTTCGCGAACCCGGTGTTCTGATCTACCAGGCTCTGCACCACGCTCTTCACCTGTTGGTTGGCGGCTGCGTTCTCGCTGGAGACATCGAGGGCGGCGATGTCCTGAAGCATGTCGTGGCTGGTGCGCAGGCCATCGGAGATGGAGCCGATCTGCCTGCGAATGGCGGCGGAGATCTGATTGACCGACTTAGCCAGCTCGCGGACCTCGTCCGCGACCACGGCGAAGCCGCGGCCGGCGTCTCCGGCCCGCGCTGCTTCGATCTTGGCATTCAGGGCAAGCAGATTGGTCTGGCGGTTGATCTTGTCGATCTCCGCGACGCTGGCTTCCACTAATTTTAATTCGCTCAATACGCCATCCAGCGAACCCAGCATCGAGCCGCCGCGGGCGGACATCTGGCTAACCTTGTTGACCAGGCCGGATAGGGTCTCGCCGAGGCCACCGGCGACCTGTGTGAGGGGAACCTGCGCGCCATTGAGCGTCACCACCTGACTGGAGGTGATCATCTCGTGAAAGGTCGCGGCCTGACTGCGCGTGGTGCTGGCAATATTCTGAAACTTCTCGGAAATGCTTTGAACATTGGTTTCCGCATGTTCCGACGTGATGGCGATTTCGCGCACCAGCACGTCCAGCGCACGCTGCTGCGTCAGCGAGAGCTTCAACCAGCGTTTCAGGCATGCCGCTGACTCGGTCTCGGGGTCGACATCGGCAGGGAGGGAACGGGGATGCGGCATGCTGCACGGGGTCATGGCTTCAAACTCTCGGCTTGCAGGCGATCGGGGATGAGCCGCGATGAGGGGTGCGCGGGGGCGCGCCAATCCTGCGCGTCTATGAGAAGGTCCCCGGCATTCTCACGGCTGGCGCTTGCATGGGACTGGCGTCGCGCGCGCTGTCCTGCGGCTTATTGAGCAGGCGCGGCGCGTCTGGGTTGAGGCATTCGGGCCGGTCTTCCTGAGCGGGCAGGGCACCGGGACCGTGCTACCACTGGAAATTGCGTGCGGCATCGGATGTTTCGAGCCGAACACCGTGCTTCGCACGTGCACAATTTTCCCAATTCAATCGGGGGGCGTGACAGCCACGAGCAAGCTTCATGGCCTTTGTTCCTCAAAGGAATGTGGAAAAGTAGAATTTTGTCCAGAATAGATAAAAACAATCGCGTGCTATGATTCGATGCAAGGAGTCATTGAGAATTACTGATTAATTAATGATCTATTTTTGAAGATTTTTTATTATTGACAAACGGCGGTATCGCGGTAGCCAATAATATTGTGTTTGGAGGAATGAATGATCGAGGCAATTAATCTAGAAATATGCGCGATTTCCGGTGACGCAACGGTGCGTGAATGCGAGAGCATTCAGAACCAATTGTCGGTTGCACTTGAGTCTGGGGTCTCGCTGGTGCTGGACTGCGCTGCGATCACGCGCGTTGACCTGACATTCATTCAATTGCTTTTGGCGGCACGCAAGAGCGCGGCGGCCGCGGGCGTTGCGCTGACCTTGCGCCATCCCACGGCGGGGGTGCTGGCCGAGGCGCTCGCGCGGGCCGGCATTCCCGCTCCGGACGCGGATCCGTCCGATCCTGATCATCTGTTCTGGAACAACACTTTGGAGTATCGCGATGGCCAATACCATCCTCACGGTGGATGATTCCGCCAGCATGCGTCAGATGATCAAGATGACGCTGTCGGGAGCCGGCTATAACGTCATCGAAGCGGCGGACGGCGCCCAGGGGCTCGCGGCGGCGCGCGGCGCGTTAGTGAGCATGGTGCTCACCGATCTCAATATGCCGGTGATGGACGGTGTGACGCTGGTGCGCGAATTGCGCAAGCTGCCCAACCTGGCGGGCGTGCCGATCATTCTGGTGACCACCGAGTCCGACGCGGAAAAGAAGGCCGAGGCCAAGGCTGCCGGCGCCACGGGCTGGATCACCAAGCCGTTTCAGCCTGAACAATTGCTGTCCCTGGCCAAGAAGGTCTTGGGACAATGAACGCGACCGATCCGAGAGAGATTTTCCAGCAGGAGGCGCAGGACCTTCTGGCTCTGCTTGAGATTACGCTGCTGGACCTGGAGCACGCCCCCGGCGATGGGGAAATGATCGATACCGCATTCCGCGCCCTGCATACCATCAAGGGTTCGGGGGCCATGTTCGGGTTCGAGGCGGTGGCCGCCTTCACCCATCATGTGGAGACCGCGTTCGACATGGTGCGCCAAG
>CALRNP020000026.1:0-33948 GCA_943369575.1 Azorhizobium sp. AG788 | reverse complement strand
ACCGGATCGGGCACCCTGGTGGTGCCGGCGGAGATCTCCGACCGGCAGTTCTTCCAGGGGCTGGCCCTGCGCGGCCTGATCTCCCAGGCGGAAGCGCTTGCAGCGGTCGGCACCGGCACGCTGCCAGCGGCGTTCGAGGCGCTCATCGGGCAACTGTCATCCGAAGACCAGTTCGCCGCCCGCATGCTGCTGTCCGGCGCCACCAGCTTCCAGCGCACCAATCCGCTGGTGGACACGCTGGGTGCCATGCTGGACATGAGCCCGGCTGAGATTGACGAGCTGTGGCGGTTTTGTGCGGGGCTTTAGGAGGCATGGGGATTCGTGCTGGCTGGTATGGGCCCGAATAAGTCACGCTACGTCGCACAATGACCCAACCCGGAGATCGCGCTTACTCGGTGCGAGCGGCTATAGTTGACCCGAAGCGGACTTCGTCAAGCCGTCGATCAGGTTCGCTATTCCAGACTCTGGCTCCGGTGGTCGCGAGTTTTCACAATGAGAAGCTTATAGGACTTAGCGAACCGTTCAGCGAGCAATGAGCGGTCATTTGATGCGGGACCTCGGTAATTCTGACACCGCATTGACCACCGCTTGTTCGATCAGCGGCGCCTGATCTATCTTCGCCGCAGGAAACGTGTATTCGAGAGAGAAAGCGAACCTTCCATCGGTTTTATCTGGAAACTCATCTGTAAGAAACCATGTTCGAGCCATGCATGATGAATTGTCTGATAATTCCTCCCCGAACTTAACTGAACATGTGATCACATGAGGGGAGTGATCGTCCCTCCCAATGAAATAGTATGTTCTTCCGTAACCCTGCGGCCAATTCGGTAATTTTTCGAAACTCTTGGATGGTAGGATTTGAACTGCACCATAGCTCTGCGTATCAAGGCGAGGCGTGCGGACGCGTCCACCGTCCCATGTGTTATGCACGGCTGCAAAATCGTCCGCTGATCCAGTATATGAATTATAGTTCTGCTTGTACCCCAACGTTACGATTGGGACGGAGGATAGCTGTGTTTGATTGGCATCGCCGTTTGAGCGAGGGAATTTAAGAAAAACGGATCGCGGCCTATCGGTGCACATTTTACGGTCACGCTCACGAAGGTCGGGTCTCCCGCAAATTGAACCGTCGAACGGATGTTCGCCTCGCGGAAACGGTATGCTCAGATTTTTATTCTTGATTCTAAAAGTGAGCGGTCCGAGATAGAAGGTCAATTCTTGCTCATCGTCTATCGCAGAGGATGGCGCCGGCACCAACTCGCGATAATTTCCAGCGGTTAATTGAGCCGAATTAAGGCAGTTCGCGAGAGCTACAATTGTAGATATAAGAAAATTGTTTTTCATTTCCGGGTGGCCGCTCTAATTTTTCTTGTTTCTCTTGCAAAAAGTGTAGAATATCTTGGCTTTCGTGAGGCGTGCCGAAGCCTGATGATCTTTGTCAACGTCCAAGTATGGCGCCAAACATACGTTCACCACTGCACGAGGCATGGTCTTCAGCAACCTTCTCGGCATTATGATCTTACTGCTCAAGCGATCTGGCTATAGAATTCCAGCAGCTAGTTATCCATTCACCCGGCGACACCTGTCGCCCGTGCCCTCCCATACCGTCCGGTCCACATTCCGACCCCTGAAGACGCCCGTCAACCGCGCTTCAAGAGGTCTTTCATGTCCGCCACCACCCCGTTTGTCGGCGTTCGGGTCTTCTCCGATCTGTCCGACACCGTCGCCTCCGTCGATACCCGCGACAGCACCGTCATCGGCCTCACCCTGCCGGCGCCGCAGGCGGACAGCACCCTGTTCCCCTTTGATGAGCCGGTGGCGCTGTCCATCGATGATGTGGACCAGGTGGCGGCCCTGGGCACCGGCCTGGCGCGGGACACGGTGGACCAGATCCTTTCCGAAGGCATCGTCACCGACATCTCCTTCGTGCGGGTGGCCGAGGGCGCCGATGCGGACGCGACCATGGGCCATATTGTCGGCTCGGCCGGGGCCAAGACCGGGGTGTGGGCGCAGCTGGAGGCGAAGGACCATATCGGCCTGGAGCCCGGCCTTTTGATCGCGCCGGGCTATACCGGCAGCCGGCCGGGCAATGCCGCCAACCCCATCACCACCGCCATGGACGCGGTGTGCTCGCGCATCATCGACTGCATGGCCGTGGTGGATACGCCCGGCACCAGCCGCGAGGCGGCGGCGCTCTATGCCGAGGACTTCAAGACCTCGCTCAACATCATCGCCATGTATCCCGGCGCCAAGGTTTATCTGAGCGGGGCGCAGGTGGTACGGCCGCTCTCGCCCCATGTGGCCGCCGCCATCATCCGCCGCGACAAGCAGGTGGGCAATCCGTTCAAGGCCGCCTGGAACCGGCCGCTGATCGGCATCCTCGGCGCCTCCCAGCGGGTGACCTATCGCGACGGCGACACCACCTCCGACGCCAATTATCTGGTGCAGGCCGGCGTCGGCACGGTGATCGAGAACAAGACCCTGTGGGCGCCGTTCTCCACCGCCACCGACCCCACCATCCGCGCCTATCGCTCCATCAAGCGCATCCGCACCCGGCGCAGCATCGAGAAGGCGTTTTCCACCGCGCTGCGGGGCTATCTCTCCGAGGATCTGGGCGGGCATCTGGTGACGCTGCTGGTGAAGACGCTGGAGGAGGCCTGCGAGGAGAGGAAGAGCCTCGGCGCGCTCATCGACTACCAGATCGTCTGGGACCGCAAGCTCAACCCCAACACCTTCCTACGCGACGGCGGCATCCGCCTGAAGCTGCGGTTCGAAGAGACGCCGGACCTCACCGACCTGCAGATCTATTCCCAGCCGCAGCCGGAAGCCTTCGACGTGCTGGCGTCCTCCATCGCCGATGCGCTGTCCGCGCTCGGCTCGTCCAACGTCTATGTGGCGGCCTGACCGGCGTCTGAAGGAGAGTCCCCATGGATCGCATCATCCGGGGCGCGAACTGGTGGATCGAGGAGACCAACCAGCGCCTGCGCACCAAGTCCGCCAAGCTGCCGGACCTCAAGCGGGCGACGGAAAAGTTCGTGGCCGGCGGCGGCTTCTTCACCTTCTCCATGCCGGGGGAGATCGAGGAGCTGTCGGCCGAGTTCGAACTGAACGGCGGCCATGAGGACATCCGCTCCCTGTTCGGCCGCGAGCCGGGCGACTGGACGACCTTCATCTATTACGAGCGCCTGGCCAACATCGGCACCGCGGGCCTGGCCAATATCGGCCGGGTGGTGCGCATCAAGGGCCTGCTCAACGAGGTGTCCCAGCCCAAGGTGGAAGGCATGAAGGCCGATGCCACCAAGGTCACCTTCTCCTCCATCATCCTCTATCAGGACGTGGTGGACGGCCTGACGGTGCACAAGTTCGACTTCTTCAACAACACGCTGGTGCTGAGCGGCAAGGATTACAATGCCGATCACAACCGGCTGCTGCAGGTGTGACGGTGGCGGCCATGAGCAAGACCGAGACGACGCCCATTCCCGTCGCCGCAGGCGAGATCCCGCTGCCGCCGCAGGAGATGTGGGCGGCCCTGGACAACTCCGGGGCAGAGACAGCTCCGGCCGCGGCACCGGACGCGTCGAAGGCGGCGCCCCGGCCGGCGCCGGAGGTGGCGACGCTCACCTTCGTGGGCGCGATCAAGCCGTTCCGCGAGATCGCCCTGCGCTTCCCGTTCCAGTGGGAGGGCCGGCGCATCGACGCCATCATTGTGCACCGGCTGTCGGTGCAGCAGCTGGGCGATTTCTTCGAGAGCCTGCCGGACGACGGCGCCTATGACCGCATGGCGGTCTATGGCCTCATGTGCGGCCTGCCGGCAGCGGTGGTGCGGGCCTTGCCCGATGCGGACGGCGCCGCCGTGACCGGCGCCTGTTTCGATTTTTTGCCCCCGTCCCTCGGCGGGGCGAGCGGCTGATCCCGGACCTGTCCGACTGGCGCGGCTTTGCCGGGCGCGTCGCCGCCGTCCTGTCCACGCCGCTGCCCGCCGTGCTCGCCATGGACTGGAGCGAGATGATGCGCTGGGCGGCGGTGGCCTTCGACATCGCCAGCGAGCAGCGCCGCCTGCCGGGATAAGCCCATGAGCACCCTCGACGTCGCCATTCGCCTCAAGCTTCAGAACCTCCTTGGCCAGGGCGCCAAGGCGGCGGCGAGCGATCTCAAGACCTTGCAGGGCACCGCTGAAAAGCTGGGTACCCGCACCGGCGCCGCCAAGCTCGGCACCGACATCGCCGAGGTGGGCGGCCATGCCAAGGTTGCCAAGCGCGATGTGCTCGATCTGCGCACGGCCACCGCCTCCCTCGGCACCACCCGAGCCGGTGCCCAGGCCGCCAAGGACCTGGAGCAGATCGGCCGCGCCGCGCGCACCGCCCGGCGCGATGTGGAAGGGCTGCGGAAGGAGCGCGAGGCGCTCAGCAGCGGGCGGAGCCGCGCACCCAAGCCGGCCGGTGATGAACACGGCATTGGCCCCGGCGTCGGTGCCGCTGTTGCCGGCGTGGCGGGCCGATATCTGGCCCCCATCGGCTTGGCCTATGCCGCCAAGCGGGGCTTCGACGCCGCCGTTTCATTCGACGCCGCCTGGGCCGAGGTGCGCAAGAAAGTGGACGGGACGCCCGAGCAATTGGAGGGCGTGAAGAAGACCATCCTCGACCTCTCCCTGGCGCTCGGCATCGGCCGCTCGGAGATGGCCGGGCTCACGGCCGAAGCGGGGGCAGCCGGCGTGCCGCTCCAGGACCTGCAGAAGTTCATGATGCTCACCGGCAAGGCGGCCATCGGCTGGGACATGGCGCCGCGCGAGGCCTCCGAAAAGCTCGCTTACATCAAGGCCGGCCTGGGCCTCTCCATCGACCAGATCGAGGAACTGGCCAACAAGATCAACGCCCTGGGCGATGGCTCCGCCGCCAAGGAGCGCGACATCCTCGACATGTATCTGCGGGTGGGGTCCGCCGCGCGGGAGGCCGGCGTCGATATGAACTCGACCCTCGCCATTCTCACCGGCGTGCGCTCCGGCGGCATGGAGCCGGAAGTGGCCGCGCGCTGGTTCGGCCAGCTCACCTCCACCCTGCGCACCGCGCCCCAGCAGCCCAAGCATGTGGCGGAGGGCCTGAAGATGCTGGGCCTGACCGCCAAGCAGGTGGGCCAGGGCATGAAAAAGGACGGCATCGGCACCATCCTCGACCTGTTCGACCGGCTGGAGAAAAGTCCCAAGGCCGTGGAAGCCGCCACCAAGATCTTCGGCGCCGGCTGGTGGGACGAGACCATGCGGGCCAAGGGGGGCATCGCCGAGATCCGCAAGCAGCTGGAGATGCTGCGCGACCCCAAGAATTACGAAGGCTCCCTGGATAAGGGCCTCGCCATCCAGCTGAGCACCACCGAAAGCCACTTGAAGAAGCTCAATGAAATCGTCTCGCGTATTGGCGAGGGCATGGCCGGCTGGACCATGGAGCCGTTCAACCGCGCCGTGGACACCATGACCGCGGGCCTGAAGGATCTGGAGACCCGCGCCGGCTGGTGGGAGCGCTGGACCGCGGAAGAACGGGCGCGGCTGGAAGCCAATGGCACCATCGGCCCCAAGGGCGAGATCAAGCCGGCGTTCGAGGAAGATCCCAACAGCTGGTGGCAGCGCACCCAGAAGGCGGTGACCATGGGCCTCACCGGCGAGGAGCGGCCCATGGTCGACCAGTTTTCCGACTGGTGGTGGGGCAAGGCCGGCGACAAGGACAAGGATCTGGAAGCCGCCCGTGCCCGCGGCACCGCCGCTGCCCAGGCGGAAAAGGATGGCCCCAAGGCCGATCGCATCGCCGCTCTGATCGCCTCGCGCGAGCGGATGATGGCGCAGCTTGGCACCGGCAAGGGGCTGGGCAGCGAGAAGATCGCCGCCGGCATCCGGGCGGTGGACGAGGAACTGAAGAAGGCCCTGCAATCCGCCGACCTCGGCCCCATCGCTCGCGCCGAGATGGAGAAATACGTCCAGTCCCTCACCGCCGAGGGCGAACGGGCCACGGAAGCCGCCCGGCGCATTGCCGCCGAGTTGACCCGCATCCTGTCCATCACCGCCACCCCCACCATCGCGCCGGCCGGTGCGCCGAGGGCGGCGGCGCCTGCGGGCGGCGGTGCGGCCGGTGTCCCCGGAAAGCAGTCCAGCCTGGGCAGCACCACCATCAATCAGCACATCACCGGCAGCGATCCCCGCGCCATCGCCCGCGCCGCCCAGCGCGAGCAGGACCGGGCCATCCGTCAGGCCCGCGCCGGTGCCCTGCATGACATCGGAGCCTGGGCATGAGCGGATTGATGGCCATCGGCGCCGCGGTGCTCAAAGTGGTGGGGCTCAATCCCCAGCGCCTGGGCACCCGCTCGGAAACCCGCGTGCCGGCCGCCGCCACCTTTTCCGGCATGGATTTCCAGCTCACCGGCGCCGGGCCGAAGACCAGCCGCATCGAGTTCGCCACCTGGCCGGCCATGTTCGGCGGCATGGATGCCTTGGCCATCCTTAAACTGATCCACCAGCAGCAGACCGTGGTGCCGCTGATCCGCCTCGGCGCCAATTATGCCGGCAGCCTGGAGGGGCTGGTGGTGGTGCAGTTCCTCGACGTGGGCGAGGAGCGGTTTCACCCGAGGAGCGGCGTCGGCCGCATCGTCCATGGCGAGGCGGAACTGCTGCATGTGGGCAGCGCCACCTCGCTGGCCGGCGGTGCGCTGGGCACCGGCCTCGGCGCCGCGGTCAATGCCCTGGGCGGCACCTCGGCCCTGGGTTCAGCGGTGGCGGTGGGCTCCACCGTGGCCGGCGCCCTGAGGTCGTTCCGATGACCCGCTATCTGGTCACCCGCGACATCCGCCTCGACCAATTGGTGGATGTGCTCATGGGCACCGCCGCCCATGGCGCCGTGGAAGCGGTGGTCACCGCCAATCCCGGCCTTGCCGCCTTGGGGCCGGTGATCCCGGCCGGCACGCCCATCGTGGTGCCGGAGGTGCCTGCCGCTGCGCCGTCTTCCACCTATGTGCGGGCCTGGGAGTAGCGCCATGGCCATCCGCACGCCCATCGTCATGGTGCAAGGCCCCAAGACCGCCAACCTGCTCTCGGTCTGGGGCGACACGCTGACCTCCGTGCGCATCCGCGACGCGGTGGGCCATGAGAGCGACACCTGCACGCTCACCTTCCGGGTGGCGCCGCCTTTCCCGGCCATGCCGCCCAAGGGCACGCGCTACAGCGTGCAGATCGGCTGGGCGCAGGACGCCATGGCGCTGGCCGGCATCTACACCGTCCAGCGCACCGGCCTCACCGGCGATCCCGAGGGCGGCCACACCATGAGCGTGGAGTGCCGGGCGGCCGATTTGATCGACACCGCCAAATCCGTGGACAGCGGCCATTGGGATAATGCCACCCTCGGGACCATCGTCTCAGACGTGGCCAAGGGGCTGGGCCTGCAAGCGACGGTTGATCCGGCGCTGAAGGCCCTCTCCATTCCCTATCGCGCCCGCGTCCAGCAGGAGGCGTTGGACTTCCTGTCGGACCTGGCCGACGACTTCGGCGGCGCCATCAAGGTGGCCGGCGGCAAGCTGATGATGACCGAGCGCGGCGCCGGCCGCACCGCCTCGGGCGGGCCGCTACCGACCCTCACCATCACTTACGACCCGGCCTACGACTTCGCCTTCGATTTCGAGCCGCGCGGGGCGTATCGCACCAGCCAGGGCCGCTGGTACGACGAGATGACCGGCACCTGGCAGAACGAGGACGACGAGAGCGAAAGCGGCAAGGGCCGGCTGGCTCGTCCCCATCCCTGGCCTTCGAAGGCCGAAGCCCGCCACGGCGCCCGCGCAGCCGCGCGTGAGCGGGGCCGCCAGTCCGCCACCGGCCATGTGACCGTGGCGGGCGATCCCGCTGCCGTCGCCGGCTGCCCGGTCAAGGTCACCGGCTTCGGCCCCGATGCGGACGGCACCGCCTGGTGCGCCGAGAGCGTCGAGCACCACATCGAGCCCGGCGCCGGCTGGATCACCACTTTGACCCTGGAAACCAAGGAGGCCGCCAAGAGCAAGAGCGAGAGCGAGGACAAGAGCGGCGGCAGCGCGTCTGGCCCCGGCACCATGGCCGGCGATCCGGAGGGCGGCACTGTTGCCTGAGGTGGGGCGGGGCGCGAGCGCCCCGAACGCGGGCCAGCCTGGCAGCCACAACCCGCGCGACCGAACGGTGCGGAACGGTCCCCCGATGGGGCCGCTAACCCGCAAGGCCTTAACAAGTGGAGAACATCCGTTGTGGATCGTGCCGCGCGCTCCTGTTCCGCGCCGGCCGGGGTGCCATCTCCGGCACCATCGAAATCAAGTGCCGCCGCTGCGGCACCCTGAACGCCCTGAGGCCCCCCGAGCCCCCATCCGAGCGCCGCGAGCGTCCATCACCTGGAGACGTTTCGTGCATCTCGACCACAAGCAAATAGGCGCCGCATCCCTCTATCTCGGCGATGCCTTGGAGGTCCTGCCCACCCTGCCCACCGGCAGCGTGGGCGCGGTCCTCTGCGATCCGCCTTATTCCAGCGGCGGCGCTTCTCTTACGGATCGGTCTCGGCCGACCAGTGCCAAATACCAGTCCAGCGCGAATCGCTGGCTCTATCCCGAGTTCCAGGGCGATACCCGCGACCAGCGCAGCTATCTGGCCTGGTCGACACTGTGGCTGTCACGGGCGCGGATGCTCGCCGCGCCTGGCGCGCTATGCGCCGTCTTCACCGACTGGCGGCAACTGCCGGTGACCACCGACGCGCTCCAGTGCGCCGGCTGGGTCTGGCGTGGTGTCGCTCCCTGGGACAAGACCGAGCGCGGCCGGCCGCAGATGGGGCGTTACCGGGCGCAGGCGGAATATGTGGTGTGGGGGACCAATGGCGCCCGCCCGCTCAAGGGGCCGGTGGCGCCGGGCGTATTCCGCACGCCCATCCCGCATGTGAAGCACCACATCGCCGGCAAGCCGGTGGAACTGATGGAGGGGCTTCTGAGCGTGATGGAAGGGCCGGTGCTCGACCCCTTCATGGGGTCCGGGACCGTGGGGCTCGCCTGCGCCCGCCGGGGGCTGCCCTATATCGGCATCGAGGTAGAGCCGGCCTATTACAAGATCGCTTTGAACCGGCTCGAAGAGGTTAGGAAAGGCTGAGGGGTTACCCCCTCAGCGCCGCCCGGCAATGCGGTGAAGGGCGAAGGTGGCATCCATGATCGCCTTGGCGTCCGGCACCGTCTGCTCGATCTGAAGGAGGGTGCCAACCGCAAGGTTGCGGTTGCCACCCGCCATCGCTTCGGCCGCCTCCGCCGCATACTTGGCCGCCTCCGCAAGGAGGTCGGCCAGGGCAGCGATATTGGCGGTAAGGGCGGCGGTCGTGCGGTCCATGTGAGGTCTCCCGTTAAGGAGCATCACACACGCTCTGGTCGCCCCTACAGTCAACGCGGCACTGCCTATTTGCAGGGGGCTAAAGGGGTGACATTCGATCCTGCGCGCGGCGACATTCGATTTTGCGCGCTACAGCAGCGTCCCGTTCTGGGATGGTGTGGGTTTGCCCTTTAGGCCGGCCTCAGCGATTGGCCCAGTCTCAGCATGGGCTGACGCAGGCGAGGCAAAGCGATTTCAAGGGAAAAGGCTTGGCGCTCCCAAGGGGAATCGAACCCCTGTTTTCGCCGTGAGAGGGCGACGTCCTAGACCGCTAGACGATGGGAGCGTGAAGCGGAAGGCGCTCTTATTATCCGCAACCGCCCCCTTCGGCAAGCGTTTCCGGTGAACGCGATTGGCGCTGTCCACATGCATGTGCGTCCGCCCCTCCGCGCCATGCCGGCGGGGCGGCGATGCTGGGCGGCCCGGCTAGGCCGCCGGCCGGGGACGGGTGCCGAACAGGGCGCTGCCGACGCGCACATGGGTCGCCCCCTGGTGGATCGCCACCGGGAAATCCGCGCTCATGCCCATGGAGAGGCGAGAGAGCCCATTGCGCCTGGCCATCTCCGCCAGCAGGGCAAAATGCGGGGCGGGGACGTCCTCCACCGGCGGAATGCACATCAGCCCGATCACCTCCAGGCCCGCCTTCTCGCGGCATTCGGCGATGAAGGCGTCGGTGTCCTGCGGCAGCACACCGGCCTTCTGCGGCTCGGCGCCGGTGTTCACCTGGATGAAGACCGGCAGGCGGCGGCCGACCCGCGCCATCTCCTGCGCCAAGGCGTAGGCGATCTTCGGGCGGTCGACGGTGTGGATGACGTCGAACAATTCCACCGCATCCGCCACCTTGTTGGATTGGAGCGGGCCAATGAGGTGCAGTTCCAGGCCGTCTTGCTGCGCCCGCAGGGCCGGCCATTTGTCTCGCGTTTCCTGCACCCGGTTTTCGCCGAACACCCGCTGCCCGGCAGCGATCAGGGGCAGGATGTCGGCGGCGCCGAAGGTCTTGGAAACGGCGATGAGTGTCGCGGAGTCCTCCGGCCGGCCGCCATCGCGGCAGGCTTGGCGGATGGCGGCCCGGATCTCGGCCAGCCGGGCCGCCGGCGCATCCGCCGCACTGGAGGCCATGGGCGCGGCGGGGGGCGTGCTCGTCATCATCATCCTCTTTCCTGGTCGTCGCCTCCCTCCCTTTTGCACCGGGAACAGGCTAGAAGAAACAATTGATGGCTGTTTCTCCCGCGCACGGGCGGGCGAGGAGACGGACGGAGGCATGGCGGAACAGACGCAAGCGACGGCGCGCCGGGGGCACAGGCGCCGAGCCAGTATCCGCTTGCGGCTGGTGCTGCTCATTCTTCTGGTCACGGTTCCGGTGTCGGTGGAGCGGCTGGTCAGCCTGTTCAGCCAGCGCGCCGACCAGATCGCCGATACCGAGGACATTCTGCACAACATGGCGGTGCGGGCGGCCCTGGTGCAACAGGAGGCGTTTGTCTCCGCCACCGCCATGCTGGAGGTGCTCAGCCGCGAGGCAGGGCTGTTGCTGCGTGATCCCATGGTCTGCCAGCGGCTGGCGGAGCGCCTGAACGGCGAGGTGTCGGGGATCCAGGGCATCTATCTGGCCAATCCCCAGGGCACCATCCTGTGCGCCAGCGCTCGCTCGGCGGTAGGTCTCAATATCGCCGACAAGCCCTATCTGGCGCGTGCTCTGACCTCCCGCCAGCCGGTGCTCAGCGAATTTTCGCGTAGCCGCTCGGCGTTGGCGCCGCTGGTGCTGTCCAAGGCGGAGCGCAATGGGAGCGGGGATCCGCTGGCGGTGGTCATCGTCGGCCTCGATCTGCAATGGCTGTCGCGGGTTGCCGCCGAGACCGGCGCCGCCGCCGGGGTGACGGTGGATGTCATTGATCCGGAGGGCATCGTCCTGGTGCGCTATCCGCCCAATCCGGACATCGTGGGCCACACCTTTGTCGATACGCCGCTCTACCGGGCGGCCACGTCCGCCGACGAAGGCAACGCTCATGTGCCGGGCTTCGACGGGGTGATGCGCTATGCGGCGTTCGCCCGTTTCGCCGGCACTGATGTGCGGATCATCCTGGGCATGGACGATGCCCGCATCATCGATCCCATCGACCGCGAGATCCTGGCGTCCACCCTTCTGCATTTCGCCGTGGTGCTGATCGTGCTGGTCATCACCTGGTTCGTCGCCGACCGCCTAGTGATGCAGCCGATCCGGCGGCTGGCGGCGGATGTGGCCGCGGTCGGGGCCGGCGGCACCGGCGCCGATGGCGACATGGGCGCCGGCATGGTGAGCGATGTGGGGGTGCAGGAATTCACCCCCTTGCTCGATGCTTTCGCCGATCTGGGGCGGCGCCTCAGCGAGCGCACCCGGGAATTGCGCAATCTGAATGGTCGCCTCGCAGCGCTGGCGCGGACCGATGGCCTGACGGGCCTCGCCAACCGGCGCACCTTCGACGTGCAGTTCTCCGAGGACTGGGTGCGCTGCCGCGATGCTGGACGCCCGCTGGGCGTGGTCATGCTGGACGTGGACAATTTCAAGCTGTTCAACGACACCCGCGGCCATCTGGCCGGCGACGAGGCGCTGCGGGCGGTCGCCCGCATGCTGGTGGCGGCGGTGGCGGGCACGCCTTATCTGGCGGCGCGCTATGGTGGCGAGGAATTCGTGGTCCTGTTGCCGGAAGCCGATCTCGACATGGCGCGGGAGTTCGGCGAGGACGTGCGCAAGCTGATCGCGGCCATGGCCATCGACCATCCCGCCGTATCCGGTCGGCGCCTGACCGCCAGCGTTGGTGTAGCGGCCATGGTGCCCAATGAGGCCGATTCGCCGGACAGCCTCATCGCCGCTGCCGACGTGGCGCTCTATGAAGCTAAGGGGCGTGGACGCAACATCGTCATGGTCCATCGCGAGGGCGACCCCACCGATGCGGGGAATGCAGGCCCGATCACGCGGACCTGAGCCGACGGCCTGCTCACCGATGCGGGCGAAGGATCAGACGGAGGGCGCCACCCCCATCCGGCGCACGCTGCGCAAGGGTGCCGCGACGGCGGCGATGCGGGCGAGCGCCGGCCGCAACGGTTCGCGCGCCACCGCCATGTGGTGGGCGTTGGCATGCAGCAGGGTGTCCGCATCCTCAGCGATAGCCACATGGCCGGGCCAGAACAGCAGGTCGCCGCGCTGAAAGGTCCCGTCCAGGTCTGCGGGCGTGCCCAGGGCAGCCTCCTGCATGTCGCTGTCGCGCGGGGCCTTGATGCCGCAGGCGGCCAGGGCCGCCTGCACCAGGCCGGAACAGTCCACCCCCAGGCTGGAGCAGCCGCCCCAGAGATAAGGCGTGCCGAGGAAGCGGGCGGCCACCGACACATAGTCCGGCTCCGCCTCCTCCAGCGGCGCCACATGGGCCAAAGGCACCGCGCCCCGGTCGGTGAGCGCAAACGCGCCTTTTTCCCCGCGCACATGCAAGAGCGCGCCGGTCACCAAGGTGGCGACCGGGGGCATCTTCATATCCGGGCCGGGGAACAGGAAGCTGCGCAGCACCCGCACCTTATGGGTGGGGGCGCGGCCGAGCGGTCCGATGGTGGTGGTGGGCACATAGCCCACATAGCCGTCGCGGGCCAATTGCACCCAGGACCAGCCTTCCGCATCGTCTTCATAGACGGTGACGGTTTCGCCATAGAGCGCTTCGGTCTCCAGCATGCCGTCGGCGCGCGGCATGCGGCGCACCGGGGCCACGTCGGCGAACACCCGCCGCTGTTCGCCCTCCGCATAGCGCGGCGCGTCGACGCGGCCGCGCAGGGACGCGGCGGCCAGATCCGGCCGCGCCGGCAGCAGGCGGCGGTCGGGCAGGGGTGGGAGGGCGGCGGTGCTCATGGCCGCCTCAGCCGTAGCGCTCGGCCAGCAGGGCATCCAGCGCCCGGATGGTCTGGGCCTCGCCGCCTTCCGGGCGGCCGGGGCGGGCGGAGGGGTTCCAGGCATAGATGTCCAGATGCAGCCAGGACTTCGCCGTGCCCACGAAGCGCTTCAGGAACAGCGCCGCGGTGATGGAGCCGGCAAAGCCGCCGGCGCCGGCATTGTTGATGTCGGCGATCTTGGAATCCAGCATGCTGGCGTAGGGCCCCCACAAAGGCATGCGCCACAGGGGATCATTCTGCGCCGTGGCATGGCGGGCGAGATCGGCGGCGAGCGTCTCGTCGTCGGTATAAGCGGGCGGCAATTGCGGGCCGAGCGCCACGCGGGCGGCGCCGGTCAGGGTGGCGAAGTCCACCAGCAACTCGGGCGCTTCCGCATCGGCGAGCGCCAGCGCATCGGCCAGCACCAGGCGGCCTTCCGCATCGGTATTGCCGATCTCAACGCTCAGGCCCTTGCGGCTCTTGAGCACGTCGCCGGGGCGGAAGGCATCGCCCGCGATGGAATTCTCTACCGCCGGGATCAGCACCCGCAGCCGCACCTTGAGGCCGCGCGACATGATGAGCAGCGCCAGCCCCAGAGCCGAGGCGGCGCCGCCCATGTCCTTCTTCATCAGCAGCATGCCGGAGGAGGGCTTGATATCGAGGCCGCCGGTATCAAACGCCACGCCCTTGCCCACCAATGTCACCTTGGGGGCGTCTTCATCGCCCCAGGTGAGGTCGATGAGGCGTGGGGCGCGGGTGGCGGCGCGGCCGACCGCATGGATCAGCGGGAAATTCTCTTCCAGCAGCGCATCGCCCACCGTCACGTTCAGCGCGGCGCCGAAGCGGGCGGCGAGCGCGCGGGCGGCGTCCTCAATCTCGGCGGGGCCGAGGTCGTTGGCGGGGGTGTTGACCATGTCGCGCACCAGGCTCACCGCTTCCACGGTGCGGGCAAGCGCTGCGAGGTCGGCATCGGCGGGCAAGACGAGGCGCACGTCGCGCTGGGGCCGGGTGCGGTAGCGATCGAAGCGATAGGTGCCGAGCGCGAAGGCCAGCGCCGAATGGGCCGGGGCATTGCCCTCCAGGCGATAGGCGCCGGGGGGCAGCAGGCCGGGCAGGGCGCCGGCGGCGAAGGCGTCCGGCTCCCGTGCCAGGCCGAACAGATAGCCCAGCAGCGCGCCATCGGCGCCGGGGATCGCCAGCAATTTGCCAGCCTCGGCGGTGAAGCCGGCGTTCTCCACGAAGCGGCGGGCGGTGTCCGGAAGCGGGGCGCCGGCCAGGGTGTCCTGCGTGACGAACCAGATCGGCAGGCTCGGCGCATCGGCCGGGGCAAAGCAATCGGACATGAAAGAACTCCCAGAGGGGCACCGGCGTGACGACCTGAGTCGCGAACCGGCGCACAGAACCGCACTCTCAGACCTGCAAACCGGACGGATTGATGGCTGAGGCGCTCGCCGCGCGGAGGCCTCAGTCGCGCCGATCCACGCACAGCGGCGTAGCACGGCGGCGGCGCCGAGGCGACGTCCCGCTCAAGCTGTCGCTCTCAGCCAGCTCCGAACAGGGGCGTGGGGAAGGCGGCCATCAGGCTGGAGGAGGGATAGAGCGCCAGGCCCGCCCCGGCCAGCGCCACTCCATAGGGAAGGCCGCGCCATAGGCGGTTCGCCGGGCCGGCGCGGCGGGCGGAGAGCGTCGCGGCCGCCACCAGCAGGCCGCCGAGGCCGCCGCACAGCAGCACGAACAGCGGAAACTGGCTGGGATCGAGCCACAGAGCGGTGGCGGCGGCGAGCTTGGCATCGCCGGCGCCGATCACATCCTCGGCGAACAGCGCAAAGCCCACCGCCAAGGTGGCGCCGGCCAGCAGCAGGCGGATGTTGAGATCCGGCACCCGGCCCAGCGCGGCGAGCGCCAGCAGGCCCAGCACCAGGGCGATCACCACCGCATTGGGAATGATGCGGCGGGTGAGATCGCTGGCGAGCGCGACCAAAAGGGCTGCGGGCATCAGGCCCAGCATCAGCAAGGTCCAGGGCAATCCGGCATGGGTGACGACGGGCATGCCGATCAATTGCCGGCGGAGGCGGCGGTGGCCTTGAGGCGGCTCAGGGTGACCGCGATCTGGGTGAGCACCGTGACAATGGCAATGGAGAGGCCGGCGGCGATCAGGCCGTATTCGAGGGCGGTGGAGCCATGCTCCTCCCGCACAAACCGCGTCAGCAGAACCTTCATACCCTCACCCGGCGGCGTTGCACGGCGGGCCCCCCAAGGACCACCTGTCACGTCACGCTAGGGCCAGTGCGTTGCGGGCTGGTAAAAACCGCAGACCGGGATACCGCTCAAAAGCACCGGCTGCGGAAAGGGTTAACGCTCCCTCAGCGCCCGGGCTCGCAGGCGGCCTCGGGGGAGAGCTGCGGTGTGGTGCGATCGCGTCGGGCCGAGGCGATGGACAGGCCGAGCGCGCTTAAGGTGAGGCCTGCGGCCACCACCGGCAGATGCTGGTAGGCGATGCCATGGGTGATGGCCACGGCGCCGATGGCGGCCCCGATGGCATTGCCCAGGTTGAACGCCCCCTGGTTGAGGGTGGCGGCGAGGTTCGGCGCCCGGTGGGCGCTATCCACCACCCGCAATTGCAGCAGCGGCACCAAGGCAAAGCCCAGCACGCCCCAGATCACCAAAGTGACGAGCGCCGGCACCGCATAAAAGCTGGTGGCGACGAAGGCGAGCAGCACGCCCAAGAGCACCACCAGCGTGCCGATGAGCGAGGGCATCAGCCGCCAATCCGCCAGCCGCCCGCCCAGCATGTTGCCGGCGGTCAGGCCCACGCCGAACAGCAGCAGCGCGCCGGTAATCGCCGAGGCGCCAAGGCCGGTGACGTTGGACAGCAGCGGCGAGATATACGTGAACACCGTGAACAGGCTGGCGGAGCACAGCACCGAGATGCCCATGGCATAGAGCACCTGCGCCTCGCCCAGCACCTTGAACTCGGCCAGGATCCGGCCCGCTTTCATGGGGATGCGCCCCGGCAGCAGCAGCGCCAAGGCGATGAGCGCGGCAAAGCCGATGCCCACCACCGCCCAGAAGGTGGAGCGCCAGCCCAGCCATTGGCCGAGCGCGGTGCCGGCGGGCACCCCCAGCACATTGGCCAGCGTCAGGCCGGCGAACATCAAGGCGATGGCCTGCGCCCTTTTGTTGCGCGGCACCAGATCGGCGGCCACCACCGAGCCGATGCCGAAGAAGGCCGCATGGCAGAAGGCGGTGACGATGCGCGCGGCCATCAAGAGGCCATAGGAGGGGGCCAGCGCGCACAGCACATTGCCGGCGATGAACAGGCCCATGAGGCCCACCAGGGTTGCCTTGCGCGGCAGCTTGGCGGTGAGGATGGCCAGCAGCGGCGCGCCGATCACCACGCCCAGCGCATAGCCGGACACCAGCAGGCCGGCATCGGGAATGGTGACGGAAAGATCACGGGCCACATCGGGCAACAGGCCCATGACCACGAATTCCGTGGTGCCGATGCCGAACGCGGCAACGGCCAAAGCAAGGAGCGACAAAGGCATCGGGGGCGGGCCGAAGCTGTTTCAAGAGCGTCCGACCATGCGCCCGATGCTGCGATGCAGCAAGAGGGCGGGGCGGGAGGCTGGTATGCGGGATGGAGCTCTCTGAATCTTACGTTATGTAATTAGGTTCTTACCCGTGAATTTTGCGCCAAGGCGGGCCACTCGAAGATCTTCGACGCACGGTCATACGGCGGCAGAAACCTGCTCCAGTGCCATTAGTATAAACAGAACGCTTGTGGCGAAATTTGATAAAGGTCGGCCATCGCGGTGGAACTGGCCTGACAGATTTTGCATGAAAGAGAATTTCTTCATGGTCTCTAAAATCTGGGTCGTCTGTCACTGTATAAATAGAGTGGGTCTCCGTTGTTCTATCGGGCGCTGCAAAATAAACTTCGAATTTAGATTTTGGTCTCAATTCAATAGCGGCGCTTTTGACGAAATATCGCTCGTTCGCATTGTGAAAATATATGTTTGTATCGCAATTTAATATTTGCTGTTCATTGCATGCTTCTATGTCTTGTATTTTTGTGGAGTGGATCCATCCTTCTGAACTTTCTGTAGTGTATACATCTCCGTCAAATAGAATTGCTAATAGACTTGGCGAAAGTGGCATAAATAGAATCGTTCCCGCGCTTGCAATTCCGAAGCCTTTATATTTGGCATGGGGATAGTTTTGGTTCCATCTATTTGCAATAACGGCTGGATCATCGGACGTAACAAACGACGTGGTCGAAAGGTTTTTGACAATACGCAATTTTAGATCGTCGACCAAGTCTATGTTATTGGCGTAATGCATTAGGGCTGAAATGACGCCCTTCTTCATCGCTTCTTTGAGTGATGGCAATTCGATATCTGATCCTTTAACGGAAGTTATGGCAAACGTTATTTCTGCGAACTGGCGCGCGGCAGCTTCAGTTCGAATGTATTGGAGATATATAAATCTCTTAATTATTATGGATTGTAAATCGCTGATCGGGGTGTTTTGATTTTGTAGTTCATGTGCGCATTTTCCATATCCCCTCTCCATGAATTGGAGGGCAGATTCTAATTTCTCATCTTTTCCATAAAAATAATCTTTTGAGCACTGATTTTTTAATGGGGCGTCAAAAAAGAATTCATTTCTATCTATATTAAATAGATTTATTGCTTTTCCTTCCCCTTTCAAACTGAATGGTTTGAGGTGTGTTCTTGGAACAAAATGTTGGTTTTTGTTGAATGTCATTTTTTGAAGTCTTCTAAAAATAGTCGAAAAGGGGTTCTCGGTCCCCCCCCCTCTCCTCATCCCCGCGCCACCACCCTCCGCGGCGGCTCCTCTTCGTCGAACGACCCCTCGAACACCCCGATCAGCGCCCGCCGGATCGTTGACTGGCGGGCCGCGCCGGTGATCTTCGCGCCCATGAGGTCGGTGACGTAGAACACGTCCACCGCCCGCTCGCCGAAGGTGGCGACGTGGGCGGAGGCGATGTTGAGGTTGAGCTTCGACAAGGTGTTGGTCAGCTCGAACAACAGGCCCGGCCGGTCGATGCCGGAGACTTCCACCACCGTATGGCGGTTGGACCAGGCGTTGTTCACGGTGACTTCCGGCTCCAGCGAGAAGGTGCGCTTGGCCTTGGGCAATTTGCGCGCCATCACCTCCGGCAGCCGCACCTCGCCGGTGAGGGCCTTTTCGATGGCATCGCGAATGCGCCCGGCGCGGCGGGCCTCGTCCTCGTCGCGGTCGAAGGCGCGGCGCACGGCGATGGTGTCCAGCGCCAGACCGTCGGTGGTGGTGGAAATCTGCGCATCGACAATGTTCGCCCCCGCCGCCGCGCACGCCCCGGCGATCACCGACAGCAGTTTGGGATGATCCGGCGCCAGCACCGTGAGCACGGTGATGCCGCGATCCGGCTCGATCTCGGCGCTGGTGGCGAGCGTCCCCCCCGCCGCTTCGGTGGCGGCGATGAAGCGGGCGTGGCGCACCTTGGTGTCCAGATCCACCCGCAGCCAATAAGGCGGGTAATGGCGGGCGGCATAAGTGGTGAATTGGGTGTCGGTCCAGTCGGACAGCGCATGGCGCAATTGCGCCTGGGCCACATTCACCCGTTTGCCGCGATCCACTTCCGAGAAGCCGCCGGTCAGCACCGGCTCGGTCTCATAATAGAGCGTGCGCAGGAGCTGCGCCTTCCAGCCGTTCCACACCCCCGGCCCCACGGCGCAGATATCGGCGGTGGTGAGCACGGTGAGCATCTTCATGCGATCGAGATTCTGCACCACGGCGGCGAAATTCTCGATGGTCTTGCGGTCGGAGAGATCGCGGGACTGGGCCACGGTGGACATCACCAGATGCTGCTCCACCAGCCAGGCCACGGTCTCGGTCTCCACCGCGGTGAGGCCGAAGCGCGGGCAAAGCTTGCGGGCGACGCGGGCGCCGGCCACCGAATGGTCCTCCGGCCGGCCCTTGGCGATGTCGTGCAGCAGCAGCGCCACATAGAGCAGATGGCGCGGCTTGATGGTGGCCATCAGATCATTGGCGACGCCATTGTCCGGATTGGTCTTGCGCTCGATCTCGGACAGAATGCCGATGCAGCGCAGCAGATGCTCGTCCACCGTATAATGGTGGTACATGTTGAACTGCATCATGGCGACGACCTTGCCGAACTCCGGCACGAACCGCCCCAGCACGCCCACCTCATTCATGCGCCGCAACACCTGCTCGGGCGCGTTCTTCGAGCACAGCACATCGAGGAACAGGCGGTTGGCTTCGGGATTCTCCCGCAGCTTGGCATCGATGAGGTTCAGCGAGCGGGCGGCGAGGCGCAGAGCGTCGGGATGGAAGTTCACGTCGCGCTTGTCGGCCACCGCGAACAGGCGGATGAGGTTGACCGGATCGCGCTTGAACACCTCGTCATCGATGACGTTGAGCCGCTCATGGTCCAGCCAGAAATCGGCGCTGTCCTTGAGCTTCACCCGCTTCTGGCCGCCGCGCAGCCGCTCCACCATGCCCTTGAGGCCGGGCACGCTCTTCTCGTGGCGCGCTTCCAAGGCGGCGGAGAGGATGGCGGTGAGATCGCCCACTTCCTTGGCCACCAGGAAATAGTGCTTCATGAAGCGTTCCACGTCCTGCTGGCCGGGATGCTCCGTATAGCCGAGCCGCTCGGCCATCTCGCGCTGGAGATCGAACGAGAGCCGTTCCTCGGCGCGGTTGGTCAGGAAGTGCAGATGGCAGCGCACGGACCACAAAAAGTCCTCGCAGCGCATGAACAGCTTGGCTTCGTCCTTGGTGAACACGCCCTTGGCCACCAGTTCGTCGGTGGAATGGACGCGGTAGACATATTTGGCGATCCAGAACAGCGTGTGCAGATCGCGCAGGCCGCCCTTGCTCTCCTTGACGTTGGGCTCCACCAGATAGCGCGAGGTGCCGGCGCGGCGCAGGCGCTCCTCGCGCTCGGCCATCTTGGCGGCGACGAATTCGGCGCCGGTGCCTTCCACCACTTCCTTGTCGAAGCGCTTTTCCAATTCGTCGAACAACGCCTGGTCGCCCACCAGGAAGCGGGCTTCCAGGATCGAGGTGCGGATGGTGACGTCGGCGCGCGCCTGGCGCAGGCATTCATCCACCGAGCGGGTGGCATGGCCCACCTTCAGGCCCAGATCCCAGAGAATATAGAGCATGGCCTCGGCCACGCTCTCGCCCCAGGCGGTCTGCTTGTAGGGCAGCACGAACAACAAGTCGGTGTCCGAGCCCGGCGCCAGCATGCCGCGGCCATAGCCGCCCACCGCCACCACCGCCATGCGCTCGGCGCGGGTGGGGTTCTCGATGGGATAGAGAATGGTGGTGGCCACCTCATGGGCGGCGGCGATTATCGCATCCTGCAAAGCGGAGAGGCGGATGGAGCACATGCGGCCGGAGCCGTCGGCCATCAGCAGGCGCTCGGCTTCGCGGCGGCCTTCGGCCAGCGCCTGCTTGAAGCGCGCCACCACGGCGGGGCGGATGTCCGCCTCCCGGCCGCCATGGGCCTTGGCGATGGCCAGGATCTCCGCCTTCAGCTTGGTGCCCTCGAAGGGCTCGGCGATGGTGCGGGACGGACGGTTGGGGCGCAGTGCGGTCATGAAAATCTTCGAGGCGCCCCACGGGGCAGAGCCTTCCCGTTTATCCCAATCGCGGGCGCGCGTCACGGCGCGCTGCGGCGTGATTGCTTCCAGATGCGCGCATAACGGGAAATGCGTGCAAGTTCGGCCCTGTGAGGTAACCGAACCTTAAATGGCCGCATTCGAAGGTCTTTCAGGTCTCACCTTACGAACAGCGGACGGGACCATTCATGGCGGGGCGCGGAACAGGCAGACAGGAACGGCGCGAACCTTTGCTGGAACGCCCGGAGAGCCTGTTTGACATTCGCCTCCAGCCCGGCGACCGGCCGAGCGGGGCGAGTTCTGCGCCGCCGCTGAAAGCCCCCGGCAAGAGCGCCGGCAGGAACGCCAGCAAGGGCGCCAGGGTCGAGCCCGGTCTCGATGCCGGCGCGGAAAGCGAGGATGGCATCGCCGCCGACCGCCGCAGCGCCAAGGACAGCAAGGGCCGCCCCTCCGGCCGTGGATCGCGCGCGAAAGCGCCGCGTCGGGCCAAGCGGGGCTTCTTCTCGCTGTTCGGGCTGGTGAAGTGGGGGCTGATCCTGCTGCTGTGGGCCATGGTGGGGGTGGCGGGGCTGGTGGGCTATGAGGCCTCCAAGCTGCCGCCCATGCAGACCCTGATGGTGCCCAAGCGCCCGCCGACCGTGATGATTCTCGCCGCCGACGGCAAGCCGCTGGCCACCCGCGGCGACATGGGCGGGGCGGCGGTGCCGCTGAAAGCGCTGCCGGCCTATCTGCCGCAAGCCTTCGTCGCCATCGAGGACCGGCGCTTCTTCGATCATTTCGGCCTGGATCCCTTGGGTCTCGGCCGCGCCATGGCCGCCAATCTGGTGTCGCGGCGGGTGCGCCAGGGCGGCTCGACTCTCACCCAGCAATTGGCCAAGAACCTGTTCCTGACCCAGGAGCGCACCTTCTCGCGCAAGATTCAGGAACTGGTGCTGGCGCTGTGGCTGGAGAAGAAATTCTCCAAGAACGAGATCCTCGACCTCTATCTGAACCGGGTTTATTTCGGCAACGGCGCCTATGGGGTGGAAGCCGCCGCCCAGCGCTATTTCAACAAATCCGCGCGCAACGTCACCTTGTCGGAAGCGGCCATGCTGGCGGGGCTGGTGAATGCGCCCTCGCGGCTGGCCCCCACCCGTAATCTGAAGGCGGCGCAGGATCGCGCCAATCTGGTGCTGGCGGCCATGCGCGAGCAGGGGTTGATTACCGAGGACATGGCCAAGACCGCCATGGCCCGCCCCGCCACCTTGGCCAAGCCCTCGACGCCGGATTCCATCGGCTATGTGGCCGACTGGGTCATGGACCAACTGGATTCCTATGTCGGCACCCTGTCCGGTGACGTCTATGTGCGCACCACCATCGACCCGCTGCTGCAGCAGACGGCGCAGGCCTCGCTCACCGATTCCCTCAACAAGCAGGGCGCCAAGTTCGGCGTCCAGCAGGGGGCGGTGGTGTCGCTGGATACCGACGGCGCCGTCAAGGCGCTGGTGGGCGGACGCTCCTATGAGGACAGCCAGTATAATCGCGCGGTGACGGCGCGGCGCCAGCCGGGCTCCTCGTTCAAGCCGTTCGTCTATCTCACCGCGCTGGAGAAGGGCCTGACCCCCGAAACCGTGCGCGAGGACGGCCCGATCCAGCTCAAGGGCTGGAAGCCGGAGAATGCCAGCCATCAATATTATGGCCCGGTAACGCTGCAGCAGGCGCTGTCCATGTCGCTCAATACCGTGTCGGTGCGCCTGGCGCTGGAGGTGGGGCCGAAGGCCATCGTCGCCACCGCCCATCGCCTGGGCATCACCTCGACGCTGGATCCCAACACCTCCATCGCGCTGGGCACCTCCGAAGTCTCGGTGCTGGAACTGGCCTCGGCTTATGTGCCGTTCGCCAATGGCGGCATCGGTGTCATTCCTTATGTGATCGACGGGGTGAAGACCGCCGACGGCAAGGTGCTCTATGACCGCTCCGCCTCCGGGCCGGGCCGGGTGATCGCGCCGGAATATGTGGGCATGATGAACCACATGCTGGAGCAGACCCTCATCACCGGCACCGGCCGGCGGGCCGAACTGCCGGGCTGGGACGCGGCGGGCAAGACCGGCACCTCGCAGGATTATCGCGACGCCTGGTTCGTGGGCTATACCGCCCATTACGTCACCGCCGTCTGGCTGGGCAATGACGATTCTTCGCCCACCAAGAAGGCCTCCGGTGCCAACCTGCCGGCGGAGATCTGGAGCCGCTACATGAAGGTGGCGCACAAGGATCTGCCGCCCACGGATCTGCCGGGCGCGGGCAAGTCCTATGTGGGCTATGGCCAGCCGGCGCAGCCGGGCCTGGGCGGCCTGTTCCCGCCCGGCTCGGTGCCGGACGAGGCACCGCCTGCTATCGTCGGCACCCTGCCGCAGCCGCAGGCGCCCCAGCAGCAGCAAGAGCCGATGACGCTGGACCGCTGGTTCGTCGATACGTTCTTGGGCGGACGTCGCTGACTCCAGGGCTCGGGCTGGACGTGAGCGGTGTCGGTCACGGCCTGGCGGCGGGTGCTGCTCCAGGACCCGGCTTCATCGGCAGAAACGTGCCGTCGATGGAGGTGCGATAGCCGCAGAAGGGCGGGACGCCGGCATCCGTGGTTTTCGGGCGCACCAATTCGGCGGTCAGCACCATGCCCTTGCGCGTGAGGGTGACCGTCCAGCCCTCGTTGGCCTTGCGCTCCGCCGGGCTGCCACCCACCACCAGTCCGTCGCCCGCCGGCCGGCCGGTAGCGGTCAGGTCGCACACCGGATAGCTGGGGTAGGGCTGCACGGTGGAGATACTCACCTCGAAGCTGCCGTTCCCGGCCGGGGTGACGACGATTTGGCCTGATGTGTTGACCCAACTCCCGCCCCAGCCGGCGCGGGCCGCCGGTGCGATGGCCTCCAGGATTGCCGCGCGGGACTGCATGTCGCCCTTAAGGTCGTAATCCTCGGGCTTGGCCTGCGTCATCTGGATATCGCGCACTTCCAGAAAGAAGCGCTGGTCGGCGCGCAGAGCGGTGCGGCCGTCGGTATCGAGCGCCGCCAAGGCCTTGGCGTAAGCGTTGGCCATGCGGCGATCCAAGGCGGCCAGAGCGGGATCGGCGCAGATGGCCTTCTCCGCCGCCGATTTGGCCGCCGTGCAGGAGAATGAGGGGCCGTCGCCGCTGCCCGCCGCTGCGGCCGGCAGGGGCGCCAGCGGCGCGGCGAGAACGGCCAGCAGTGCCGCAGTCGACATCGAGCGGCAGCCATGCGGGCGCGGCGTGCGGTGGGCCGCCTCTAGGGGCGGCACGCCCGTTGCGCAGGGGTGGGGCGATGATGCCATCCGATCCTCCAGGACGATGATCCGGACATGAAAAAGCCCGGGACCAGCCCGGGCTTGTCAGGGCAGGGCGGCGGCGATCAGCCGCCGGCTACCGGCATGGCGATGGGGGCCGCGCCCATGGCCACCGCGCGCCGATCGAAGGGCACATCGCGCACGCGCGGCAGGTCGAGACGCGCCCACACATCGGTGAGCGCTTCCGCCAATTGCGCGATGAGCGCGTCATTGTGGAACGGGGTCGGGGTGATGCGCAGCCGCTCGGTGCCGCGCGGCACCGTGGGATAGTTGATCGGCTGGATATAGATGGAATGCTCGGTCAGCAGCACGTCGCAGGCGGCTTTGCAGGCCTTGGCGTCGCCGACCATGATCGGGATGATGTGGGTGGGCGTTTCCATCTGCGGCAGGCCGGCGGCAGCGAGCGCGGCCTTGACCTTGGCCACCTGGGCGCGCTGGCCTTCGCGTTCCTTGGTCGAATTCTTCAGATGCCGCACCGAGGCGGTGGCAGCGGCGGCGATGGCCGGGGGCAGAGCGGTGGTGAAGATGAAGCCGGGCGCATAGGAGCGCACCGCATCCATCACCACCCGGCTGCCGGTGAGATAGCCACCCACGACGCCGAACGCCTTGCCCAGGGTGCCCTCGATCACATCGACCCGATCCATGACGCCGTCGCGCTCGGCAACGCCGGCGCCGCGCGGGCCGTACATGCCCACCGCGTGGACTTCATCTAGATAGGTCATGGCGCCGTAGCGCTCGGCCAGATCGCAGATGGCGGCGATGGGGGCAATATCGCCGTCCATGGAATAGACGCTCTCGAACACGATGAGCTTGGGCCGGTTGCCGGCGGCCTGGAGCAGCTCTTCCAGATGGTCGAGATCGTTATGACGGAAGATCGCCTTCTGCCGGCCACCCATGCGCACGCCGGCGATCATGGAATTGTGGTTCAGCTCGTCCGAGATCACCACGCAATCGGGGATCAGCTTGACGATGGTGGAGATGCCGGTCTCGTTGGAGACATAGCCGGAGGTGAAGACGAGGCCCGCGTCCTTGCCGTGCAGGTCCGCCAGCTCGCGTTCCAGGAGCACGATCTCATGGCTGTTGCCGGAGATGTTGCGGGTGCCGCCGGCGCCAGCGCCGCGCTTCAGCGCCGTCTCGCGCATGGCTTCCACCACCGCCGGATGGCTGCCCATGCCGAGATAGTCGTTGGAGCACCACACCGTGATCTCGCGCGGGCCGCCCGGCGAATGCCAGGTGGCGCGGGGGAAGCGTTCCGCATTCCGCTCGATATCGGCGAAGGTACGGTAACGACGCTCCTTGCGCAGGGCATCGACGGCATCGGTAAAGAATTGATCGTAATTCATTCGAGATCCGGGGGCGGAGCGTGAACGCGAACTGGACTAATCCTAGACCATCACCTTGCGCCCTCCCTTGCGCTCGATCAAGGGTCGCCCTGGTCGCGCGGCGATCCAACGCGGGGCGGGCGTGCGGATGGGCAAAGCCGGCGCGCGAGATGAAAAGGCATGCAAGACCCAGCAGGCGTCAGGGTTGGCGCGAATCGCGTGCGCCCTGTTCGGCACGTCTCGCGGCATGCCCCCGGAGGACTGTGCCTTGCGCGGGGCCGCCATGCCCGGACGCATGGAATGACAGGATTATGACGGTTTGCGTGGCGGTAGCACCCCGGAAATGGCGGTTTTGCGCGATTCCTGGCGAGGGTGACGCGAAAATAATCAGCCGGCTCGCGAAATAAGCTCCAAATTGGAGCCGTTGCCCTGAAATTGCCGCTTGCGAAGGCGGGCGATTTTCCCTAAATCCGCCCTTGCCCAATTTCGCACGTGCCTGTGGTTGCGTGCCGATCGGCGGAAGTCCGGACAAGAGGCCGGAAAGCCGCCAGGACGATCGGTAGCCGGAGGGAACCGGCCCACCCTGCTCTCAGCAGGGGACGTGACTTGAAGCAACGACGTAGCGGGCTTTTTTGGTCTCTGTTGGCCCTCCAAAGGTCGGCGTTACTGAAGAGGCACTACATCTTGCCGGCCGTGCGGAGAGGTAACCCCTTTCCAATCGTGCGCATCGTATGAGCCTTCCGCTCGGCCTTTGGCTGCGTGGCCGGTTCGATGCCGCTCGGCGCGATATGCGGCCGGTGAGAATCCGGCGAAGCGGGCACGGCCCGGCAGGACAAGGCGCGTCCACAACGCCTTCGTGCTGCTCGAGCGCGTGTCCCGGAACGCGACGATATTGTCGCGCTCCGCCTGACTGTCGTCGTGCGGGAAGCCGCACTTCACGAGGCTTCAAGGTCACGGGAGGTTACCATGACCGATCGCATCCGCGAATTTCTTAAGACCCGACGCGAAGATGGTCCGTGCGTCGTTGTGGATCTCGATATCGTCCGTGCCAACTATGCCGCCTTCGCGCGCGCATTGCCGGACACCCGCGTGTTCTATGCGGTCAAGGCCAATCCCGATGCCGCCATTCTGAAGGCGCTGGCGGAGCTGGGCTCGTGCTTTGACGCGGCCTCCGTGCAGGAAATCGAGATGGTGCTAGCCGCCGGCGCCACGCCGGACCGCATCTCCTTCGGCAACACCATCAAGAAGGAGCGCGACATTGAGCGCGCCTTCAAGCTGGGCGTGCGCCTGTTCGCGGTGGATTGCTACGAAGAGGTCGAGAAGATCGGCCGCGTCGCCCCGCGCGCGAAAGTGTTCTGCCGCATCCTGTGCGACGGGGCCGGCGCCGAATGGCCGCTGTCCCGCAAGTTCGGCTGCGTGCCCGAGATGGCGCCCGACGTGCTGGAGCATGCCCACCGCCTGGGCCTCAGCCCTTATGGCGTGTCGTTCCACGTCGGTTCGCAGCAGAAGAATGTGCATGCCTGGGATCAGGCGCTCGCCTCTGCGGCCGGCATCTTCCGCGAGTGCGCCGAGCGCGGCATCTCGCTGTCCATGGTCAATCTGGGCGGGGGCTTCCCCACCAAGTATCTCCAGGACGTGCCGGTGGCCAAGGCCTATGGCGACGCCATCTTCGATTCGCTGCGCCGCCACTTCGGCAATGCGATCCCGGAGACCATCATGGAGCCCGGTCGCGGCATGGTCGGCAATGCCGGGATGATCGAGACCGAGGTGGTGCTGATCTCCAAGAAGGCCGAAACCGACACCATGCGGTGGGTCTATCTGGACATTGGCAAGTTCGGCGGCCTGGCCGAGACCATGGATGAGGCGATCCGCTATCCGCTGCGCACCCCGCGCGACGGTGACGACACCGCGCCCTGCGTGCTGGCCGGCCCCACCTGCGATTCCGCCGACGTCATGTATGAGAAGACCCCGGTGCATCTGCCGCTGTCGCTCTCCATCGGCGACAAGGTGCTGATCGAGGCCTGCGGGGCCTACACCACCACCTATTCGGCGGTGGCGTTCAACGGCTTCCCGCCGCTGAAGTCCTACGTGATCTGAGGGGCGCGTCGGCCTGCGGGCTGACGGTTCCGGGCGAGGCGCCAACGGCGCGCGGCATCCTGTCCGCGCCGCACGGGTGGTTTCAACCCTGATGTCCTGAGGGGCGGGTCCCCTCTCTTCCGCTTCCATCCTTGGACTTTCCTTGGGAGTCCCTTGGGCCTTTGGGCCCGGCAGAGCGTAGCTCCGCCGGATGGGCGTCTTTCGGCCGACGGTTGTGGCACAGGAGGTGCTGATGACTGAGATTGTTGCTGAAACATGGGAAGAGGCCGCCGCGCGCGAGGCCCTGCTGGACCTGTGCATGCCGCAGCGGTTCGAGAAGGCGTCGGAGCTGATCCGCGAAGGCCGTCTGCCGGCCGACGGGCTGGCGCTGGCCGCCCATGGTCCCGACGGTCGCATGGTCGCGACGGTGCGCCTGTGGCATGTCTCCGCCGGTCCTGGCCGGCCGGCGCTGCTGCTCGGCCCGCTGGCGGTACACCCCTGGTTCCGCGATCGCGGGCTCGGTGGCGCCATGATGCATGCGGCGCTGGATCGCGCCGGCATGCTGGGCCATGCGGCGGTGCTGCTGGTGGGCGATGCGCCTTATTATGAGCGCTTCGGCTTCTCGTCGGCGAAGACCGCCGGCCTGTGGATGCCCGGCCCATTCGATCCCGCCCGCCTGCTGGCGGTGGAATTGAAGCGCGGCGCCCTCACCGGCGCCCGCGGCCTCATCAGCCCCACTGGCGCGCGGGCGGAAAAGCCCTCGCTGGCCGATCTGATCGCCGCCAGCGATGAAATGAAGCGCTCGGCCTGAGCCGGTGCGGCCGGGGCCTGTCCTCGGCCGCCTTTACAATTGCGCGCCGCGCGCCAGCGCCCGCGGATCAGCGCCGCCCGCCTGCGCGAAGCGCGGTGCCACCTCCGCCACCAGAAAATCCAGATAGGCCCGCACCCGCGCCGGCATGTGCCCGCCCTGGCCGAGATAGACCGCGTGGGTGGGTTCCAGGTCGCCGGGGTTGAAGTCTTCCAGCACCGGCACCAGCCGGCCGGCGGCGATGTCGGCGGCCACGTGGAACATGCCGAAACGGGCCATGCCCACGCCCCCCAGCACCAGATGGCGCAAGGCTTCGCCATCGCTCGCCATGGCATTGCCCTCGGGGCGGAAGGTGAGACGCTCGCCCTCCCGTTCGCCCAACAGCGGCCATCCTTCGATCTGCCGCAGATAGCAGAAGCCGATGCGATTGTGCTGATCGAGGTCGGCGGGGCGCCGCGGCAGGCCCATGCGGTCCAGATAGGCGGGTGCGGCGACGATGACCTGCCGGGTCTCGCCGAGCTTGCGGGCCACGAGCTGGGAGCTTTTCAGCGGCCCGGCGCGCACCGCCACATCCATGCGCTCCTCCATCAGGTCCACCACCTTGTCGGTGAGCACCACATCCAGGGAGATGCCGGGATAGCGCGCCAGGAATTCCCCCAGCGCCGGGGCGAGATAGAGCGTGCCGAACGGCACGTTGGCATTCACCCGCAGATGCCCGCGCGGCGCTTCGCTGCCGGCGACGCTGCGCTCCGCCTCGTCGAGGTCGGCCAGAAGGCGCACGGCGTGTTCGTGGAAGGCAAGGCCCTCCGGGGTGAGCTGGAGGCGGCGGGTGGAGCGGTTCACCAGCCGGGCGCCGAGGCGCGCCTCCAGGCGCGAGACCAGCTTGCTGACGGCGGAGGGGGTCATGCGGAAGGCGCGGGCGGCGGCGGAAAAGCCGGCCTCCTCCACCACCTTTACGAACACTTCCATCTCGCCGGAGCGATTGACGTCGAGGCGGGCCATGATGACTTCAATTCAAAGATGCTTTTCGTTCAAGCAATCTAGTTCAAGCCCGTGGCACCGTCCATTTTCGCTGCAACGCGGCATGCGCCGCTCTCCCATGCGAATGGATCGACCATGCCCCTTGCCCTCTACGCCCTGACCGCCGGTGCCTTCGGCATCGGCGTCACCGAATTCGTCATCATGGGCCTGCTGCTGGAGGTGAGCGCGGACCTCAAGGTCACGCTGTCTTCCGCCGGCCTGCTGATTTCCGGCTATGCGCTGGGGGTCGTGGTGGGCGCGCCGGTGCTGACCATCCTCACCGCCCGCTGGCCGCGCAAGGCGGTGCTGCTGGGGCTGATGGCGGTGTTCACCATCGGCAATGCCGCCTGCGCCTTGGCGCCGGACTATGCCACCTTGATGGCCGCGCGCGTGCTCACCGCCTTTGCCCACGCCACCTTCTTCGGCGTCGGCTCGGTGGTGGCCACCGGCTTGGTCCCGGCCAACAAGAAGGCCTCGGCCATCGCCATCATGTTCACCGGCCTGACGGTGGCGAACATCCTCGGCGTGCCGTTCGGCACCTGGCTGGGCCAGCATTATGGCTGGCGCTCCACCTTCTGGGCGGTGACGGTGGTCGGAGTGGCCGCTTTCGCGGTGATCGCGCTGCTGGTGCCGAAGTCGAACGCCCCCATGGAGAAGACCAGCCTGAAGCATGATCTGGCGGTGCTCACCCGCGCGCCGCTGCTGCTGGGCCTCGCCACCACGGTGCTGAGCTGGGTGGGGGTGTTCGCGGCCTTCACCTATATCGCCCCCATGCTCACCGAGATCACCGGATTTTCGGAATCGGCGGTGTCGCCGATCCTGCTGGTGTTCGGCGCCGGGCTGGTGGTGGGCAATCTGGCCGGTGGGCGGCTGGCGGACTGGAAGCTGGTGCCCACGGTGTTCGCCACCTTGGCCGCTCTCTCGGTGGTGCTGGCGGGCCTGACCTTCGGCCTGCACAATGCCATCGCGGCGGTGGCCCTGGTGGGCCTTTTGGGCGCGGTGGCCTTCGCGACCGTGGCCCCCTTGCAGATGTGGGTGCTGGAGAAGGCGCAGGGCGCCGGCCAGAGCCTCGCCTCCAGCTTCAACATCGCCGCCTTCAACCTGGGCAATGCCATCGGCGCCTGGCTGGGCGGCATGGTGATCGATTTCGGGCCGGGGCTGGGCTTCATCCCGCTGGTGGCGGCCTTGGTGCCGCTGGCCGCTATGCTCACCGCACTGTGGGCGGTGAAGCTGGGCCGGGCGCCGGCCCTGGCGCCGGCTGCGGCTGAATAGGCACACGGGTCGTCTCCCGAATGAACGCCCCGGCATGGCCGGGGCGTTTGTCGTCGGGCGGCAGGATCAGCGTAAGACGGGCGTGGGGAAGCGCAGGCGCAGCACCTGGGTGGTGGCGCCGTCGATGCCGAAATCGCTGTCGGTGACCAACACCAGATCCCGGTCGGAGAGCACCGCCACAGATTCGATCTTGGACGGCATGTCCTTCAGATCGTCGCTGTCGAGGATCAGCGTCTTGGCCAACGGCTTCAGGCCGTTGGCAGCGAACTGGTCGGCATGGAGTTGCTCCAGCGCCGGGCTGGCCTTGGGATCGTCAAAGGCGGCGGGCACAGGCACCGCATCCTTCAGATCGACCAGATAGAGCTTGGTGGTCTTGGAGATGCGCTCCAGCACGATCAGCCGATCGGTGCCCACCGCCACCATGTCGCTCATGCGCACGTCGGACTGCTTCTGCGGCTTCCGGGCATTGTCGGAGCGGAAGGTGGTGGGGTCGTCTTCCCCATAGAGATATTCGCCCACCACCTTGCCGGTGGCGCGCTCCACCTTCACCAGCCGGGCCAGCGGCGATTGCCGGAAGGCCGCCGCATCGGGATTGGCCAGCGGGCTCTGCATCAGCACATAGAGGAAGGCGCCGTCGGGGGAGAGGGCGAGATTCTCGATGCCGCGGTTGATCTGCCGCCGGGCCAGGATGGCCGGCAGGATGCCGTCCACGGGATAGTCCGCCTTGGCGAGGTCCGCTTCCACGCCCGCCGGCACCAGGCGGCGGCGAATGGTGCCATCGGGGGCCACTTCCACCAAAGAGGGGCCATATTCCTCTGCCAGCCAGAAAGTGCCGTCCGCCAGACGCACCACCGCCTCGGTGTCGAGGCCGGAGGGATCGGGGGCGATGGCCTTGCCGTCGATGCCGTAGGCAACTTCGGTGGTGGCATGGGTGAGGGGATTGGGCAGGCCGGTGATGGGCTTGCCGGAGGTGCCCTTCAGCGGCAGGGCCGTCAGGACTTCCACCGCGCCGGCAGGGGTGAGCCGCAGCTTGTAGAGGGTGGGCGTGAAGGCCGGCATGGGGAAGATCTTCCCCGTGGCGTCGCCGGCGCACATCTCGGCGGTGGAGCGCCCGGTCAGCTCTTTGGCGTCGGCGCAATCGATGTTCGGGCCGCGGTCGGTGATGGACCAGATGACCCCCTGCTCGTCCACCGTGCTGCGGAAGGCACCAGAGCCGAGGCCAATATTGAGATCCAGCGTCTTGCCATCGGGCACGGCCACTTTGGCCAGCGGCAGCGGTGGCATCTTCATCACTTCAACGGCGGGCGCCGCCGCTGCCGGGCTCTGCGCCCGGGCATTGAGGGCTGCGCCGATGGGCAGGGCCACCACCATGGGCAGCGCCGTTGCCAGCAGAAGATGGGATAGGCGCGACATCTGGACCTCGACGGAAATAAGAGCGCGGGCCAGCAAAAAGAACAGCCCGCGCACGGTGTGAGACCGTGCGCGGGCTGGAACCTAGAACCGGGCCGTGACGCGCAGACGACGGCGCGCGGGGCCTCGGACGCTATGGGGGCTCAGATGGTCTGGTTGTAGGCGCCCACTTCCGGGTGGGTGCGCAGCACGCTGTCGATCTCCTGGAACATCTCGCGCATGCGGGCTTCCGAGACCGGGCTTTCCACCACCACCACCAGTTCCGGCTTATTGGAGGAGGCGCGCACCAGTCCCCAGGAGCCGTCCTCGGTGGTGACGCGCACGCCGTTCACCGTCACCAGATCGCGGATCGCCTGACCCGTCACCTTGGTGCCGTCGGCCTGAAGCTTCTCATAGTGCTTCACCACCTGCTCGACGATGCCGTACTTGGCCTCGTCGGCGCAGTGGGGCGACATGGTGGGCGAGGACCAGGTCTTGGGCAGCGCAAGACGCAATTCCGAGAGCTTCTTGCCCGGATTGCGGTCCAGCATGTCCAGCACGGCGATGGCCGAGACCAGGCCGTCGTCGTAGCCGCGCCCGATGGGGGCGTTGAAGAAATAGTGGCCGGACTTCTCGAAGCCCACCAAAGCGCCGGTCTCGTTGACCCGGCGCTTCATGTAGGAATGGCCGGTCTTCCAATAGTCCGCCTTCACGCCCAGCTTGATCAGCTCGGGGTCGGTGGCGAACAGGCCGGTGGACTTCACATCCACCACGATGGTGGGGTTGGGATAGATCTTGGCCAGATCGCGGGCCAGCATCACGCCCATCTTGTCGGCGAAGATCTCCTCGCCCTCATTGTCCACCACGCCGCAGCGGTCGCCGTCGCCGTCGAAGCCCAAAGCCACGTCGGCGCCGGAGGCCAGCACCGCGTCACGCATGGCATGGAGCATTTCCATGTCTTCGGGGTTGGGATTGTACTTGGGGAAAGAGTGGTCGAGCTCGGTATCCAGCGGCACCACCTCGACGCCCAGCGCCTCCAGAATGCGCGGGGCGAAGGCGCCCGCCGTGCCGTTGCCGCAGGCCACCACCGCTTTGATGGGGTGCTTGAGCTTGGCCCGGTTGGTGAGGTCCTTGAAGTAGATTTCCGGGAAATCCGCCACGAAATGATAGGCGCCGCCGCCGCGCAGGTCGAACTTGGCGCCGAGCACGATGTCCTTGAGGCGGGTCATCTCGTCGGGGCCGAAGGTGAGGGGGCGGTTGACGCCCATCTTCACGCCGGTCCAGCCATTGTCATTGTGCGAGGCGGTGACCATGGCCACCGCGGGCACGTCCAGCGCGAACTGGGCGAAATAGGCCATGGGCGACATGGCGAGGCCGATGTCGTGCACCTTGATGCCGGCGGCCATCAGGCCGGAGACCAGGGCGTACTTGATGGACGAGGAATAGCCGCGGAAATCGTGTCCGGTGACGATTTCGGGCTTGATGCCCATCTCATGCATCAGCGTGCCGAGCCCCATGCCCAGCGCCTGGATGCCCATGAGGTTGATTTCCTTCTGGAACAACCAGCGGGCGTCGTACTCCCGGAACCCGGTGGGCTTCACCATGGGTTCGGATTCATAGGCATAGGTGTTGGGCGTCAGTGCGGGCTTCGGCGTCGGGAACATGAAAAGCCTCTTTCCGCGCGGAATGTCTGTCCGGGCAGTGCCGGATACCACGAAATTGTGACCTGTCTAGCCGGATGTGGACACTTCGCGCTGCGCGTCGTGCGCGTGTCCCCGGCGGGGGGGGGGG
>CALRNP020000025.1:0-34101 GCA_943369575.1 Azorhizobium sp. AG788 | reverse complement strand
GCATGAAGCCGAACTGCACTGCCGCCAGCGACACCACGGGGACCAGCGCGTTGCGCAATGCATGCTTGAACAGGATGGCCGGCCGCAACAGGCCCTTTGCGCGCGCCGTTCGGATGTAGTCCGACCCGAGCGCGTCGATCATCCCGGCGCGGGTCAGACGCATGATCGCCGGCGTGGCGTAGTAACCCAGAGCGATCGATGGCATCACCAGGTGGGTCCAGTCGCCCGAACCGGAGATCGGCAGCCAACGCAAATTGACGCCAAACACCAGGATCATCAGCAGGGCGAACCAAAACGTCGGCATCGCCTGCCCGACCACCGAGATCGACAGCGCGAGGCGGTCGATCCAGGAATTGGGCCGGGTGGCGGCGAAGACGCCAAGCGGAATGCCGAGCGACACCGCGAAGATCAGCGCCGACAGGCCGAGTTGCAGCGTTATCGGCAACCGCTCGGCGAGCAACTCGGCCGTCGGCCGCTGCATCCGATAGGATTGGCCCAGGTCACCCTGCAGCGCCTTGCTGATCCACGCGACATATTGCTCGACCAGCGGGCGATCGAACCCGTACTGGATGCGGATGGCCTGAATGTCACTCTCTTGCGCACCCTCGCCAGCCAAAGCCGAGGCCGGATCGGCCGCGGCATTGGTCAGCGTGAAGACGAGAGACGATACGAACAGCGCCACCATGAGGGCCAGGGCGACCCGTTTCAGTGCGAAGACAAACATGTTCTGTCACCCGGCTGCGCGCATTTCATTTCCACCGGCTGAGATAGAAGCGCGGCACTTCGTCCTTCGATACATTGAAGTCCAGATCGGCGACGAATGCGTAGTTGGTGACCAGCGTCCAAAGTGGCAGCCAATAGGCGTTGCCTGTGATGATCCCGAGTGACTCGTCGTAATTCTTCTTGCGCAGTTCGGTGTTGTTCGTGGCACTGGCGCCGTCGAGCAGGTCCTTCAATTTGGCATCGTGCGTGACGTCGTCGGGCGTGCCGGTGAAGAACACGTTGAGGATCGCGGAGGCATCGTTGATGCCGTAGGAACCCCAGGTCATCAGGCTGAGAGGAGCGGCACCCTCGCGGACCTTGTCGCGCAGGGCGAAATAGGTCATCGGCATGAACTTGGTCTTGATCCCCACCGCTGCAAGGTCGTTGCCCACCGCTTCGGCCCAGTCCTTGGTCTCGAAGCTGTAGAGCTCGATTGCGAAGCCCTTGGGCAAACCGGCCTCGGCCAGCAGTTGCCGCGCCTTGGCCGGGTCGTAATCGTATTTCGTCGTGGCCTTGACGTCGCAACCGAACTGGGTCGGGAAACACGGCGTGTCGAGAACCGATGACGGCGTGCGCACCAGGTTCTTGACGATGTTGCGGCGATCGACGGCATGGGCGATCGCCTGACGCACGCGGATGTCCGTCAGTGGCTTATTGGATCGGCCGGTAACGTCGAAGCCGAGATAGGCAACACGCATGGTCTCGGCGGCAATGGTCTTGAAGCCGGGGAGGCGGCTGATGTCCTCGCGCTGATCGGGCGACACGCGCAGGATCAGGTCGAGCCCGTTGCCCATCAACTCGGCGATCTGGGTTGAAGTGTCGGGCAGTACCCGGAACTGGATCTTGCCGATCGCGGGTTTGCCCTTCGGGCTATCAGCATAATAATCGGCGAAGGCCTCGAGCTGGTACTCGCGGCCCTGAACCACCTTGGTCACCCGATAGGGGCCGGTGCCGATCGGCGCCTCGCCCATGCCCTTCGGCCCGACCTTCTCGTAATAGGCCTTGGGATAGATCGGCAGCACACTGGCGACATATTCGAGGGCGGCGGCAAATGGCTCCTTCAGCTTAATCCGCACCGTCTGGGTATCGACGACGACGGCCTCCTTGATCCATTTGGAGTTGCTGGGGGTTTTGACACCGCTCGTCGGTTTGATGATGAAGTTCAGCGTGAAGGCCACGTCCTCAGCCGACAGCGTGGTGCCGTCGTGAAATTTGACGCCCTGGCGCAGCGTGAATTCGAGCGTGGTATCGTCGACCCATCGCCAAGCGGTGGCGAGACCCGGGCGATATTGGAACGTGTCGGGATCGCGCTCGATCAACGTGTCCCATACATGACGCGACAGGATCACCCCTTCACGCGCAGAATTGAAATAGAAGTCGGCATTTTCGAGAGTGTAGGTGAACGCTATGCGTAGCGTGTCATCTTTCTTCCCGGCAGATGATGGTGTCGTGCTCGACAGCAGTGCCGTCGAAAGGGCAATCGCAGTGTAGATGTATCTGAAATTCATTGCTGTCCCCGCTCGAAGGCCTGACCTTGCGATCCGACCGTGAATGATCGTTCCGCCTCCTCTGGCAACGAACTTCTAATAATAGGCCGGGACTGCCCGAATGTTCTCTTGTTGATCGGAAGAGAGAAACGGAAACATCCTGAATCTCTCGGCGCCGGCAGAATGAAATTCCGCGTACCCCGTCACGTGAGCGATTCGGCCAATACCGAGATCGGATAGGGGTTGCTCTGCTTGACGTTCTTGATCGAGACGTAGGTGAAATTCTTGGCGATGCCGATGTCCGCCATATGCAGAGAATCCATGATGGCGTGGAAATGCTCAAGATCCGTCGCGACCATCTTGATGATGTAGTCGTAATTGCCGCTGACGAGACAGCAATCGAGCACCTCGGGTACGCCGAGAATGTGGTTTTCAAAATGGAGAAAGTCTTCTCGCCGTTGGTTCTTCAACGTGATTTCGACATAGCAGAAGATGTGCTCGAACAGCAGCTCAATCGCGACATCTGCTCGGTAACCTTTGATCAGACCGATCTTTTCCAGGCGTTTGACGCGCTCGAGACACGGGCTCGCCGAGAGATTGACCTTGCTCGCCAATTCTCTGTTCGTGATGCGGCCATTGGCTTGGAGGGTCAGTAAAATATTATAGTCGATCTTGTCGAGCTGATTGCGCAGGGACGAGCGGGCTTTTCGCAGACGATGCGCTGCGGCGAGAATTGCTTGGCTTTCGGCTTTGACGTCATCCATTGCCATCTCATTCGATAGGAGCATCGATCATCGAAGCTAAGGGGCATGGCCGGGGCGTGTCGAGCCGCTCCGGCTGGCATGGGGCCATGTCCTGCTCGAACCGGATTGCCTACCGGGGCGCCCGGTGAACCGACGTGCTCATTCGAAGCCGGGCGGGGCAACGAAGCCGCGCCATTCCTGCTCAAGAAGGCGGGCGAAGTCGATGGTGGTCCGGTCGTCGTATTGCGCTCCGGCGATCTGCACCCCGACCGGCAGCCCGCCGGCGCTGGTGCCGATCGGTGCGACGGTCGACGGTAGGAGGCACATGCCGGTGAAGCCAGCCCAGAAGGTCTGATCGAGCATGGCTACCTCTCGCCCGTTCACCGCCAGTCCACGCACCCACCGCTCGCCTTCCTGCGTGTGGAGATAGGCGGGTGATGCCGAGGGCGGCAGCAACAGCACATCCCAGTCGCGGAAGAACGCGTCCCAGGCCAGCCGCATCTTATGCCGGGCTTCGTTGGCGATGAGCCAATCGCGGTGTGACAAGGTCATGCCGCGCATGTGTCGGGCATAGTGGCTCTGATCCGACGGATCGAGGCCGGCGACGATCGCCGAGTTGAGTGCGAATCCCTCCTCGGTCTGCATCCGCGCTGCCGTGGTGCTGCGCACCAGAAGCATGTAGAGACGCTGCGCCTCGCGGGTGTCGATGTCCGGGCGTGCCCGACGGTCGACGGTCGCTCCCTGGCTGGCGAGGAAGTCGGCCACGGCATCGATCGCCCCGGCGACATTGGCGTCGACCTCGGAATTGGGATCGTCGAGCATCACCGCCACGCGGTAGTCTGCCAGACGGCGCTGGCGCGGCGCCGGCAGATCGAGCCGCCAACCCCGACCGTCGATGGCGTCTGGTCCGGCGAGGATGTCCAGTCCCAGGGCGAGATCCTCTGCGCTCCGGCCGAGAGGTCCGACCACGGCGATGTCGCCGGTGCTGACGCGACCGGCCAACGCCTGTCCGCGCGGGCTGACGAGACCCCAGGTCGGCTTGTGGCCCCAGACGCCGCAGAAGTGGGCCGGATAGCGGATCGAACCGCCGATATCGCTGCCGACTTCGAAGCCGGTCAGGCCGGCCGCCAGCGCGGCGGCGGAGCCACCGGAGGAGCCGCCGGGCGTCCGCGTCAGATCCCAGGGATTGTTGGTGGTGCCGTAGATGGCGTTGAAGGTCTGGGTATCGGCGAGATGCAACGGCACGTTGGTCTTGCCGAAGATCACTGCGCCGGCCGCCTTGAGCCGACGCACCACGTTGGAATCCTGCGTCGGCAGACTGTCGCGCAGTTCCGGAATGCCCCAGGTCGTCGGCATGCCGACAGCATCGAAGGATTCCTTGACCGTCATCGGCAGGCCGTGCAGCGGGCCCCAACTCGTGCCGCGCGCGGTGGCGGCGTCGGCTGCATCGGCACGCGCCCTGGCGACCTCAATGTCGTAGGCACAGATGGCATTGATCGAGGGATCAAGACGTTCCGCCCGGGCCAGATACTGATCGAGCAACTCACGCGCCCCGATCTCGCGGTTGCGCAGGGCGGCCGCCAGGACCGTGGCGGATTGGAAGCACAGGTGGGTCATGGCGCATTCCTGTCAGAGTTCGGTAAGCGTATCGCGCAGTCGGTCGATGAGAAAATCGGCGTCGGCCTGTGAGAACACCAGGGGCGGGCGGATCTTCAGAACATTGCCTGCCGGCCCGCTGGCTCCGATGAGCACGCCGCGTCGGCGCAAGCCGTTGACCACCGCAGTGGTCGTGGCGGTTGCTGGCCTGCGGGCGGCGTCATCGGTCAGGAGTTCGACGCCGATGAACAGCCCGCGTCCACGCACGTCGCCAATCAGGGGCGTGCCGCGGGCGAGATCGCGCAGACGGGTCTGGAGATGGAGCCCAACGCGCGCGGCATTGCCGATGAGATCCTCGCTCTCGATGGCCGTCAGCACCGCCATGCCGGCAGCACAGGCGACGGGATTGCCGCCGAACGTGTTGAAATAGCGCGTCGACTTGCCGAAGGGCTCGAGGACCTCGGGCCTCGCTACCATCCCCGCCATCGGGTGACCGTTGCCCATCGGTTTGCCCAGCGTCACCATGTCCGGCACAACGCCGTGGTTCTGGAACCCCCACCAGGCATCACCGCTGCGGCCGAAGCCCGGCTGGACCTCGTCGGCGATGAACAGCCCCCCGGCCGCGTGTATGGCGTCGACTGCTTCGTGCAACAACCCATTCGGATGGGCGAAGACGCCATCGCTTGAGAAGATTGTGTCGACCAGTAGCGCTGCCGGGCGAATGCCGTGATCCCGCAGATCGGCGACGGCGGCGCGAACGGCGGCGGCGAAGGCGGCGCCGGCCTTCTCGCCACGACGGGTGTCGGGCGGCGGGATCAGGCGTACGTGGTCGGGGCGGCGCCAACCGGCCCCGAGCGATGGCGAAAGGGCGGCGGTCGCCTCCGACGTGCCGTGGTAGGCCCACGCGGTGATGATCACCCCGGTGCCGCCGGTGGCGGCGCGCGCCACGCGCAGCGCCAGATCGTTGGCCTCGCTGCCGGTGCAGGTGAGCATCAGGTGGCCGAGTTCGGCCGGGAAGTGAGCCAATATGCGTTCGGCATAGTCGAGGATGCCGGGATGGAGATAGCGCGTGTGGGTGTTGAGAACCGCCGATTGCCGTGCGATCGCTTCGACCACGCCGGGATGGCAGTGCCCCGCGACCGCGACATTGTTGTAGGCGTCGAGGAAAGGGCGTCCTTGCGCGTCGTAGAGCCATGCGCCCTGACCGCGCACGATCTCGACTGGCTCCTCATAGAATAGCCGATAGGCTGGCCCCAGCAGCCGTTGTCGCCGCTGGATCAAGGAGTCTCGACGCTCGGCCGGGTCCGTCGCCTGGTCGGGGCTGGTCATACAATCGCCTCCGCGCCACATAGCTCACCCAGATAGGCCCTCGTCTTCCGCCGCGAGCAGGTGGTGAGATGGTGCAGCGCTTCCCAGCATTGGCGGTCGTTGCGCAGAATATAGTCTCGATTCTCTGGTTGAACGCCGGCCCGCCAGCCGGCGATGATGACGCGGATCGCCAGGCGGGCGGCGATCAGATCGAAGAGCACCTCGAGTTCCTCCGGCAACAACGGCACCGTCGCATGATAGCCGGCGATCAGCGGTGCTGCGCCGACCAACGGATCGTCGCTGGTCGACAGGTGGTAGGAGGTGGCGACCGCGAGATCATTGATCAATGGCGACAACACCATGTCACCGAAGTCGAGGATGCCGGCGATCCGATCATGGTCGTTGGGATCGACCAGAACGTTGTGTGGATTGCAATCATTGTGAATGATCTGGGCGCGCAGGTGCGGCAGGGCCGGAGCCACCTCGGCTTCGAAATGATCGAGGATCGAGGCGATCAGTGCTCGATGCGCCCGATCCTCGATATGGACGAGCAACGGTCGGGTACGATGGGCGTGCTTGATGTCCCAGAGGAGGTCGTGGCGGGAGGCGGGATGGGAGAACCCGCTCAATGCCGATCCGACCTCGGCCATCCGGCGACCAAGGTCGTGGAGCAATGTCGGCCCGGGTATGATCCGGTGGAATGGGGTGCCCGACATGTAGTGGAACAGGCGCATCACGTGCGGCCCGTCGTCGAGGGTCAGAATGGTCTGCGCCGCGCCGTCAAGGTTGCGCACCAGCCTGGGGACCGGGACGACGGCGTTGACGTCGGCGATATGCAGCAGAGCCGACGTCTGGAAGTCGATCACGGCGGGATCTTCAGCGACGTTGCTGATCTTCAGCACATGGTCGCCGCCCGCCGCCGAGCGCAGGCGGAAGTTGCGATCGCGTTCGCCGTCCAGCGGGGTGGCGGTTGCGTCGATGCCAAAGATCTCGAGCGCGAGGATGCTTGCCTCATCAGTGGAGACGGTGGGGGCGGGGGTATCGAACAAGGCGCCAAGTTCTGCAAATCCATCCATCGTCATGACCTCAGACGTGCTGCCCACCGTTGATCTGTACTTCCGTGCCGTGGACATAGGACGCCTCGTCGCTGCACAGGAACCGGATGATTTCCGCCACTTCTTCGGGGGTGCCCAGCCGCCGCAGCGGAATGTCGCGTTCGACGATCTTGTCCGTGCCCGGCGACAAGATCGAGGTGTTGATCTCGCCCGGCGCTATGGCGTTGACGCGGATGCCGCGTGTGCCGAGATCACGTGCCATTTCCCGGGTCAGCGCCGACAGGGCCGCCTTGGAGCAGGCATAGGCTGCGCCAGCGAAGGGGTGAACCCGCGAGCCGGCGATCGACGTCACGTTGATCACCGAACCGTTCCCGGCTTCCAACAGATCGGCGAGCCCCTGGGTCAGCATGGCGACAGAGAATAGATTGACGTTGAATACGTCGAGCCACACCGGATAGTCGGTATCGATGAAGTCGAGCCGATTGCGGTCCGCGTCCTTCGGCGAAATCCCGGCGTTATTGACCAGGGCTTCCAGTCTGCCGTTTGTAAGTCGTGCTCGGATGGCTGCGAAGCTGGCGCTCACGGCGGCCATGTCACCCAGATCGAGTTGAAGGTGATCCTGCTCCCCGCTACTCCAGGGACATTGGGGACTGAACGGCTGCCGCGACACGGTGATAACCCGCCAACCCGCTTCGGAGAAACTGCGCGCCGTGGCATGTCCGATGCCTCGGCTGGCGCCGGTCAGCAGAAGTGTCTTTCGATCGCTATCCATCGCAACCTCGAGGAGGCACCCTTCGGTTACGGTGCATCGGGAGGCGTTTTTTAGCGGGCTTTCAGCCGAATTTGATCCCGAACTTCGCTGCAGCCGCAGACACTCGGCCCGGTGTTCTCGCATTGCTGCAGTAGAAACTGCCGCGCCAAAGCGGCATCCGACTGCCGATGCCGATCAATTCGATCCGCCCCTTGACGTTGCCCCTTGTCCCTCATCCAGCATGACATTCGTTCTGGTCCGACTTGAGGACCTGGCGTGAAGCCCAGCCGTTTTTCAGAAGAGCAGATCCGTGGTCAGGTGGCTTGCGGCCGCTGTCGACCTCGGCCTTCTTCACCCATTCGTTCAGCGTCTGCCCCGTGCAGCCGATCTTGGCCGAGATCGACATGATCGCCGCCCCGCGGGCCGGATGCTCGCCCTCGTGGTCCAGCACCTCTCAGGAGCCAGCATCTCCCAGGTGTTGGGGCCTCCGACAAACCCGGTGCGGTTCAGATTGTGCTCTTCGGTCGGGTTCGCACCCCGCACGCCCCCCATAGGCCCCTAGTCGCCCTACACGGTGTGTTTTGGTGCCGGTTCCGACCCGCTACTCGGCACAGTGCCATCGATTGCGCTAGAGCGACGGTATTTTCTTATGACGGGGGCGTGGACAAGCTCGGGTCGGCCGCAGAAACTCGGCGCCGGATCATGGCCGTGACGCACCGCTGGCGGGTGCCGCCATGGTCGGTGTTCGGGAGCCTGCATGACGACCGCAACCAGCCAGCAGCGATGGTGCGCCGTGTTTGCCGGCAGCGGCGCGCTGGGCATGATCATGATCGACGCGACCGGCACGGCGGTGGCGCTTCCCTCCATCCAGCGCGATCTGATGCTGAGCCACGGCGCCCAGCAATGGATCATCACCCTCTATGCGCTGACCGTGGCGGCCGCGATCGCCACCGGGGGGCGGCTCGCGGATGTCTTTGGCCGCGACCGCGTCTTCCGCGCCGGCGTGGCGCTGTTCGCGGCAGGCTCACTGCTTAGCGGCCTCTCGCTCAACCTGCCAATGCTGCTGTCCGGCCGTGTGCTTGAGGGGCTGGGAAACATCCTCATGGCCCCCGCCGCTGCGCTCCTCGCCACCGAGGCGTTCGGCCCCGCCCAGCGCGGCCGGGCCATGGGCATCTATAGCGGCCTTGGCGGCCTTGCCCTGGTGTTCGGGCCCATCGTCTGCGGCGCCCTAGTGCAGCTTGGGGGCTGGCGCTGGGCCTTCTTCGTCAACCTGCCGCTGGCCGCCGCCACGCTCCTGACTCTGCGCGCCGCGGGACCCGCGGCACCCGGCCCGCGCGGCGGCACCTTCCGGCCGGCCCACAGCCTGCTGCTGGCGGCGGCGCTGGGGCCGATCGTACTAGGCCTTCAGCAAAGCCATGTCTGGGGCTGGACGTCGCCGCTGACGCTCGCCCTCGTCGCTCTGGGCGCTGCCCTTCTGGTGCTCTTCATCCTCGGACAGCGCCGCGCCGCCGAACCGCTGGTGGATATGCGTCTGTTTGCCGACCGGCAATTTGCCGCCGACAGCATCGTGCTGTTCTGTGCCCAATGCGCGCTTGTGGGTCAGTCGGCTTTCGGGGCCATCTATCTTCAGCGGATCCTGCACTTCACGCCGCTGCAATCCGGCCTCGCCATGCTGCTGTTCCTGGTGCCGTTGATGGTCTGCGCGCCCCTGGGCGGCCTGCTCTATGACCGCCATGGCGCGAAGCTGCCCGTGGTCGCCGGCCTGACCCTGGGAACGCTGGGCCTGTTGTGGGAAACGCAGGCCCTGCCACGCGCCGACTTTGTGTTGATGATGCCCGCCCTGGTCGCAACTGGCGCCGGCATGGGCCTCGCCTTGTCGCAAACCTATACGGACGGCACCGCGCGCGCCGCCGAGGGGCAGCGCGGCCGCGCCTTCGGCGCCCTCGACACGGTGCGGCAGATGGGTGGCGCCATCGGCATGGCGGCCATCGGCACGGTGGTCGCCGGCATGGAGCGCGGCCACTTCCTCGACATCGCGGCTGGCGCGGCGCCGGAGGGCGCGGCGCGCAGGGCGCTCGAATGCCTCATGGAGGAGGCCGTCTATGGCCGGCCGGAGGCCGTGGAGGCGCTGGTGGCGCAATGGCCGGCGGTCGCGTCCGCGCTGCGTCTCAGCGCCGCCCGGAGCATTGGAGACGGCTATTATGTCGGAACCGGAATGGTGGCGCTGGGCCTGCTCGCCGCCGTGGTGTTGATGCGCCGCAAACCCGCCGCGCCGGCCATCGTCAAGGGGGTGTCGTGATGCGCGTCGTTCTCGCCACGCTCGGATCGTTCGGCGATCTCTATCCCATGCTCGCGATCGGGCAGGCCCTGCGCGCGCGCGGCCATGAGCCTATCATCGCTGCGCCAGCCGTCTATGGTCCCCGCGTGGCAGCGCTCGGCCTGCCCTTCCATCCCCTGCGGCCGGATTTCCCCCCTGACGTGTTGATGGAGATTTTCAGCGATCCGGTGCATGGCGGGCGGCGGCTGTTCCTCGACCTCGTCTTTCCCCATGTGCGGGAGACCTATGAGGACCTACTGGACGCCACCGAAGGCGCCGATGCACTGGTCGTGGGTGAACTCGTCCATGTGGCCCGGCTGGTCGCGGCGCGGCGCGGCCTGCCCTGGGCGAATGCCATGCTGGCGCCCTCCACAATGATGTCCGCGCTGGATCCCAGCGTACTGACCTGGTTTCCGGCGGGCTATCACCTGCGCCATCTCGGGGCCTGGCCGCAGCGTTTGCTGTTCCGCCTCATCCGCCGCCAGACGACGCGGTGGGCCGGGCCGCTCCTGGCGCTTCAGCGTGAAACGGGGGTGGGCACCGGCGACATCATGTTCACCGACAAGTTCTCGCCCGATTTGGTGCTGGCGCTGTTTCCGCGTGTCTTCGGCGCGCCGCAACGAGACTGGCCGGCTGCCTCCGTACAGACCGGCTTTCCTTTCTTCGCGCAGGAGGCGAGCCCCGAGACCGCGGCGCGGATCGACGCCTTCCTCGCGACCGGCTCTCCTCCGGTGGTGTTTACGCTGGGCACCACGGTGGTCTATCTGGCGCACGACTTCTACCAGATCGCCGCGGATACGGCCCGCGCACTTGGGCGTCGCGCTATCCTGCTCATGGGCAAGAACCCGCCGCCGGAAGCGCCCGCCGATCAGGTGCTGGCGCTGGATTATGCGCCGCATTCCAGCCTGTTCCCCCATGCCGCCGCCGTGGTGCAGCATGGCGGCGTCGGCGGCTGTGCGGAGGCGCTGAGGGCCGGCGTGCCGGTGCTCACCATTCCCTTCGCCTTCGACCAGCCCGACAATGCGATGCGGATGCGCCGCATGGGCGTAGGGGCGGTGCTCCCGCACACGAAGGTCAACCGGGTCACCCTCGAACAGAGCCTGCGCGCGGTGCTGGGCGATACGGAACTCGCCGCGCGCGCCAAGTCCGTGGCGCGGGCGATCGATCCCGAGGCGGACATGGCGCGCACGGTGGCGGCGATCGAGGCCCTCCATGGCAGCTTGGCGCAGCGCACACCCGCCATGCTGCCGCACGCCGAACGCTGATCTCCTCCGGGCGCCAGGAGCCCCTCATGTCCGCCAGCACGCCTCCCCTCGATGAGACCGTGGCCGATCATGCCGCCTCCGGCCTGAAGACCATTGAACTCGCGCTCGCAGCCGGTCCCGTGCGTGTCGGCTGGTTTCCCGGTGCCAGTCCCGAGGCGCTGCGGGAGGCCATTTGCGTCGCCGCCCACCTTCCGGCCGGGGCCAGCTTCCATGTGGAGACGGCGGACGGGATCGTGGTCGCGTTGGACGACAGCGTTCCCGATGGGACGCGGCTGACGCTTGTGACGGCCGGCGGCGATGGCGCCATGGTGCATGACAGAGCACCCGGTCCAAAGCCTTATCCCATCGTCGGAAACCTGCCCGAACTGCACCATGCGGATGGCCTCATGGGCGCAATGGCCGATCTCCACGCCCGCTATGGCGACTTCTTCGCCTTCAAGGCCCCGGGTGGCCGGGCGTATTTCTGTGCCGATGCCGACATCGTCTCGGAGATGACGGCGGCGCCCGATGTGTTCGCCAAGGTGGTAGAGGGCCGTGGCGGCCTCGGCAACCTCGCGGAAAAGAGCGTTGGCAGCGCGCTGTTCACTGCCAGTGACGACGACCCGCTGTGGCATCGCGCGCACCGCATCCTTGCCCCCGCCTTCGGCTCCACGGCGCTGAAGAACTACTATGGCCGCATCGTCGAGGTGGCGGACGACCTGCTGGCCCATCTCGATCGGCTGGGGCCCAATGAGAGCTTCCTCGCCACCGACCTGATGACCCGGATGACCTTTGAGGCCATCTCCTACGCCGCCTTCAACAAGCGGTACGATGCCATCGACTCCCCGGCGCTGCCGCCGTTTGTGGAGGCGATGAATCTGGTTCTGGTGGATGCCATGCAGGAGCCAAAGCGCCTCCTGCCGGAAGTCTTCTACCACGAGGCCCGCCGCCAGCGCGCCGCCGCCGACAAGATCATGCTGGATGATGTGAACGCCATCATCCAGGAGCGGCGCGCGCTCATGCAGACAGGCGCGCCCGTGCCGACGGATCTGCTGCAGGTGATGCTCACCACGCCGGACCGGGTAACGGGGTTGAAGCTGCCGGACGACAATATTCGCGGCCAGCTCATCGTGCTGCTGATTGCGGGGCATGAAACCACCAGCGGCATGCTCTCCTACGCGCTGTATCATCTGTGGAAGAATCCGGAGGCGCTGGAGAAACTGATCGCCGAGGTGGATCAGGTGCTCGGCCGGGACTTCTCCTATGTCCCGACCTATGAGGATTGCGGCCGGCTCGACTACACCCAGCGCGTGCTCAAGGAGGCGCTGCGGCTGTGCCCGCCGGTGCCCATGTTCCCCCGTTATGTCACGCGCGACACGACCGTCGGAAACGGACGCTACGCGGTGAAGGCGGGCGAGCGCATGTTCGTGTCGCTGACGAACTTGCACACCAATCCGCGCTTCTGGGGGCCGGACGCGCACAGCTTCCGCCCCGACCGATTCCTGCCGGGCGAGGAGGGCAAGCACCATCGCGATGCCTATCATCCCTTCGGCATGGGCGTGCGCTCCTGCATCGGCTTCCAGTTCGCCCTGCTCGAAGCGCGCATGGTGCTCGCCCGCTTCATCCAGAGATACACGGCCCGCCCGCGCGATCCGCATTACGTGCTGCGCCACAAGCAGGCGCTGACCGTGAAGCCCGACCATCTGGAGATGCTGCTGGAACGACGGCCCGAGGTGAAAGGCCGGTTCCCGGCAAGAGCGGATGCGCCGAAGGCTCAGCCGGTTCCGGCCGGGACAGCTGCGGCGGGTCGGCCCATGAGTGTGCTCTACGGCTCCAACATGGGCGGCTGCCGCGACATCGCCCTCGCCCTGGCGCGGGATGCCGGTAGCCGGGGCTTTTCCGCACGCGTCGCGGAACTCGACGAGCAGGTGGGCCAGCCCTGGCCGACTGAGGGACCAGTGGTCATCGTCACCTCCACCTATAATGGCGCGCCGCCGGACAATGCCGCCGGCTTCGCCCGCTGGCTGGAGACTGCCCCCACGGACACTTGCGCCGGGGTGCGGTTTGCGGTGCTAGGCTGCGGCAATGCGCAGTGGCGCCAGACTTTCCAGAAATTCCCCCGGACCATCGCCGAGGGTCTCGCGGCGCGCGGTGGCACGCCCCTTCTGGAGCCCGGCGCGGCCGACGCCGACGGCGACTTCGAGGCCGCGGTGGAGAGCTGGACGGCGGGTCTGTGGCATGCGCTCGCCAGTAGCGTTGCCGGACATCCTCAGGATGGGGAGGTGGCGGAAACACCCGCGATCAAGGTGGAGGTCGTGAATTTCTCCGGCGCGGCGACGGGGGCTGCACCTCGTCGCTGCACAGCCCTTGATCAGAAGGCCGTGCCGACCAAGGTGCGCGTTAACCGGGAACTGCAGGCGCCCGGCGCCACGGGCTCGACGCGGCATATCGAATTGCGCTTACCCGTTGGCAGCACCTATGCCGCCGGCGATCATCTCGGCGTCTTCCCTTGCAATCCGCCGGCCCTCGTGGCCGCAGCGGTAGCGCATTGCGGACTCGCGGCGGAGACAACCGTGCTTCTCACCGCCCTAACGCCGGAAGGGGAACGGGAGAGCGGCTTGCCCTTCGGCGTGCCGGTGCAGGTGGGCGAACTGCTGGCGGACCACCTCGACCTTGCCGGCCCGGTGACGCGGCGCGACCTGCGCGCCTGGGCAAAAGCCGCCCGATGCCCGCCCGATCAGGCGCGGATCGCCCAGTGGCTGGACGATTTTCCGAACGTGGCCGCAGGCAAGCCACGCGTGATGGATCTCCTCGCGCAACTGCCCTCCGTGACGCTCGATCTTGCCACGCTGCTCAGTGTGCGGCCGGCGCTGAAACCCCGCTACTACTCCATCTCGTCCTCGCCGCTGCTGTCGCCGGACACCTGCACCCTCACCGTCGGCGGACACCGTTTCAACGGCGCGGATGGAACCGTGCATGACGGGTTGTGCAGCGCCTATCTGGCGAATTGCACCGAGGGCACGACGCTGCGCGTGGTGGTGAAGGACACAGGTAGCGCCTTTCACCTGCCGGAGGATCCTTCGGCGCCGCTCATCCTTGTGGGCCCGGGCACCGGCATCGCGCCCCTGCGCAGCTTCATCCAGGAACGGCACGCGCTGAAGGCGAAGGGCGTTGCGGTGGGGCCGGTCCTGCTGTTCTTCGGCTGCCGGAACGAGGTCGATTACCTCTATCGCGAGGAACTGGAGGCGTACCAGGACGAAGGCACGCTGAGCCTGCTCGCGGTCGCCTTCTCGCGCCGCGAGGACACACCCAAGACCTATGTGCAGGATCTGCTGCGAGCCCATTCCGCCACGGTCAAGGAACTGGTCGCGCGCGGAGCGTCCATCCTGATCTGTGGCAATGCCCGCACCATGGCGCCCGATGTCCGCGCGGCCCTGACCGACATCCTTGGGGCCCCGGTGTTGTCCGAGCTGGAAGCCGCGCATCGCTACCTCCAGGACGTTTGGGCCTCCAGTTGACGATGATCACACCTGTAGGATCGGTCTAGCACTGCTTTGGCATTTTATGTCTGATCCACGCCCTGCAACACGGACAGCAGTTTCGTGCCGTTTTGAAGATCCGGCCCGAATGGCCCGCCAGATCGCCGGCAGGCCAGGCGCGTGATTCAAGCTCTCTCGATTGGGGAGAGAGCGATGCAGCACCAGCGCCCGCTCGACAAGCTCGATTGTTATGGCTTCGGTGGCTTGGCAAGGCCGCAGAAGGGAGTGCCCTGCGATCCACTGGCGCATCCACGATGGCTGGATCTGCGGACCATGGGTCTCCCCTCGACCCGTCCGAAAATCGTCGCGGAAGTCCGGCGAGGTCCGAGCATCTTGATTTGACGGATCGTCGACGGATTTGGCTTAGGACCGGCTCAGTCCTTGAAATGCCTGGCGCGCCCTAGGGGAGTCGAACCCCTCTCTCCACCGTGAAAGGGTGGCGTCCTAACCGATAGACGAAGGGCGCTGCGGCAGCGGTCTTATAGGGTGACGATTTCGTGGCTGCAAGGGGGATAGGCCAGCTCTCCCACCAAGCCTGTGGGTAATGATCCGGCTCAGGGGATTAGTCCCCAGTGATATCAGGGTCTTAGATCACCATTTGCCGGTGTTCGGCATGGAGGCCCAAGGCTCCTGGGCGGGGAGGGGCGAGCCCTTCTGGAGCAACTCGACCGAAATATTGTCCGGCGAACGCACGAATGCCATGTGTCCGTCGCGCGGCGGGCGGTTGATGATCACGCCGCCGTCCTGCAAGCGGGCGCAGGTGGCGTAGATGTCATCCACCTCCAAGGCGATGTGGCCGAAGTTGCGGCCCTCGCCATAGGCTTCCGGGTCCCAATTATAGGTCAGTTCGATCTCGCCGCCGCCGACTTGGCCGGGCGCCGCCAGAAACACCAGCGTGAAGCGACCGGCGGGCACCTCCTTGCGGCGGACCTCCTGCAATCCCAGCTTGGAGCAATAGAAATCCAGTGACCGATCGATGTCGGTCACGCGGACCATGGTGTGGAGAAAACGCATGGCTAATCCTTCACATAAGGGCAGGGCAACGGCTTGCAGTTGGCTGAACGTATGATGCTGGCTCCCGATCTCAAGGCGGTCCAGGCGCTTTTGGCGGACTTTCTTGGGGAGGCCACCCATGCGGTGGCGTTCACCGGCGCCGGTCTCTCGACCGAATGCGGCATTCCCGACTTCCGCTCTCCGGGTGGGCTGTGGACGCAGAACAAGCCGATCCCGTTCGAGCATTTCCTCGCGCACCGCGAGGCGCGCAACGAGGCGTGGCGGCGCAAGTTCGCCATGGATGCCGCCTTCTCCGGCGCCGTGCCAGGGCGCGGCCACCGGGCTCTGGCGCGCCTCGTGGCCGATGGGCGGATCCGCGGCATCATCACCCAAAATATCGACGGTCTGCACCAAGCTTCCGGCGTGCCCGACGCCGATCTGGTGGAACTGCATGGCAACGGCACCTATGCCACCTGCCTGGCGTGCGGTACGCGCCACGGACTGGACTGGGTGCGTGCCCGCTTCGAAGCGGAGGGCGGCATCGCGCCGGATTGCCCGCACTGCGACGGGCCGGTGAAGAGCGCAACCATCTCGTTCGGCCAGGCGATGCCGGCCCGCGAGATGGAGCGGGCGGTGCAACTGACGCAGGACTGCGACCTGTTCATTGTGCTGGGCTCGTCGTTGGTGGTCTATCCGGCTGCCGGTTTACCCGCCATGGCGCACCGGGCCGGCGCCAGACTGGTGATCCTCAACCGTGAGGCGACGGACATGGACGACCTGGCCGACCTGGTGGTGCGGGCGGACATCGGCGACGTGCTGGAGTCCTTCGCCAATGTGGACGCGCGGGAGTGAAATTCTCCCACCGCACTGCAATGAAATGGTGTGCGCGCGCGCCGCAAATTGCTATCCTCGCGCGTGCTCAAAACGTCCCGCATGCGTAGGTCGGGTTTGTCATGGGGTCTGATTCACTAGGTCTCGGACCGCAACTGACCCCCCCCCCGGAGCCTGCGGAAGCTCCGGTCGAGGTCGTGGCCGTTTCCGGCACGGTGAAGTGGTTCGATGCAGGCAAGGGCTATGGCTTCATCGTGCCCGATGGCGGCGGCGCCGACGTCCTGGTGCATGTGACCTGCCTGCGCCGGGATGGATTCAGCACCGCCATGGAAGGCGCGCGCATCGTCTGCGAGGCCGCGCGCCGCGCAAAGGGGCTACAGGCGGTCCGGGTGATTTCCCTCGATATGTCCACCGCGGTGCATGTACCGGCCCCGATGGTGCGCGTGCGCGCGAACGTGGCCCCCCATGGGGATTTCGAGCCGGCGGTGGTGAAATGGTTCAATCGCATGCGCGGCTTCGGCTTCCTCTCCCAGGGCGAGGGCATGCCGGACATTTTCGTGCATATGGAAACCCTGCGGCAGCAGGGCCTCACGGAATTGCGTCCCGGCCAAAGTGTGCTGGTGCGCTACGGTGACAGTCCCAAGGGGCTGATGGCCACCGAGGTGAAGGCGCACGACGGCGATGCGGGCACGGATGAGGCGGCCGCGTCCTGACGCCGGCCGTACGGGGCTTTTCGCTTCCCTCCGGTGCACTTACAGCCTAATGCGCATCCCCATGCACCCGGCCGGATCAGGCTCGGATGCTGCCCAGGTTTTCAGTTGTCGAGGCCTTTCATGATCGTCGCGGCCCTGCTGCCCCTTCTTCGTGTCCCGCTGCGCGGCGGCCGCGCATGTCCGTCGCTTCTGACGGCTTTGGCGTTGAGCTTCCTGCTCCTGGGGAACCTTGCTTCCGCCAGCCGCGCGGATGGACTTGAGGCGGTGGAGATCGCCACCCGCAAGGGCGTGGTGCTGATCGAGGTCGAGGTGGCGCGCACCGAGCAGCAGCGGGCAACGGGCCTGATGAATCGCAAGGTACTGCCGGAGCGGCAGGGCATGCTGTTCGACTTCGGCAGCGACCAGCCGGTCTATATGTGGATGAAGAACACCTTCATTCCGCTCGACATGCTGTTCATCCGCGCCGACGGTTCCATCGCCCGGATCGAAGAGAACACCACGCCGTTCTCCGAGCGCACCATCTCCTCCGGCGAGCCGGTGCGGGCGGTGATCGAGATCGGCGGCGGCGAGGCGCGCAAGCTCGGCATCGCCAGCGGTGACAAGGTGAGCAATACCTTGTTTCGCGGCCGATAGGGCCAGCGCATTGGGCAATTCGCTACGTTGGTGAATGCAGTGGGCGGCGTGCCCTGCTGCCAGATCAGACCGGGGCGGCGGACGTTTTCGCGGCGATCGGGCGCTTATCCACCGCACCACTCTTGCGCCGGTGCTGCAAAAAACGTACGGAACACAAGCCTTCGCGGCACGTCGGAGCATAGCGCAGCCCGGTAGCGCATCTGCTTTGGGAGCAGAGGGTCGCAGGTTCGAATCCTGCTGCTCCGACCATTCTTCCCCATCCCCCTTCTTCGCCATTCCCCAAGCTAGCCGCCCATGCACGACAGCAGCCGGATCCGGCTGCCACGTTGCGCGCATGGGGGCCCGTGGGCGTCTGGCCGGCGCTTACGTCGCGCGGGGCAGTTCCACCCGCTGCAGCAGCCCGCCGCCGGGCCGGTTGGCGAGGGTCAGCACGCCGGAGTGCCGGGTGATGATCTCATGGGCGATGGCCAGCCCCAGCCCGGCGCCCGGTATGGTGGCCTGGCGGGCAGGATCCACCCGGAAGAACGGCTCGAACACCCGTGTCATGAGCACCTCGGGAATGCCGGGACCGTCATCCTCGATCACCATCACCCCCTTCTCCGCATCGGCATAGACGCCGACGCGGGCGCTTTTTCCATGGGTGGCCGCATTGACCATGAGGTTGCGCACCGCGCGCTTGAGGGCGATGGGATGGCCCACCACCGTCACCGGATCGGCGCGCAGCAAAACGGCGTCCAGTCCGGTTTGTTGCAGTTCCAGCGCCAGATCGCTGGCGAGCGTATGCAGGTCGATGGCCTCGCTGCCGGCGCCTTCCACCTCCTCGCGCACCAGACGGATGGCGCTGTCGGCGATGCGGTCCAACTCGCTGAGATCCGCCAGCCACTGCTCCCGCTCGTCGTCCAGGAATTCCGCCCGCAGGCGCATGCGGGTGAGGGGCGTGCGCAGGTCGTGGGCCGCTGCAGCGACGATGCGCATGCGGCTCTCCATGGAGCTTTTCAGTCGTGCGGACAGCCGGTTGATGGCGACGGCGGCGGCTCGAACTTCGGTGGTGCCGGTCTCATCCAGCTTCGGCAGTTCGCCGTCCGGGCCGATTTCGGCCACCGCCTTTTCGATGATGGCGAGCGGCTGTGTCATGCGATGTACCGCCACGATGACTACGCCGGTGGTCCCTGCCGCGATCAACAGCATCCATCCCCCGAGGATAAGGGTGAAATTGTTGGGCGGGCGCGGCATCATCTGGAGGGGAAGAACGAGATAGCGCCCATCCGCCAGGCGAACCGATGCCAGGGCAGGGCCGAACTCTTCCTGATGATAGACCGTGACGGTGTGGGGCTCGCCGCGTGCTTCCATGGCCCGTGTCAGCATGCGTGAGGCTTCAGGATCGAACATGCCATCGGGCGGGGTGGACCGCACGCCGGCCAATGTGCTGCCCGAGACGCCTTCGCCGCCGCGCAGCAGGGCCAGGAATAGCGAAATCTCGGCTACGTCGGCTTCCTCGCCCCGAGCTCTGGGGCCGGGGCCGAGGACGAAAAACAGGAAGACCGTGGAGATGGCCACCACCACGAGAATGGCGATCACCAGGAGCGCAGTCAGCTTGGTGCGCAAGGTGTTCATTGTTGCGCCCTCATGGTTTCAACGCGGACCGACAATTGATAACCGCCGTTGCGCTGTGTCTTCAGGATCTGGAAACTGCCGGCATCGCCCAGCTTGCGCCGGACTCGGCTGACCAATACGTCAATGGAGCGGTCGAACGGACCGGCTTCTCGGCCCTGGGTGATGTCCAGCAATTGGTCGCGCGAGAGGATGCGCCCCGGCCGCTCCAGAAATGCCATCAGCAGGTCGAATTCCGCCGAGGTGAAAGGCACTTCCTCGCCGCTGGCCGTGCTCACGCGACGCGTGCCGTTGTCGGCGGTGAAGCCGGCGAAGCGAAACACCGCGCCGGTGGTGGTCACCGACTCCTCCCGTTCAGTCGAGCGGCGCAGCACAGCGCGGATGCGCGCAACCAGTTCGCGCGGATTGAAAGGCTTACCGAGATAGTCGTCAGCGCCGATCTCGAGGCCGATGATCCGGTCGACGTCTTCCTTCAAGGCGGTGAGCAGGATGATGGGCACGCGCGAGCGCCCGCGCAGGGACCGGCACAGATCCAGGCCGGACGCGTCCGGCAGCATCAGGTCGAGCACCACCAGGTCGAAGCGGTTGACCGCCAGGCACTCTTCCATCTCCCGGCCGCTGGCGGCGACGGTGGTCCTGAATCCTTGGGCGACAAGGTAGCGCGCGAGAAGCTTGCGGATTTCCTGATCGTCGTCGACCACCAGCACATGGGGCGCGTTGTCCACTCTGTCGTCCTTCTCCTGGCCCGGAAGGCCCTTAGCACTCACCGGATCGATGATCCCACCCCGGGTGGCAAGGCCCATCCGCCGCCCTGTCTCTTACGGTAGGGCGCGCGCGAGGCGTAAGCCAGAGTGCAACAGGGCGTTGCTCCGGGGCCTGGGGAAACGCGGGGTTACAAATCGGTCCGGGATGGTAACACCCCGCAATCCGCCGACCATCGGCAGCAACTGCTCCCAGCCAGTATGTGCTTAACGAAAACGGGACAGGACATCGCTGGTGATGATTACCCGGAAAGTTTGCACGGCGACCATCGTGGTCGGTCTTGGGGTTGCAGGGTTCTGCGGCGCCATGGCGCACGCCGATACGAGCAAGATCCGCGATCGTCTCCTCTCCGGCGACGATGTCGCGACTTCCTCCCAGGCGCGGTCGAACGGTGCGGTGCGGATGGCGGCAGCCAGTGGCCCGGCCGGCAGCGGGCCGCAGGCTGGTGTGCCGCCATTCATGGGGGGTCCGGTTCCCGGACCGCACCTGCCTCCTCCCGACCCGGCCCGGTTGGCGGGCATGTTGAGTGTTTCTGAGACCGCGCTCGGCATTCGTGCAGACCAGTTGGATGCTTGGCGGGACTTCACCGACGCCTTCCTGGCCTTGGCCCAGCCGCCGAGCCCGCCGACCCCTTCCGATCCGCCTGTGCCGTTTGCGATGCCCTCTGCGCTTGCGAGCAAGGTGATGGCCGACGCAAAGAAGGCTGAAGCCCTCGCAACGGCCATCGAGAAGCTCAAGGCCAAGCTCAGCCCGGCGCAGTTGGAGCGCGCGGCGCAGATGGAAGCCCAGTTCCTGCCGCCGCCGCCATTCTGGGGCGGGGGGCCGATCCCCGGTCCCGGCGGGCATCGGCCGCCGATGCCGCCGCCTGGCGCACCAGGCTAGGAAATCGAAAAGAAGAGGGTTCTCCCCCCACCTCGAACCTTCTTCCTACGGCGGATCTGCTGCGGGGCAATCCGCCGTCCCCTTTGCCCTCCGGCCATGGCCGGGGGCCGTCACGGAGAGGAGCCTTTCCCCACCACGGGTTCCTTTCCCGCAGCGAGCGCGCGCAAGCGCGCTCGCTGCCCTCAATTCTGCCTCTCGAGCGCGTGCCGAACGTCTGCCGAGCCGGATGCGGTCAGCCGGACGCCCCGTTCCACGGCGCGCGAGCCAATCGGCCCGGAGCCTTCCTGCATGCCGCCCAACACCGCGCACCGCGGGCCGGCGGATGCGCCTTCTGAAGGGGATGCGTTATGCAAAACTCGACGGGAACTGCGGACGCGATCGCGGAACTGATGGCGAAGGCGCTCTATGAGCAGCAATATGGCCGGGTCTGGGAAGACGCGACCCAGTGGGCCCGCCGCGATACCTTGTCCTGTGCCCTGACCATGATTGAGACACTGCGGCGCTCGCAGGTCATTCCCGAGGCGTTGCTCTCCCATCTGCCGCAACCGCCTCTGTCCTGAGGCGCGCGCCGCTTTTAGGCTGCGGGAGCGAGGCTGGCTGCGATCTGCGCTGCCCGCGATCTGCGCTGCCCGCCTTTCCCCGCGCTGACATGCAGACGGGCGCGCAACAGATGTGCGTGCCGCCTCGGCATTTGGCCGGTCCCATTTTTATTGGGTTGACCAACAGAACCAGCGCATAAGTACGTTCCGATTGGCGGCTTGTTCAGCGCCGAAGGAAACTTTTTGCCTTGCAGAGCGTTCAGAAGGGCTTCCTCCTTCTCAGCGAGACGCTCATGCTCGAAAGATCCGCCGGCCCCCGCGACGTGCTGTCCGGCGACCCCACCACCTTGGGCGCCACCTTTGACGGGGAGGGGACCAATTTCGCGCTTTTCTCCGCAACGGCTGATCGTGTGGAACTTTGCCTCTTCGATGAGGCCAGCGGCGCCGAAATCGAGCGGATCACGCTGCCGGAATATACCAACGAGGTCTGGCACGGCTATCTGCCTGGCGTGGGGCCAGGCACCCTGTACGGCTATAGGGTCCATGGCCCCTACGAGCCGGAAAAGGGCCTCCGATTCAATCCCAACAAGCTGTTGCTCGATCCCTATGCCCGCGAACTGGCGGGCGAGGTGGTCTGGTCGCCGGCTCATTTCGGCTATGTCCTCGATGCGGAGGATGCGGATCTCTCCTTCAACACCGACGATAGCGCCGCCGGCATGCCCAAGTGCCGGATCCTGGATCTGCGGACACCCGGCGCCAGCGCGGCCCGCAAGCCGTTGATCCCGTGGGACCGCACCGTCTTCTACGAAGCCCACGTGCGCGGCCTCACCAAAATGCACCCGGCGGTGCCGGAAAATTTGCGCGGCACCTTCGAAGGGCTCCGACAGAAGGAATTGATCGATTATGTGAAGAGCCTCGGCGTCACATCCGTCGAACTGCTGCCGGTCCACGCCTTTCCCGATGACTCCCATCTGAGCGAAAAGGGCCTCAGTAATTACTGGGGCTACAATACCATGGCCTTCTTCGCCCTGGAGCAGCGCTACCTCGGACCCAATGGCGTCGCCGGCTTCCGCGACATGGTGCGCGCCTACCATGATGCCAATATCGAGGTGATCCTCGACGTCGTCTACAACCACACCGCCGAGGGCAACGAACTCGGGCCGACCCTGTCATTCAAGGGCATCGACAACTTCAGCTATTATCGGACGCTGCCTGAGACCCCGCGCTATTACATCAACGACACCGGCACCGGAAACACGGTCAACGTTTCCCATCCCCGCGTGCTGCAGATGGTGATGGATTCGCTGCGCTATTGGGCCACCGACATGGAAGTGGACGGCTTCCGCTTCGATCTTGGCACCATTCTCGGCCGCGAGCCGTTCGGCTTCGACCAGCGCGGCGGCTTCTTCGATGCGGTCGGCCAGGACCCGGTGCTCAGCAAGGTGAAACTGGTGGGCGAGCCGTGGGACATCGGCCCTGGCGGCTACCAGGTCGGCGGATTTCCACCCGGTTGGGCGGAGTGGAACGACAAGTATCGCGATTCCGTCCGCGACTATTGGAAGGGCACCGAGGGCATCATGGGTGACTTCGCCGCCCGCGTCACCGGATCCGGCGATATCTATGACCTGCGCGGGCGCCGGCCCTGGGCCGGGGTAAATTTCGTCACCGCCCATGACGGCTTCACCCTCAACGATCTGGTCTCGTACAACGAGAAGCACAACGAGGCCAATGGCGAGGACAATAAGGACGGCCATTCCGACAACCGCAGCTACAATTACGGCGTCGAAGGCCCCACCGATGATCCGGACATCATCGCCGTGCGCGAACTCCAGAAGCGCAACATCCTCGCCACGCTGCTGCTGTCCCACGGCACGCCGATGATTCTGGCCGGCGACGAGTTCGGCCGCACCCAGAACGGCAACAACAATGGCTATTGCCAGGACAATGCGCTGTCCTGGCTCGACTGGGAGGGCATCACCCCGGAAGGCAAGGAGCTCACGGACTTCGTGCGCAGGCTGCTGGCAATGCGGGCTGAGCAGCCGCTGCTGCGCCGTTGCAGTTTTCGCGATGGCATGGCCGTGACTTGGCTCAACCCCGGCGGCGGCGAGCAGACCCCGGAGCAATGGGCGGATGCAGGCGCCAATTCCATCGCGCTGCGGCTGACGCGCGATGATCTGGATGGCGATGGCGAGGTATGGTCGGACATCATCATCGCCTTCAATGCCCATGACGGCCCGGTGGACTTCAAGCTGCCGGAGCGGCAGGGAAAGGTCTGGCGGGCGCTGATCGATACAGATGCGCCTGATGGTAGCGACCTTCAGACCCCTGGCGGCGAGGAAGCCTTGACGTTGCCGGGGCGTTCGCTGGTGGTGTTCAACTGACCTAAGTGGTTCTTCCGGGGCGGCGCGTCGGTGCCGCCCCTTTCGCTTGTCCTTGCCCCCGTGCCGCGCCCCTGTGCCGCCGGGATGGCGGCGACGGCGCCGACTTGCTAACCATGGGCGCCGCGTTTCTGGCTCAGGCCGGGAGTGGGGTGTCGCAGCGCCTTCGCCGTGCGGCGAACGCCAGAGCAAGCCGGGGGTTTCATGAGCGCTTATTCCGCCCTTTCCGCCCATTTCGCGCGGGCCGCCGCCTTGTCCAATGCCTTGGGCATTCTGCAATGGGACAGCGACACCATGATGCCGAAAGGCGCCGTGGGAACACGGGCCGAGAGTCTGGCGCTGTTGCGGGTCCTCTCCCACGGCATGGTGACCGACCCGCGCATTGGCGACTGGTTGGCCGATGCGGACGCCGAACCCGATCTTGATCCTTGGGCGCGCGCCAACATCCGCGAGATCCGCCGCATCTGGACAGTGGAAACCGCGCTGCCGGCCGACCTGGTGGAGGCGTCCAGCAAGGCGATTTCCATCTGCGAAATGACCTGGCGCCAAGCCCGCGCCGATGCGGATTTCCCGGCGCTGCTGCCCTATCTGTCCGAGGTGCTGAAACTCCAGCGGGAGATCGGCCGCGCCAAGGGCGAGAAGCTCGGCCTTTCCGCCTATGACGCGCTGCTGAACGACTATGAGCCCGGCGGCCGCTCGGAGCGTATCGACGCGCTGTTCGACGACTTGGCAGCCTTCCTCCCCGGCTTCACCGAGGAAGTCCTCGCCATCCAGTCCCGCCGGCCGGCGGACCCGGTGCTGCAAGGCCCGTTCGCCATCGAGGCGCAGCGGGCCCTGGGCGTGAAGATGATGGGCGTGCTGGGCTATGATTTCCAGCGCGGCCGGTTGGATGTCTCGACCCATCCGTTCTGCGGCGGCGCCGACAACGACGTGCGCATCACCACTCGCTATGACGAGGCCGATTTCGCCCGCTCCTTCATGGGGGTGATGCACGAGACCGGCCACGCCCTCTATGAGCAGGGCCGGCCGCAGGCGCTCTTGGGCCAGCCGGTGTCGCAGGCCCGCAGCATGAGCGTGCATGAGAGCCAGTCGCTGCTGATGGAGATGCAGGCCTGCCGCAGCCCTGAATTCCTCCAGTTCGCCGCCCCGCATATGCGCGAGGCATTCGGAGGAAGCGGGGCAGGCTGGGAGCCGGAGGCGCTCTGGCGCCGCTACACCAGGGTGCAGCGCGGCTTCATCCGGGTGGATGCGGACGAGGTCACCTATCCGGCCCATGTGATCCTGCGCTATCGGCTAGAAAAGGCGCTGATCGGCGATGAGATGCCGCTGTCGGAACTGCCAGCCGCCTGGAATGCCCAGATGCAAGAGTTGCTCGGCGTGGTACCGCCCGAAGACCGGCTGGGCTGTCTCCAGGATGTGCACTGGCCGAGCGGCGGCTGGGGCTATTTCCCCACTTATACCCTGGGCGCCATGACCGCCGCGCAGGTGTTTGATGCCGCCAATCGCGTGGATCCGGGCATTCTGCCGGGCACCGCGCGCGGCGACTTTGCCCCGCTGTTGACGTGGCTGCGGGCCAATATCCACAGCCAGGGCTCGCTCTACCAGACCGACGACCTGCTCACCCACGCCACCGGCCGGCCCCTGGATGCAGCCGTGTTCAAGGCGCATCTGCGCCGCCGCTATACGCACGAGGCGTGAGATGAACGCGGACGGCTCATCCGTCCGCGGTGCGTCGCTCAAATTTCAGTGACGTGATTGTCGAACTGTGGTCCGCCGGTCCGGCGGGCCACCACCCCGACCCCATCGGCGGAGGCGGCCAGCAGGATGACCTCGCCATAACCGCTGGTGGCGATGAACTGGCCGGGCTCGCGGGTGCCGGCCAGGCCACAACCATCCATCAACGGGATGGCACCCACATAGCGTCCATCGCGCTGCCACACCGCCACCCGCCCGCCGCGCGGCGTGGCGCAGGCGACGAAGGCGCCGGAGCGATCCAGCGCCACCGACCCCACATAGCCGCGCAGCGCCATCAGTTCGCCCTCCGGCCCATCGAACGGGGTCAGGGCACCATTGGCTGCGATGGCGAACAGCAGCGGACGCGCCACGCCGTCTTTCAGCAGATCCTGCGCCGCCACCACGCTGCCGCGCCCATCGCTCGCCAGATGCCGCAGCGACAGACTGGCGAGATCCGCCGACAACACGCCTTCGCCGCGTTGGGCGCCGGTGTCTGGATCGAGCAGCGAAATGGTGCTGCCGGTGACCTCCGCGTCGCGGGCCTCCGGCGTATTGGGCTCGATACCGCCGTTGGCGACCACCAGGGATGTGCCCACGCGCATGAGATCATGGGGGCCATCGCCGCCGGTCGGCCATTCCGAGACGATGGCGAATTGGCCGGAGACGCTGCGCACGGCGACGATGCCGCGCCCCATGACCTTATGCGGGCTGCTGTCGTCGCCACGCTCAATCTCGTTGGTGAGGAACAAGGTGCCGTCCGCTGAAAAACGGCCATGGCCGGAAAACACCCGACCCACGCCCGGTTCGAACGCCTGCACCTGTCCCCCCTTGAGCCGGTCGAACACCAGAGCCACGTGCCCCGGACGCCGCCCCACCGCCACGGCCAAAGGTCCACGCGGGCTGGCGACGATGCCGTGCAGGCGCGCCTTGGAAGGCGCGCGGGCGGTGGCAGCCAGTGCATCGGCGACGCTGACGGCGGCGAAGCTGTCGCCGACGCCGGCGGTGGTGAGCCATCCCTCATCCAGCGCGTGCACGGCGGCAAAGCCGGTGCACGGCAACACCATAGCGGCTCCGGCCCCCACAATCAGGCTGCGACGCGTGATCTGCATTGCTCTCGCTCCATCAGCCCCCGCTGCTACCCGCGTGTCAGTCGCCATCCAAAGCATTGAAGCCCAGCGAAATGGCAAAATAGGAAGCGACCGGACGATAGACGGTCAATTGTGCCGCCTTGAACGCTTTCACTGCCGCCTGGATCTTGGCGGCGCCCGCGGCGGTCTTGGCAGCGGCACCCAGGTCATCCGGGAATTCGGCGGCTGCCTTGTCGGCAGCGGTGGCGGCCTTGTTGACGACGAATTGCGGCCGGCTGGGCAATTGCTTGCCGATCTCTTGCAGCAGCGCGTCCGCGCTCTGGATCATCACTGTCACCACCTGCCCGGAGCGGCCCGCGCGCCAGCCGTCCGCCAGCATCGGCTTGGCATCGTCGGGGCCAGAGCCGAGGACCGGCAGGATCCTGGTATCGGTCACCCGCTGATAGGCACCCGACAAATCGGTGAGGATCATGCCGGGCAGGGCGCCCACATCCGCGAACAGCGCCGGATCGCCCTTGCCTGAGACGATGGCACCCAGCGCGCCGCTGTTGCGGTCGCCCCAGCCAGTGCGCACTTCGGAGGCGATGTTGGCCAAGTTGACGGCGATGGCGGTGCCATAGGCGCAGCGGTGGGCGGCTTCCGGTCCGCTGACCAGGGCTGCGGCGGCGTCATCCTCGAACAGCAGGCGCTCCAGCGCCGGCAGGCCCTGAACGGCGGCGCTGGACTGGGCGAAGCGGAGCGGTTCAAGCCGGGCCGGATCGGCATCGGCGATGATCTCGCCCATGGCGCGGCTGATGGCGTTGCGGCGGTCGGGGAAGAAGTTGAATCGATCCGCGCGCAGCGACAGGGTCACCGGACCCATGGTGATGAATTCCACCGCGCTCCAGCTGTCGGCGGTCTTGCTGAAGGCGGATTTCAGCGCGGGGATACCGGATGCCTCGGGCTTGGCGCAGAAGCTGGTCCAGGCGGCCTTCTGCGCCGAGGTCGCCGACACCAGCGCGTCATAGCGCGGTAGCAACCAGCTTTCGATCAGGCTGACCGGATCCAGCGCCGGGGCCGGAGCGGCCATGGCGGGCGCAGCCAGGGTGGCAAGGGCCATCGTGGCGATCACGAGCCGGCGCGACAAAAGCTTCATTCGGGGTACTCCCACAATCATCAAACACCGTGCCGTTACGCCACTGCCCGCAGGCGACGACAGGCCATCGAACATCGGTTCAAACTACGCCGCTGCGCAGCCGGGGTCACTTCGCCCCCTATCGCCGTGGCCCTGTGTCGCTCCATCGCTCACAGGCCCGCCACATAGTCCAGCAGCAGATCCTTCTGGCGCTGGGGCAGGGCCTCGAACCGCTGTGCTGCCCGCTCTGCCTGGCCGCCGTGCCAGGCGATGGCTTCGGCGACCGACGCCGCCCGCCCGTCATGGAGCAGGCCGGTGTCACGGCTGAGAGCATCGGAGATGCCGGCCAGCGGCGCCGTGCGCCATTCGCCGGCGGCGACGCCGGGTTCGGGCAGGCTGTCCGCCAGCGCCGGGCCGAGATCATGCAGCAGCAGATCGGTGAACATCCGCGCCGTGCCGCCATTGGCGAGCGGCAGGGCCGGCTGGTGGCAGGCGGCGCAGCCGGTGCTGGCGAACAGTTTTGCACCCTTGGCGTTGGCTCGGCTGTCCGGCGCCGGCAAGGCGGCGACGAACGCCACCACCCGGCCGAGGAGCGAATTGGGGATCTCGAACCCGTCCTCATTCTCCCGCCCATGGGGCGCCGCGCGGCAAGCGGCCTGCGCCTCGGTGCAGTCACCCCAGGGCTCGGGATGCAGGGGCGTGGACAGCCCCATGTCGAGGAAGAAGGCTTCGGAGGATTGCGCGATCAACGTCGGCTGCGCCGCTTTCCAGCCAAAGCGTCCGGCTGCCGTGCTGCCGTCGGGCAGCGTAACCCGGCGCAGGCGGCCGTGCACGGCGTCGGGGCCTTTGGCCTGCGCGGCTTCCAGGGCTTTGAGGGCGGATTCGGGCACCTGCTCCATCAAACCACGACCGCGCAGATCGGGCGAGGTACGCAACGACAGGCCGGTGGCGGGATTGAGCAGCCCATAGCCGAGGTCCTCGGGATGAGGCGCGCGGCTCTTGCGTCCATCAGGCAGGGGCTTCTCGACTACCGCCAGAATACCTTCCGGCCTCAATCCAGGTACCGCGTCAATCTGAAGTCGGCGGCCATAGACCGGATCGCCCGAGCCGTCGGCACGCCCCAGGACCAGGACCATTCCGCGCCCCTCCACCTGCCCGTTCGCGCCGATGACCGCGCGGGAGCGCTGGCCAGCGGGGTGGCAGGAGGCGCAGGACCGGGCATCGAACAGCGGCCCCAGGCCATCATCGCCACGGGTGGAGGAGGGCGCCGGCACCCAGTTGCGCTGGAACAGCGCCTTGCCGATGCGCAGGTCCAGGCCGTCGAGGGCGCCGGTCCCCGCTGCAGCACTGGCGGCGGCGAGCACGCCGGCGCACAGGCACGCCAACCCGAGACGCAGCAGCGCACGCAGCCGCATCAGACCACCTTAAACCAGCCCATGAGGCCGGTATCCATGTGTTCCAGAATGTGGCAGTGGAACACCCAATTGCCGCTCACCGCCTTGAAGGCGATCTCAACGGTCTCATTGGGCTCCACGATCACCGTGTCGGCGAGATATTGCGGCATCTTTTTCTTCGAGGACGACAGCACGCGAAAGATATGCCCGTGCAGATGCATGGGATGGACGTGCTTGGTCACATTGGTCATGGACACGATATAGCTGCTGCCGTTAGCCAATGTGGCCAAGGGTGGAGGAAGCCGCAGGGCTTCGCCCGTGGCCCAGGAGTCGCGGCTGATGGCCCAATGGGTTGTGCTGCCCACGCACAGTGAATTCACCAGAGCCTTGCTCAAGGGATCGTCGGCAGGGAGCGCTGGCGAGACGATGGTCGGCCCGGCGGAGACCTGCAGCAGATATTCCAGCCGGTTGGCGGCCTTCAGATTGGGCAGGGGCACCTTCGGCAGCGGCAGCGCCTTGGCCCGCAGCGGGGTCTTGGCCTTGCCCTTGTCCACGGCCACCAGCGTGGTCAGCAGATAGGGTTCGCTGGAGCGATAGTCATAGATCTTCACTTCCTGGCCCGGGCCGGGCATGCGCACCTGCATGTCCAGCCGCATCGCCGGACCCATGCGCCAGATATCGTCGGGCAGAGCCTTGAACGGCACCGGCGGCAGCGCCTGCCCGTCCACCGCCAGGATGAAGGCGTCGTCCGTATCGCAGCCGAGATCGATGACCCGCGTCGCGTCGGCGACGATGGTGCGCACCCGCACGTCGCCATGGGCCGGCACTTCGAGGCGGGGAGCGACGACCTGTCCGTTGGTGGCGCGCACGGTGCCGAAGGTGCCCGCATTGGCGGCGCCGTCATCGGTGCTCATGGCCAGCCACTGGCCGTCGTCGCCGAGGCGCCAGTCTTTCACCACGATGAAGCATTCGGCGTCGAAGCCGACCTTCTGCTCAGCGGGATCGTCCACCACCAGCAGGGAGAATAGGCCGCGGCCGACCTGTCCGGTCTCATCGCAATGGGGATGGAAAAAATAGAGCCCGGCGTCCGGCAGGGGCACGTTGTAGCTGAAGCGCCCACCCGGTTCGACCACATCCTGGGTCAGCGGTGCCACGCCGTCAGAGAGATAGGGGCCACGCACGCCGTGCCAGTGCACCGTGGTGGGATCCGGCAGATGGTTCTCGAAATCCACCGCCAGCCGGGTGCCGCGCGGGGCGCGGATCATCTTGAACAATTCGCCGTCATAGGCGCAGACGCGGCGCGTGAGCGGGCCGTTCGGCCCCATCAGGCGGGCCTCGGTCTCGCGGGCGGTGAGCGTGAAGCGCCGCACCGGCGCGGAGGGAGGCAAGGTATCCAGGGAAGCCGGCACCTGTCCGATGGCCGAGGGCGCGAAAGACACAAGTCCGACCGCAGCACTTCCGAGCATCAGTCCGCGTCTGGAAATCATGTCCGGTTCCACACCTGTCGCAGTGGGATATTCCTGCCCCACGATACGCAGTCCGCGGCGCCGGTGAGGGCGCCGCGGACCGCTTTGATCACTTCTTCGCGGCAGCCTTGGGGTTGTCCAGGCTGGCGGAGCCTTCCACCTTGATCTGGATCTTCAGGGCGGCCACGCCGCGCTCGATGGCATGGGCCTGGGCCACCAGGGCGTCGACGCCGTCCTGGATCATCTTGTTGCCCTTGGTGTTCCCCTCGGCGAGCATCATGTCGTAGAACATCTCGCCGCTGTCACCACTGTCCTTGATAACCTTCAGCGCAGCCTGGGCGGCAACCATCTTGGCATCGATCTCGTCGGCGATCTTCGGGTTCGCAGCGCGGACCAGGTCCGCCACCGACGGGCCGGTGAAGGTGGTGCCGTCATTGCGGGTGGTACGGCCGTAATAGACGTCCTGGATGCCCACTTCGTCATAATAATGCGAGTTATGGGTATTGTCGGAGAAGCAGTCATGCTCCTCCTCGGGATCGTGCAGGATGAGGCCCAGCTTCATGCGCTCGCCCGCCAGTTCGCCATAGGAGAGCGAACCGATTCCGGTGAAGATGACGGCGAGGCCGGCCTTGTCCTTCTTCTTCAGCAAGGCCGCGCGGGCGGCGCCCTTGGCGCCCCAATCGTCGGCCATTTCCTTCAGATCGGCCACCAGCGCCTCGGTAGCGACCTTCAGATAGGTGGCGCGGCGATCGCAATTGCCGTGGGTGCAGGCCTTCAGATCATAGTCGGTCCAGGGACGCTCGCCGGCGCCGCGTTCGGTGCCGTGCAGATCCTGGCCCCACAGCAGGAATTCGATAGCGTGCCAGCCGCTGGCCACATTGGCTTCCACGCCGCCCGCCGAATTGAGCTTGTGCAGCAACTCCGGGGTCAGCGTGGTGACATCGATGGTCTTCTTGCCGATGCGGATCGACTTGCTGGCAATGATGTTAGCCGTATAAAGCGGATTCTCGTCCGACTTGGTGCCGTAGCTCTTGGTGTCGACGTAATCCACCAGGCCTTCGTCCAGCGGCCAGGCATTCACATTGCCTTCCCACTCATCGACGATCTTGTTGCCGAACCGGAAGGCCTCGGTCTTCTGGTAAGGATTGCGCGCCTTCTTCCAGGCGTCGCGGGCCGCGGTCTGGGTCTCGGCGCTGGGGGCGGCGATGAAGGCGTTGATCGCCGTCTGCATCTCCCGCGCGGCATTGTAGGAATCCGTGTACATCGCCTCGGCCAGATCGGCGTAATGCGTGATCACGGCCCGCTGCGCGGGTGCCACGACGGCGGTGCTGGATGCCGTGGGCTTGGCGGACTGGGCGAACGCCGGCCCGGCGAAGCCCATGGCCAAGGCAAGGGTGGCGGCGACAATCTGCGCGCGCATGTATCAACTCTCCTGATGAACTTTGGCGGGCGCCGAAAGAGCGCTGAAGACGCAGACCGTCGATCGATCTCGGCGCATCCTGGAGTACCCTAGCCCCGAGCAATGCCGGACCACAAGAAGCACCAAGGACAATGGAATTATTCTATTCAACGCTATTTTGCCCCAGCGGCGGAATGCCGTAAGGCGACGGCGCAAAATTGCTTTGTATCTGAGGCGTGGCGGTGGTGCGGATGACCGCATTGTGATTGAGCTGCATGCTGCTGAACTGCAAGAGGCCATGAGACACACTTACGTTACGTCCGGTTTTACTTTGCCAACTGCCATGCGCATTTGCGCTTCGCACCGAGTCGTACAGGCATTGAATGTTGAAGTAATTCTAGTTTTTATGAGTTCTAAAAACTGCCATCGCTGGATGACAGCTCCCGCCCACAGGTGTACCAGCAAATACAAATCAAGCAGCGCAATGTCGTCGCACCGTCATCGGCAGGGCAGGCGCATTCATTGTACGGGATTTGTGCTGCTTTAACCCGTCATGGCCAGGGCGTTGCCCCGGCGGCGTTCTCCTGTCGGAGGCGCTCGAACCGCAGGAGCCGCGCAATGCTGGCAGCCTTCATCATCGTCTTCCGGGAGGTCCTGGAAGCGGGCCTGATCGTCGGTGTGATGCTGGCGGCCTCTGAAGGCATTCGCGGGCGCGGTCTGGTGATTGCCCTCGGCATGGCTGGCGGCGTCCTGGGAAGCGCCATCATCGCCGTCTTTGCCGAGCAGATCGCCAATCTGTTTGAAGGCTCGGGCCAGGAGATGCTGAACGCGGCCATCCTCTCGGTGGCGGTGGTGATGCTGGTCTGGACCGTGGTCTGGATGGCCAGTCATGGCCGCGAAATGGTCAGCGAAATGCGCGCCGTCGGGCGGGATGTGAAAGACGGTCGCCGGCCTCTGGCGGCCCTCGGCGTCGTCTCCGGCATGGCGGTGCTGCGCGAGGGCGTGGAAGTGGTGCTGTTCATGTACGGCATCTCGGTCAGCGGCGGCGAGGCTCCGGTGAACGTGGCGCTGGGCTTCGCCCTGGGCGTCGGCGCCGGCGCGGTGGTGTCGTTCCTGCTGTACCGGGGGTTGGTGGCCATCCCCATGAAGCACCTGTTCAAGACCACGACAGTGCTCATCACCTTGCTCGCCGCCGGTCTTGCGGCTCAGGCGGTCGGCATTCTGCAGGATGCCGGCTTCATCCAGTCCCTGGCCGACCCGCTGTGGAATTCCACCTGGCTGCTGGCGGATGACAGCGCGGTGGGGCGCGTGTTGCGCACCTTGGTGGGATATCGCGCCCAGCCCACCGGGATGCAGTTGATCGCCTACTTCGCGACGATCGCCATCATCCTGGTGTTGTCGCAACTGGTGAACGTCCGGCTGAAGCGGGCCCGGCAGAGCCCCGCGAACGCCCGCACCGCCTGAGCTGCCACGGACCGGCCCATCATGGCCCGCTCCCTGCATTGAGGAAGGCAGATGGGCGCCTTCGCATCAGCGGGGCTTGCGGGAGCCGACAATCGTGCCGCTGTTCAGCTATCATTGTGCGCAATGTGACACCGATGTCGAATTGCTGGTGCGGGGAAGCGAAACGCCGCTCTGTCCGAGTTGTGGCGCCTCGGGTCTCCAGCGACTGATGTCGCGGGTGGCACCGGCTGGGAAGAGCGCCGGCATCATCAAGTCCGCCCGCGCCCAAGCCGCGCGCGAAGGACACCTCAGCAACTTC
>CALRNP020000024.1:0-36137 GCA_943369575.1 Azorhizobium sp. AG788 | reverse complement strand
TCAGCCGCTCGCGGGCGGTGGCGGGATCGGGCGCGGTGCGAATTAAGCGAATAACTTCATCGATGTTAGCCACCGCAATGGCGAGGCCGACCAAGACGTGGGCGCGGTCGCGGGCTTTGCGCAGCAGGAACTTTGTTCGCCGGCTTATGACTTCCTCTCGGAAGGCAATGAAGGCGGTGAGCATGTCATGAAGGTTCATGACCGACGGCCGGCCGCCGGACAGCGCCACCATGTTGGCGCCGAACGAGGACTGCAGCGGGGTCATGCGATAGAGATTGTTCAGCACAACGTCCGCCTGGGCCTCGCGCTTGATCTCGATCACCACCCGCATGCCGTCGCGGTCGCTCTCGTCGCGGATTTCCGCGATGCCTTCGAGCCGCTTGTCGCGCACCAGCTCCGCGATCTTCTCGATCATCGTCGCCTTGTTCACCTGATACGGGATCTCGGTGATGATGAGCGCCTCGCGCTCCTTGCGCACGGTTTCGATGGACACCCGCGCCCGCATCAGCACCGAGCCGCGCCCGGTCATATAGGCCTGGCGGATGCCCTGGCGGCCGAGGATCAGCGCCCCGGTGGGGAAGTCGGGGCCGGGGATGTAGTCCAGCAGCGTTTCCGGATCCAGTGCCGGATCATCCAGCAGCGCCACGGTGCCGTCGATGACCTCGCCCAGATTGTGCGGCGGGATGTTGGTGGCCATGCCGACCGCGATGCCGCCGGCGCCATTGACCAGCAGATTGGGGAACCGCGCCGGCAGGACGGTGGGTTCGCTCTCGCTGTTGTCGTAATTGTCCTGATAGTCGACCGTGTCCTGGCCGAGTTCGTCCAGCAGGTTCTGGGTGACCTTCTCGAGGCGCACCTCGGTGTAGCGCATGGCCGCCGGCGGATCGCCGTCCACCGAGCCGAAGTTGCCCTGCCCGTCGATCAGCGGCAGCCGCATGGAGAACAGCTGCACCATGCGCACCAAGGCGTCATAGACCGACTGGTCACCGTGCGGATGGTATTTACCGATGACGTCGCCGACCACGCGCGCCGACTTGCGATACTGCTTGTTCCACTCGTAGCCGTTCTCATGCATGGAGAACAGAATGCGACGATGCACCGGCTTCAGCCCGTCGCGCACGTCCGGAAGGGCGCGGGCAACGATGACGCTCATCGCATAATCGAGATACGAGCGGGACAGCTCGTCGGTGATGGATACGGGCCGGATGTCGGAAGGCGCAGCGCTTCCCATTTTCGGCGTCTCGTGATCAGCCAAACGACAACTCTTTCATGGTCTGCAAAGATTGGCTTGTTTTAGCCGATTCACCCCGCCAACGCCAGCATTGCCGATCCCAACAGTGCGGATAAAACACTGACATTTCAAATACTTGAAAACATTTCTTCGCGCGCCCCGCATTTCCTTGCCTTGGGAGCGCGAAAAGCGTTGCAGGACAGCAGCGCCTTACCTTACTTAAATACCACAACATGCAGCAGTCGGCCCGGTAGCAAGGTGAAGGCCCCTGCTCCCACCAGCGCAAAAAGGAACAGCGCGACCATGATCCGGGCATGGGTTCGCACGTCGCCCCGCCGCACCGCCACGGTGGCGCGCCACAGGCCGGCAAGGGTCGCCAGCGACAGCAGATGAATGGGACTCCAGCCGCCCCACATCCGCAATTGGTGGATGAAGAACGAACTGCCCGCCACCAGCGCCATCAGCACCACCCACACCCAGCCCAGGCGGCGGTGGAGCGGCGTGCCCTTGGTCAGCAGCAATTGTCCCGCGCCGAGGGCGAAGGCGCCCGCCGCCACGAGCACATGGATCTGGATCGCCGGCGAGGCGGCAAGAAGGGGCGCGAGGGTCAAGGGCATCTCCCGGGGTGAGGCGGGAGATGCTAGCTCAGCTTTAGGCCAATGTGAACATCATTCACATTAGCCGGTGCTCATTGCGAGAGAAAGCGGGTGATGGCGTCCGATGCCTCCGAGATGTTGACGACGCCATTGAGGTGCCCGCGCCCGCCGCCGATGGTCACCTGCTCCACCTTGGCGCCGCCGGCCTTGATGCCTTCCGCTGTGCGCTGGATAGCCGGTGGCGGAAACACCAGATCCTCGCCGGTGGAAATCAGCAGCACCGGCGCCTTGATGCGCGCCAGCCCGCCCTCGCCGCCGGCGACGAAAGTCTGATTGGCCTTGACCAGATAGAGCAGATGATTGGCATCGGCCACCTGCGCCCGCGCCGCGCCCACCTTGTCCAGCGTCGCCTCGATGGCGTAGCGGTTTGCCATCGCCTTGGCGGGATCCTGACCGGGCTCGGCCCATTTGCGGCCGAAGGTATCGTCCGCCCAGGTCCAATAACTGGCCTGCATGGTCACGATCTTCAGCGACAGCGCCAGGCCCTTCTCCGGCGGGGTGCGGCCGTAATAATCGCCATTGTTCCAGTTGGGGTCCAGCCGGATCGGCGCCGCCCAAAGATCGAGCGACTCCACCAGCCACCCGTTCGCCTCCCCAGCGCCGATGACCGGCACCACGCGGGAAACCATCTCGGGATAGGACGCCGCCCACTCATAGGCTTGCAGCGCCCCCATGGAGGCGCCCATGACCGCATGCAGCTTCTTGATGCCCAGGCTGTCCAGCAGCGCCTTCTGCACATTCACGAAGTCGCGGATGCCGACGATGGGAAAGCTCATGCCATAGGGCTTGTCCGTGCCGGGCTGCATGGATGCCGGGCCGGTGGTGATGACGTCCGGATCCTTGGGATTGAGATTGACCAGGGTGTCGGATGAAATGATGTAGTATTTATTGGTATCCAGCGGTTTTCCGGGGCCGACGATGGCATCCCAATAGCCCGGTGTCTTGTCCTCTGGCCGGTATTTACCCGCCACATGGCTGCTGCCCGAGAAGAAGTGCGTCACCAGAATGGCGTTGCTCTTGTCGGCATTCAGAGTGCCATAGGCTTCCCAGCCCACTTTCACATCCCGTAGCGGCGCTCCGCCCACCGTCGTGTAAGCCGGCAAGGTGAAGCTCTTCTTCTCAACGATGGCGTCCAGCGCCAGGGCCGGGCCGGCGGCCAGCAGGCCGGCCGTCGCCAGCCCCAGTGCCAGCAGCGCCGCCCTTGCCGCCGTGCGGCGCCCAACGGTGGCCTGCCCATACCCTTCAGACTTGAAAACCCAACCTGCCATAGCGCCTCCTCGGGCGCCGTCCCGGCCTGTGCCGAGCGGTCGCCTCATTGCCTGATGTCGATCATCCATGGACCTCGGCTGAACGCGGCCTGAGCCAAGCCTTCCCGCCGCAGTCCTGGGCCTTCGCGATGACGTGGCGACCCTGCCGCGTTTGGCGCCGCGGAAGAATCCATCTGCGGTGCGTCGGAGGCCTCCCGAAACGGCATCTGCCGATCATCGGGGGCACGGCCGAGCACGGGTGGCGCAAAGGGCATGGCCTTTCGCCGCCGGTAATCTGCGATGGCGCCGGACGCCCGGCAATGGTTTTCGCACGCCGTCGACCTCGGGCAGATTTCGCACGAGGGTCAGCAGGATGAAGGGCGGATGCCGTTGCGCCATCGGCGCTGGACCACCGCCCTTCCCCGTGCTAATCGCCGCGCCTCTGTTTGAGGATGTCATGATCCAGGTTGCCCAGCGACGACGAGAGCACGCACCGCGCATCCGCGCGCGGGCCCCTGTGCGTCTGTCCGCCTGAGGCCGAAACCCGGCCTGGGTGGGCCTGTCCCTGCCTTGTCCCTGGCTGTTAGATCATGACCGAACTTCCCATCACCATCAGTCCCGAGTCCCCCGCCAGCGCGCCTGCCATTGAGCGGATGCATCAGCGCACCTTCGGCCCCGGCCGGTTCGCCCGCACCGCCTTCCGGCTGCGCGAGCACACCCCGCCGGATCTCAGCCTGTCGTTCACCGCTTATGTGAGCACCATGATGGTCGGCTCGGTGCGGCTCACCCCGATCTCGATCGGCGAAACCCCGGCCCTGCTGCTGGGACCGCTGACGGTGGAACCGCCGTTCCGCTCGGTGGGCATCGGCGCCCGGCTGATGCGGGTGTGCATGGATGCCGCCCGTGAGCAGGGTCACCATCTGGCGCTGCTGGTGGGCGATGCGCCCTATTATTCCAGGTTCGGCTTCACCGTCGTGCCCCATGGCCAGATCACCATGCCCGGCCCGGTCGATCCCGCCCGACTTCTGGTGGCCGAGTTGAACCCCGGCGCCTTTGCCGGCGTCACCGGCCTGGTCCGCGGCGGCGGCGCCGCAGCCTGATCTCCCCGCAAGCCCAGAAACAAAAATGCCCCGGCGAACCGGGGCATTTTCATCTTCGATGCGACGAGAGCTGAGCGGATCGGTCAGCCCTCACTCGGCGGCAACCACCTCGGGGCGACCACGGGCCTGACGCTCACGCTTGAGCAGTTCAGCCACCAGGAACGCCAGTTCGATGGATTGCTCCGCATTGAGGCGCGGATCGCAATAGGTGTGGTAGCGGTCACGCAGATCCTCGTCGGAAATGGCCCGCGCGCCGCCGGTGCATTCGGTGACGTTCTTGCCGGTCATCTCCAGATGCACGCCGCCAGCATAAGTGCCTTCGGCCGCATGGATGTCGAAGAAGCTGCGGATCTCCGACAGGATGCGCTCGAACGGCCGGGTCTTGAAGCCCGAGCCGGCCTTGATGGTGTTGCCGTGCATGGGGTCGCACGACCACACCACGGTGCGGCCTTCCTTCTCCACCGCCCGCACCAACGCCGGCAGGCTGTCGCCCACCTTGTCGGCACCGAAGCGGCAGATCAGCGAGATCCGGCCCGGCTCATTGTCCGGCTGGAGGATGTCCAGCAGGCGGATGAGACCGTCCGGCGTCAGGGACGGGCCGCACTTGATGCCGATCGGATTGCGGATACCGCGGAAATACTCCACGTGGGCATGGTCGGCCTGACGGGTGCGATCGCCGATCCACAGCAGGTGGCCGGAGGTCGCGTACCAATCGCCCGAGGTGGAATCCACCCGGGTCAGCGCCTGCTCATAGCCCAGCAGCAGCGCTTCATGGCTGGTGAAGAAGTCCGTCGAGCGCAGCTCGGGATGGACCTGGGGGTCGATCCCGCAGGCGCGCATGAAGTCGAGCGCCTCGGTGATGCGGTTCGCCAGTTCCTGGTAGCGATGCGACTGCGGTGAATCCTTCACGAAGCCCAGCATCCACTGATGGGCATTGGACAGGTTGGCATAGCCGCCGGACGCGAATGCCCGCAGCAGGTTCAGCGTCGCCGCCGACTGGCGGTACGCCTCGATCTGCCGCGCCGCGTCGGGGACGCGGGACGCCGACGTGAAAGCGATGTCGTTGACGATGTCGCCGCGGTAGCTGGGCAGTTCGACGCCGTCCACGATCTCCGTGTTGGAGGAGCGCGGCTTGGCGAACTGCCCGGCGATGCGGCCGAGCTTCACCACCGGCGCACCGCCGGAGAAGGCCATCACCACCGCCATCTGCAGGAACACGCGGAAGAAATCGCGGATGTTGTCGGCCGAATGCTCGTCGAAGCTCTCGGCGCAGTCCCCGCCTTGCAGCAGGAAGGCTTCGCCGGCCGCAACCTTGGCCAGTTGCGCCTTCAGGCGGCGGGCCTCACCTGCAAAAACCAGCGGCGGATAGGAGGCGAGCTTGCGCTCCACCTCCACCAGAGCGGCGGCGTCCGGATACTCGGGCACCTGGACCACCGGATAAAATCGCCAGGAATCCGGACGCCAGCCTTCGGCGCGGCGAGAAGAGGTCTCGGCGCTCGGGATGCGGTCGGAAACAGGGCGGGTGGTCATAGAAATCTCCATCCAGCTATCGCGCGGCACACATGCGCCGTCGCTCCGGTCCTTGGCTCTCGTGGGTCACAGGACATCGGAACGAGGGCTTATACACGAGAGCCCCAGGGTACGGAACCGGAACATGGGGCCTACTCCCGCACTTGGAAAGGCCGAGGGGGCTGCGGTTTACCTACGGAGCAGGCATGCGCCCAGCGCGTGCGTGATCGCTCATCTCCGTCAACATCGGGCAGGCGGGCGTCGGCATCATGCCCTAAAAGGGCGCTCGACAGATTCCTCGCCCCATCGCCGGGGCACGTAGAGACCATATATGACCAAGCATGAAAAGGTGACGGCTCAGCCGGCGCCTCCCGCCCCCTCCTTCTTCGAATTCGTCGCCCTCATCGCTTTGATGATGGGCACCACCGCCTTCTCCATCGACAACCTGCTGCCGGCCTTCGATCCGATCCGCATCGATTTCGCGGTGCCGCGGGCCTCCGACCTGCAACTGATCGTCACCGCCTTCATGATCGGCTTCGGCATCATGCAGTTGGTGTTCGGCACCATCTCCGACGTGATCGGGCGCAAGCCGGCTTTGATGATCGGCCTGACCATCTATGCGGTGGGCTGCGCGCTGGCGGCCTTCACCGACAGCTTCGCGGTGCTGCTGATCGCCCGCGGCATCCAGGGCATGGGCGCTGCGGCGGGGCGGGTGCTGTCAGTGGCCATCGTCCGCGACCGCTTCAAGGGCCAGGAAATGGCCCGCGTCATGTCGCTGTCGATGATGGTGTTTCTGATCGTGCCGGTGGTCGCCCCCAGCATCGGCAGCGCCATCATGCTGGCGGGCAGTTGGCACTGGATCTTCCTGGCCATGTTCGGTCTGGCGGTGGTTCTGGCGGTGTGGTTCGGCGTGCGCATGCCGGAGACCCTGCATCCCGAATACCGCGTGCCGTTCTCCATGGTGGGGATCGTGCGCGGCATGCGGGTGACGCTCACCAATCGCAAGGCGCTGGGCTATTCCACCGGCATGGGCCTGATGATGGGCTCACTGATGGCCTATGTGGGATCGGCCCAGCAGATCTTCGATTCGGAGATCTATCACCTAGGGGTGTGGTTTCCCCTCGCCTTCTCCTCGGTGGCGGCGGTGATGTCGGTGGCCTCGTTCCTCAATTCCAAGCTGGTGCGCACGGTGGGCATGCGCCACCTCTCCCACGGCGGTGTGATCGGATTCACGCTTGTAGGGGCGGTGCAGGTGGGATTGGCGCTGGTCTATGGTGGCCAGCCGCCGCTGATCCTGTTCTGCGGCCTGCTGGCGCTCAATCAGGCGCTGTTCGCGCTCACGGTTCCGAATTTCAATACGATGGCCATGGAACCCCTGGGCGCTATCGCCGGCACCGCCTCGTCCTTCATCGGTTTCTACACCACCTTGCTCGGCGCCGCGCTTGGCATGCTGTTCGGGCAGGCGGTAGCCGGCTCGGTGCTGCCGCTGGTGCTGGGCTATCTGGTGCTGGGCACGCTCGCGGTGGCCGCAACCCTGTGGGCCGAGAATGGGCGCCTGTTCGGAACCAAGGCTCCCGGCCAGAACTGAAAAAGCCCCCGGCGCGAACGCCGGGGGATCCACTCAGAAGCCGGTTTCCTTAGCGCAATCGGCGATCACCTTGGCGAGCTTGACCCGCGCCGCGTCCGGCTCCGTGGTCTCGCGCAAGGTGCAGGCGTCCATGTTCTCGAACTTGGCGCCGGATACCTTGGCCTGGGTGAAGGCCTCCAGCGTTGCCTGCCGATCCGGCGGGGTGAGCACCTGATATTTGAGCACCGCACCGGGCTTGTCCTGGTCCGGCAGGATCGGTGCCGCCACCACCCCTTGCGCATGGGCGGCGATCGTAAAGATAAGCGTCCCGACGGCAGCAATTGAAGCGCGCACTGTAGTCCCCGATCGAAGCTTGAGCAGGACGCTCTTTTGCATCCGGCTCAAGGCCCCGTCCAGACCTTCCCCAACGGCGATCAGGAGGATTTCGTCCGCATCGTCACCAATTCCTCCGCGGCGGTGGGGTGTACCGCCACGGTACGGTCGAAGTCGGCCTTGGTGGCGCCCATGCCGATGGCAACGGCCGCCATCTGGATGATCTCGGACGCGGCTTCGCCGACCACATGACAGCCCAGGACCTTGTCGGTTTCGGCATCCACCACCAGCTTGACCAGCATGCGGGTGGCCCGGCCTGACAGCGTCGCCCGCATCGGGCGGAACTGCGCCTTGTAGATGTCGAGCTTGAAACCGGCCTCGCGGGCCGCGGCTTCCGAGAGTCCAACGGTGCCGACCTCCGGCTCGGTGAAGACGGCGGTGGCTACCAGATGGTGATCCACTCGCCACGGCTTGCCGCCGAACACGCTGTCGGCGAAGGCGTGGCCCTCGCGGATCGCCACCGGCGTGAGATTGACGCGGTTGGTCACGTCGCCCACCGCATAGATGGACGGCACATTGGTGCGGCCATCCGCATCGACAGGGATGGCGCCGACCGCGTCCAGCGTCACGCCCGCCGCGTCGAGGCCGAGGCCCTTGGTGTTGGGCAGGCGCCCGAGCGCCAGCAGCACCGTATCCACATCCACATGACTGCCGTCGGACAGTTCCACCCGCTTGCCGTCGGCCGTCTGGGTGATGGAGGCCAGCGAGCGGCCGGTCAGGATGTTGATGCCGGAATGCTTCATCTCTTCGGCGACGAGATTGCGCACGTCATCGTCGAAGGAGCGCAGGATCTGCTCGGCCCGCAGCACCAAAGTCACCTGGCAGCCGAGGGCCTGGAACAGACAGGCGAACTCCACCGCAATATAGCCGCCACCCTGCACCAGCACGCGCTTGGGCAGCGCCGGCAGGTTGAACGCCTCGTTGGAGGTGATGGCCAGTTCCGCCCCCGGAATGGCCGGGCCGAGCGCCGGGTGGCCGCCGGTGGCAACCAGGATGTAGCGCGCCTCGATGATCTCGCCGGTGCCGACGATTCGCACCGTGTTGGGGCCGGTGACCACCGCGCGGTCGCGCAGGATCTCGACGCCGGGCGCTTCCAGATTGCGCTGGTAGATGCTCTCCAGCCGGGTGATCTCGCGGTCCTTGTTGGCGATCAGGGTCGGCCAGTCGAAGCGCGCGCCTTCCACCGTCCAGCCATATCCGGCCATGTCCTGGAGATCGTGGCCGTAGCGGCCGGCATAGACGAACAGCTTCTTCGGCACGCATCCGCGAATGACGCAGGTGCCGCCGAGCCGGAATTCTTCCGCCAGCATCACCTTGGCCCCGTGCTGGGCGGCGATGCGGCCGGCGCGCACTCCACCGGAGCCGCCTCCGATGACGAACAGATCCACGCTCCGCGACATGAAAAACTCCCTCTGGCGATCACGGGCTGAGGCCCGCGCCGGCCGCGAACTTGAAGGCCCTGCGGCCTCCGGCGTCAAGCGGGCCGCTTGCCCGCCACCGCCCATTGATGCTTCAACCGATCCCCGAGCGCGTGCGCTCCCCATCTCGTCCGACCAGGCTGAAATTGCGCGTCATGCCCGAACTGATCCCGCCCCGCTGGCTGCGCATTGCCCGGACCGGCACTACGGCACTCACCGTCGCCCTGCCCTTGAGCATTCGGCTCAAGGTTCGGACCAAGGGCGTGGTATTCGTATTCGCCCTCAGCGGCACAGATGGGCCCGTGGCGGCGGTCTTCAAAGATGCAGCGGGCGCAGACCTGTGCCGCGCTGAGATCCGGGGCGCGCAGAGCGCCGCCTTCGTACCCAAGGGCGCGGTCGCGGTCGCGCTGCTGGCCCCCGGCCTCACCATCCGGTTCGGCTATTTTCCGCGCAGCAAGCTGGGCCTGAAGCTGCACGCCTTTTTGGCCGGCCGGTTTCCGTCCTCTGGCATTGCCAAGCGCTGGCGCACGGCCGGCGCGGCGGCGCGGGATCTCCGGGGCAGCCACGGCGCCCTGCTCCAGGGCTCCCCCGCCCACCGCCAGGAACAGGCGCAGGACTACCGGCGCTATCGCGCCCGTTATGTGGAGGATTTCGCCGGGTCGTCCGCCGATGCGGATCTGAAGCTCACGTTCGTGACCTGCCTGCCCCCGGCCAATACTGATCTCGCTGCCTGCCTGGACGCCCTGCTGGCGCAGACCGATGGAAACTGGGAATGGCTGGTAGCCACTACCGATCCGCAGGCGGTTCGCGGGCTTGAGAGCGACCCGCGCGTGCGGGTGCTCTCCGTCTCGACGCCAGACCCGGCCGAGGCCTTCAACACCGCCGTAGCGCAGGCGACTGGCGCGCTGGTGGCGCCGCTCGATCCCGCTGGGCGACCGACCCGCGACGCGGTGGCGATGATCCGCGCCGCCTTCGCGGCCCATTCGAATTGCCAGTGGCTCTATACCGACGAAGAGCGCCTCGATGCGGATGGGCGCCCGCTCGAAGGCCTCTTCAAGCCGGCCTTCAACCGCCACCTGCTGCGCAGCGTCGATTATATCGGCTCGGCCTGCGCCTTCCGGTCCACTTTGCTGGCCCGGCTTGGCGGCGCCCGCACCGGCTTCGGCGGGGCCTTCGGCTATGATCTGCGGCTGCGGGCGGCGGAAGCGGTGGGGGCGTCCGGCATCTACCACGTGCCGCGGGTGGCGTTCTCGCGTACGCCGGATCATGCGGGCGACACCTTCGGGTCGGCCACGGTGGAAGCGGCGGCCGCGGCCCTGCGCGAGGCCAGCGGCGTCACCCAGGTGCTGCATGCGGAGGGGCGGCTGCGGCCGGTCTATGGTGTGCCGGATGAGGCGCCGCTGGTGTCCTTCGTCATTCCCACCCGCGATCGCGCCGATCTGCTGGGGCTGGCGCTGCGCTCGCTCATCGCCCTTACCCGCTATCGCGCGTTCGAGATCATCATCGTCGACAATGGCTCGACCGCTCCCGAGACCTTCGCGCTGTTCGACGAGATCAAAGAACTGTGGCCCGCCACCCATGTGATCCGGGACGACGGCGGCTTCAACTATCCACGCATCTGCAATGCCGGCGTCGATGCGGCATCCGGATCACTCATCTGCCTGCTGAACAACGATATCGAAGTGGTGGAGCCCGGCTGGCTCGACGAGATGGTGGCTTTGGCCTCACTGCCGGGCGCCGGCATCGTCGGGGCCAAGCTGCTGTTCCCCGATCGCACGATCCAGCATGCGGGCGTCATCGCCGGGCTGTTTGCCTATGCGGGCCACTGGTTCGCCCACGCCGCCGCTACTGCGGGCGGCTATGAGGATCGCCTGCACAGCCGGCAGAACCTCTCCGCCGTCACCGGGGCCTGCCTGCTGATCCGCCGGGACTGCTGGGACAGCATCGGCCCGCTGGATGCGGAGCGGTTCGCGGAGGATTGCAACGACATCGACCTCTGCCTGCGGGCGATGGCCGCCGGTTACGAGGTGGTGTGGACGCCGTTCGCCTGCCTGGTGCACCACGAATCCGCCTCGCGCGGACGGCGGCGGGCCAAAGCCCATCGCGAGCGCCTCAAGGCGCAGCGCGCCCGGTTCGAGGCGCGCTGGCACGCCAGCACGCTGGTGGACCCGCATTACAATCCAAACCTGCGCCGCAAAAGCCTCTATGCGACGCTGGCTCAGGCCCCTGAAGGAAGCCGCGCGCCACGGACCTGTACCGTGGCGCCGCCCTCAGATCAGAGGTCGTAGCCGAGCTTCTTCATCTCGGCGCGGATGCGCTCCATGGCTTCCGCATTCACCTTGCCGCCCCAAGCCTGGATGTTGACCACGGCCTGCTGCACGATCTGGGCGCGGTCCGACACCAGCTTCTTGCCCACGGGCGAGGAATAGAACGTCAGCGCGTCCTTCAGTTCCTGCTCGGTGAAGCGGGCGGCATAGGCCGAGGCGATGATGTCGACGATCTCGCCCTTGCGCTTCTCGAACTCGGGCTTCACCGCCAAAGCGGCATCGCGCAGTTGCTTGGCGAGGTCCGGATTGGTCTGGAGGAAGCCGAGCGCAGCGCCATCGACGATGTTGGGGATCACGCCGTCAAAGGCGCGGGCTTCGCCATTGGCCTCGACCAATTGGCGGGCCACCTGCATCTGGGCGGGCGTCGGCGCCGGGCCGGCGGACTGGGCGAAAGCGGCGGTGGCGGACAGGACCAGAGCCATCGCGCCGAAACTGAGGCGGCGGGCAGTGCGGGAAAGAGCCATGATGTTCTCCAGTGGACAGTCTCAGGCCGAAGCCTGACGTTCGATAACGCGGATGCCGTCGGCGCCCGCCAGCACGGCGCGGCGGGCAAGCCCCAGGAACAGCCCGTGATCCACCACGCCGGCAACCTCTTCCAGCGTCCGCGCCAGCCGGGTGGGATCAGGGATGCGGCCAAGCTGGGCATCGAGAATCGCATTGCCCTGGTCGGTCACGAAGGGCGTGCCGTCGGCGCGCAGGCGCAGGCGCAGCGGCCCCTCGCAGCCGGCAGCGCGCACGGCCTCCGCAATCCGGCGGGAGATGGCGGGAATGCCGAAGGTCACCACCTCGATCGGCAGCGGGAACGCGCCGAGGGTGCCCACCAGCTTGGTCTCGTCGGCGATCACCAGCATCTCGCGGGCGGCGCTGGCGACGATCTTCTCGCGCAGCAGCGCGCCGCCGCCGCCCTTGATGAGGGCAAGGTCCGGGCCGATTTCATCGGCGCCGTCGACGCACAGATCCAACTCCGGCTGCTCGTCCAGCGTCGCCAGGGGAATGCCCAGGGAGAGCGCCTGCGCCTTGGTCTGCTCGGAGGTGGGCACGCCGACCACGGTCAGCCCAGCGTTCACCTTCTCCGCCAACAAAGCGACGAAATGCTTGGCCGTGGACCCGGTGCCGAGCCCCAGGCGCATGCCATCGGTCACGTATTCGAGCGCGCGGGCGGCGGCGCGGCGTTTCAGGTCTTCAGCATCGGCCATTCGTCTGCTCGCTTTCGGCTGGCTGGGCAGTTGCCTACCCGCGATCCGCGCAGACCACAAGCGGCACAGGCGCAGGCGCGGTGCCAGTAGGCTTGGGGCCGCCTCGGGCAGAGCACATCTGGACACGGCGCCGCTTCGGAGGAATGACAGGTTCGTCGCGCACATCGTTCGAGGGATCACAGAATCATGTTCCAGGACCGGCCCATCATCGCCTTCGATCTCGATGGCACCCTCGTGGACACCGCCCCGGACCTGCTCAGCACTCTGGACCACGTGCTTTCCGCCCATGGCATCGCCCCGGTGGACCGGGACGAAGCTCGCCCGATGATCGGCGGCGGGGCGCGCCTGCTGATCGTCCGTGCCCTCAACCGCACCGGCGTGGACGTCTCGCCGGAGGAACTGGACCGGCTCAACCGCCAGTTCCTCGATCATTACGCCGCTCACATCGCCGATGCCTCGCGGCCGTTCCCGGGTCTCGAACAGGCGCTGGATCGTCTGGAGGCCCGTGGCGCCATCCTGGCGGTGTGCACCAACAAGCTGGAGTATCTCGCCCGCCTGCTGCTCGACGGCCTGGGCATGACCTCCCGCTTTGCCGCCATCACCGGCGCCGATACCTTCGGCATCGCCAAGCCCGACCCGCTGCCGCTGCTGTCCACGATTGCCGCCTGCGGCGGCGACGCGAGGCGGGCGGTGATGGTGGGCGACAGCGCCACCGACATTGTGACCGCCAAGGCCGCCGGCGTGCCCTCGGTGGCGGTGTCGTTCGGCTATACGGAGACTCCGGCGGCACAGCTTGGCGCCGATCGGCTCATTCACCACTTCTCCGACCTGGAGGCGGCGCTGGAGGAATTGCTGTCATCCACAGGCAGGTAGGCGATCAGGTGGCAAACCGGCGGGGCGCTGTTGACACTCCGGTGCCCGCGCCCTAAACAGCCGACCTCGCCACTTGAGCGGCGGGACGGATGGGCGATTAGCTCAGCGGGAGAGCACTCCCTTCACACGGGAGGGGTCACAGGTTCAATCCCTGTATCGCCCACCATCCGCCACCTCGGCTCAAGAGTTCGCCCAGAGCGGCGCTGCGACACACACGCTTCCGGACCATCAAACGTGATCAGCTCCGGGCAACGCTGTCTGCAATGACGCGCGCCGATCGTGTGCCATGCCATAATTACCGCCAGGCGGCGGCGGGGCACACGCCCCACCCGCAGGGCAAACTTCCGCCTCCGCCCTCTCGCAGACACAAAGCGGTTGCGCCAGCGCCGTATTTGCGGCGTGATCCACAGGCGCGGAGCCGCAGTCGCCGGATCGCGCCTCTCGCTGGGGATCGCCCGACCATGAGCCTCAAGACCCTCGCCCTTGCCGCCTGCGCCGCCCTGAGCATCGCCGCCGCGCCCGCTTGCGCGCAGACGCAGCCGCAGCAATACAATATCTTCGGCTTTGCCTCGCTGTTCGGCGTGCCCTCCGGCACGGTCGCCGGGTCGGCACCCAGCCTGCGCCATACGGTGGTGATCGACAGCAAGTACAAGCCCGGCAGCATCGTGGTGAGCACCAGCGAGCGGCGGCTGTTCTATGTCACCCGGCCGGGCATGGCCATCGAATACGGCGTGGGTGTCGGGCGCGAGGGCTTCCAGTGGTCCGGCGTGAAGACGGTGAGCGCCAAGAAGGAATGGCCGTCCTGGACGCCACCGGCGCAGATGCTCAAGCGGCGGCCGGACCTGCCCCGCTACATGCCGGGTGGCATCGACAATCCGCTGGGGGCGCGGGCGATGTATCTGGGATCCAGCCTCTACCGCATCCACGGCTCCAATGAGCCGGAGACCATCGGTCAGGCAGTGTCGTCCGGCTGCATCCGCATGACCAATGACGACGTGACCGACCTCTATAACCGGGTCCGGGTGGGCGCGCTGGTCTACGTCCTGCGGTGAGTAGGGGCTGGGTGCGGTCAATAGTGCCGGGCGGCACATCGAACTCGCAGAAGAGCCCCAGAAACGACTGAACCCGGCCAAGGGCCGGGTTCAGCAACGCCGAAGTCGCTTGCATCAAAGCGCTGTCATTGCAGCGCTCAGACAATGCGGTCGGGCGAGAGCCGCTCAGAGAGCAGCGATGTTCGCCGCTTTGGTCTTGCCGCGATTGTCGTCGACGACGTCGAAGGAAACCTTCTGGCCGTCGCTGAGGGAATGCAGACCCGAGCGCTCGACGTCACTGATGTGGACGAACACGTCAGGGCCACCGCCATCCTGCTGGATGAAGCCGAAGCCCTTCTGGGTGTTGAAGAATTTTACAGTACCTTTGGCCATAGTGGCCTCCGTTCAGACGAGATCGAACCTCCGCTGTTATGCGGAGACCGGGGCAGTCCGAAGGTGGTAGCTGAAGGTCGCGGCCCGTAGGGATCGAAACGTAGCTTGGCCGCAGACGAACTGTCCCGAGCGCCTCCGCGCGTCGGTGTCACCCGAATAGCGCAGGAAGCACCCAGCCGAGGCGCAGGGGATCGGAGCACATCCGTCCGTCTCCTGCAAATGCGACAAAGCGCATCCGACTGGCTGGGACACTCATGATGTAGGGGATTATTGCGGCGAAAGCAAGGGCGGACGATAAAATCCTCTCGTCCGCCCTTTCGCCACGGCCAAGATTATTTGATCGTTTCGCTTGCTTTCGTCACAAAACGACCATCGAAAGTCTTGGGCAGATCGATCTTTGCGCTCTTCAGCTCCGCATCGAATTCCACCAGCATATTCAGCGCATTCTTCATTCCACTCTCGGGAATGATGCCGGTGCGGGAATAGATCGGCTTGGAGGCCTTAACCGCGGCGAGGTAAAGCGCCTTGTCGCCGAGCAGATATTCCTCCGGCACCACCTTCGCCACATCCTCGGGGGTGGCGGTCTCCAGCCACTTGAGGGACTTGTACAAGGCATTCACCAGCTTCTGGGTGGTGATCGGATTTTCGGTGACGAAATCGCGCTTCAGATAGAGCACCGCGGCCGGATTGGTGCCGCCGAAGATCTTCTGGTTGCCCTCTTCAGTACGGGTATCCGCCAGCACCGTGACGTCACCGTCGCTCTCGAGCTTGGTGATGACCGGATCGAGATTGGCCATGGCATCCAGTTCGCCGCGCTTCATCTGCGCCACGGCGGAGGCGCCACCACCGACGCCGATGAAGGACACGTCGTCGGGCTTGAGGCCCTGCTTGGCCAGCAGGAAGTCCACGAAGAAGTTGGTGGAGGAGCCCGGCGCGGTGACGCCAATCTTGGCGCCTTTCAGATCCGCCACGCTCTTGTAAGTGGCGGCCTTGTCCTTGCGCACCACCAGCACGATGCCGGGGAAGCGGCCCAGTTCGATCACCGACACGATGTCCTGGCCCTTGGCCTGCATCCGGATGGTGTGCTCGTACGCGCCGGTCACCACGTCGATGGAGCCGCCGATCAGGGCCTGCAGCGATTTCGCGCCGCCGCCAAAGTCATTGATGGTGACGTCCAGCCCCTCATCCTTGAAGTAGCCTTTGCGCTCGGCAATGGTGAGGGGGAGATAATAGAGCAGCGGCTTGCCACCCACGCCGAGCGTGAGGCTCGGCTTCTCCGCCTTCTGCGCCAGGGCCGGCCCGGCGGCAGCGCCGAGCCCGAGGGCCAGGGCCAGGGCCGGGGCGAGCGTGCGGGCGGCACGCCGCATCATGGGTCCAATGCTCAACATGGGTCGATCCTCCTAGATCTTGGTTCTTATCGTTGATTGGCGGCGGCCACCGGCCGCCAGACCGTCAGGCGGTTCTCGATCAGCGTCACCAATGTGTCGATGATGATCACGAACACCGCCAGCACCAGCATGCCGGAGAACACCCCGGTCACGTCGAACACGCCCTCGGCCTGGTGGATGCGATAGCCCAGGCCCGCTGCGGAGCCGAGATATTCGCCCACCACCGCGCCAACCAAAGCAAAGCCCACCGAGATGTGCAGCGAGGAGAACATCCAGGTCAGAGCCGAAGGCCAGTAGACATGGCGCAGCAGCTGCCGCTCCGACATGCCGAGCATGCGGGCATTGGCGAGCACCGTGGGGCTGACCTCCTTGACCCCCTGATAGACGTTGAAGAACACGATGAAGAACACCAGGCTCACGCCCAGTGCCACCTTCGACCAGATGCCGAGGCCCAGCCAGAGCGCGAAGATCGGCGCCAGCACCACACGCGGCAGGGCGTTGGCCATCTTCACATAAGGGTCGAACACCGCCGCCACCACGCGCTGGCGGGCGAACCAGAAGCCCACCACCACGCCGGCCCCGGCGCCGATCGCGAAAGCCAGCGCAGTCTCCAGCAGGGTGATACCGAGGTGATACCAGATGACGCCGGTGGCAAAGTCCCGCCACGTGCGCTCGAACACCGCCACCGGGGTCGAGAAAAAGAACGGGTCCAGCGGATAGAAGGCCTTGGCGCCAATCACTCCGGCGGGAACCTTGATGGTGGAGCCCAGGTGCCAGATACCGATGAGCACCACCGCCACCAGCACCTGCAGCGCCAGCAGTACGGGTCGGGAAAGCATCAGGCGCATCAGGCGGCCCCTTCCGTCTGGAGATAGCCCTTCACGACCTCATCCTTCAACGCGCTCCAGATCTCGCGATGGAGCTCATGAAACGCCGGCAGCAGCCGCACCTCGGCAATGTCCCGCGGCCGCGCCAGTTCCACCCGCCACTCGCCGATGATGCGCGAGGCCGGACCGGCACTCATGATGACCACGCGGTCGGACAATGCGATGGCCTCGTCCAGATCATGGGTCACGAACAGCACCGCCTTGCGATCCAGGCTCCACAGATCCAGCAGCAGATTGCCCATGATCTGGCGGGTCTGGGCATCGAGCGGCCCGAACGGCTCGTCCATCAGCAGGATCTTGGGGTCGCGGATCAGCACCTGCGCCAGCCCCACCCGCTTGCGCTGGCCGCCGGACAGCATGTGCGGATAGCGCTGGCCAAACGCGCCGAGACCGACGCGCGTCAGCCAATGGCGGGCCTGCTCGCGTGCCTCTCCGGTTGCAACGCCCGCCACCTCAAGGCCGATGGCGACGTTTTCCAGCACCGTCTTCCATGGAAACAGCGCTTCGGCCTGAAACAGGTACCCCGCCTCGCGGTTAAGGCCGTTCAGCGGCCGGCCAAAGATCGAGACTTGGCCGCGGCTGGGAATCAGCAGCCCGGCAGCCGCGTTCAGCAAGGTGGACTTGCCGCAACCCGTGGGTCCGACGATGGAGACGAACTCGCCATCCTCCACCACGAGGTCGGCGCCCTCCACCGCGATGAACTCCGCCTCCTTGGCGGAACGGCCGGGAAACGAGATCCGCACCCCCGCCAGATGGGCCGCAGTCCGGCGCATGTCAGCGGCATGCATGTCTGGCGGCGCTACCGCGCCGTGGTGCACTGTCATCTATCCTCCCGTGAACCGGGTTCACCCCCGGGACGCTGTTGATGCGAAGTTAGCGGCCCCGGCGCGTGACGCAAGCCAAGGACAGGCCAAGCCCCACATCGGCGTATGTCAGGGCGGAATGAGAACCGGGCAGCGGTTGCAGAGCGGCGCCGGGACCACTGACCCCGTACCTAATTTATGATAGACGCGAGAGCATGGTGTTTAACCCGCAGATATCCACGTACGGACTGCCGCCGCTGGGCGAGCGCCCGGAGCATCGCCCGCAGCAGGAGCGTTCGGCGTCGGCGGGTGTGCGGGTGCGGATCGTGCTCACGCAGGGCGCGCGGGCGCATGTGCTTCAGGCGGGCCTGACCAAGCGCCTGAACCTGCTCATGGAGCGGGCGGACGGCCTGCATGCGGTCCTGATGACCGGGGACCGGATCGGCCTGTCCGAATCGACCCGGCACGATCTGATCGTCTTGCGCCGCCGGGTAGTCATCGAAGCTGCCGACACCGTGCTGGAACTGGTCCTGGACGTTCCGCCCACCCGCATCTGACGGCCAGCCGGCCAGACGCCGCGGCTCGTTTTCATCCGGCACAAACGAAAAAGGCCGGGACAAAGCCCGGCCGTTCTCAAAACGCATCCGCAGGTCAGACCGGCGGGCACGGAACCTTGCGGCAAGGCGTGCGGAACGCGCGCCTCGTCGCGTCGATCAGCGACGACGGAAGTTCTGCTGGCGCCGGGCGCCGGGAGGCGGAGCGTTGCCTTCCGCCTTGTGGCGGAAATTGATGCGGCCGCGATCGAGATCGTAGGGAGACATTTCCACCACGACCCGATCCCCTTCGATGGTGCGGATGCGGTTCTTTTTCATCTTGCCGGCCGCATAGGCCAGGATCTGATGATCATTGTCGAGCCGTACGCGGAAGTTGCCGTCGGGCAGGACTTCCGTCACCGTTCCTTCGAACTCCAGCAGTTCTTCCTTCGCCATATAGTCTTCTCCAGCTTCCCCAAAGATCAGCGGGTCGGGCGCTTCAGCGCCGGGCCCGGCTTATCGCTGCGGGCGGCGGGAGCCGCCGACCGCATGAAACCTACGGCCCCGATCTCGGGGCTCTGCCCACGCGGGCCGCCCTGAACGCGCGAACCACGATCCTGGCCCTGACGCGCGCCCTCAGCGGCGCGTCCACCGGCACCGGCCCCACGCCCTTCATGGGCGCGGCCCTCGTGCGAGCGTCCGCCTTCCGCCTTGCGGACATCCTGAGCGCCCCCAGGTCCGCGCGAACGCTGACTCTGGCTACGGTCGCCGCGCGGGCGCTCGCCCTGCGGACGGCTGCGCGGATCACGGCTATCACGCCGATATCCATTTTCCGATCCCTCGTTGGGACCCGGCGGCAATTCCTTGCGCGGCTCGCCGCGACGATCGGTGGTCGGAAGCGCCATGCGGATCAGCTTCTCGATCGACCGCAGGTAGGCGCGCTCCTCGCCGTCACAGAACGAGATGGCGATACCCTCGCGTCCGGCGCGGGCGGTGCGGCCGATGCGATGGACGTAAGATTCCGGAACGTTCGGCAGATCGAAGTTTACCACATGGCTGATGCCGGTGACATCGATGCCGCGGGCGGCGATGTCGGTGGCTACCAGCGTGCGGATCGTGCCTTCGCGGAAGGCCGCCAGCACGCGGTCGCGCTGGTTCTGCGACTTGTTGCCATGGATGGCTTCAGCGGCGACGCCGGCGCGGGCCAGCGCCTGCACCACCTTGTCGGCGCCGTGCTTGGTGCGGGTGAACACCAGCGCCCGGTCGATTTCCTCAGCCTTGAGGATCTCAGCCAGCAGCTGGGGCTTGTTGCCCTTTTCCACCAGGATCACGCGCTGATCGACCCGGTCGGCGGTCTTGGCCACCGGGGTGACGGCGACGGTCACCGGATTGCGCAGCATGGAGCCGGCCAGCTCGGCAATGGCGCCGGGCATGGTGGCGGAGAAGAACAGGTTGTGACGCTTGGCCGGCAGGCGGCGCACCACGGCGCGGATGGCATGGACGAAGCCCATGTCCAGCATCTGGTCGGCTTCGTCGAGGACGAACACTTCGACCGCGTCGAGACGGACGGCGTTGTTCTCAACCAGGTCCATCAGGCGACCGGGGGTCGCCACCAGCACGTCGACGCCTCGCTGCAAAGCGCGGATCTGGCGACCCATGGGGACGCCGCCGATGGCCAGCGTGGTGGTCAGGCGGATGTGACGGCCGAACTTGTCGAAATTGTCCAGGATCTGGCCGGACAATTCGCGGGTCGGCGAGAGCACCAGAACGCGCACGCTCTTGGGCTCGACGCGCTTGGGGTTGCGGGCCAGATGATCGAGGATGGGAAGGGCGAAGGCGGCGGTCTTGCCGGTGCCCGTCTGGGCGATACCGATCAGATCCTTGCCGGCGAGAACGCTCGGAATGGCCTGCGCCTGGATCGGGGTCGGGGTGATGTGCTGCTCTTCGGTGAGCGCACGGACGATAGGCTCGGCAAGGCCGAGTTCAGCAAAAGAGGTCAAGCTCTGTCTTTCATGCGGCGAGAGCCGCCGGCGCCGCAACCAAGGGGCGTCGCGCGCTATCGCGAGGGTCTTTGACACCCCGCGTGGCCTGGGCTGTCGCAATCGGTCGGATGAGGATCGGGCCGAAGCCGTGGGAGACACCGGAGGATATCCTGCGGTCCTGTCTCCTGGGCGGTTTCCGCTACGCGGCCCGAGAGCGACCCGGGAGGCACCTGGAAAGGCACCTTGATCGCTACGACCCGCCATATGGCCCAGATCTGTGGTCAATTCAAGACATTTGGTGGTGCGTTGCAAAACAGCGACATCTCCACAGGTCCAAATTGGCTGCGGCAGAAGGAGGCAGCCAATGTTGCATGCGTCCCTTGCATCCCTGCCCCGCGGCCCCGAGATAGGACGCGACGGAGGTGGCATGTTCGATTTCGGTTCCCTGGTTTCAGATACGCTGGCGTTTGTTCAGCAGCACCAGCAATGGACTGTCCCCCTCGTCTTTGCCTTGGCGTTCGGGGAATCGCTGGCGGTGATTTCCCTGTTCATCCCGGCCACCGTGCTGCTTCTCGGTGTGGGCGCGCTCATTGAAGCCAGCGGCATCAGCTTCTGGCCGGTGTGGTTCGCGGCAGCGGCCGGCGCGGTGATCGGCGACACCGCCTCCTATGCGTTCGGCTATCACTTCAAGGACGGTGCCCGTAACGTCTGGCCGCTCTCCCGCCGGCCGGACCTCGTGATCGTCGGCGAGGCGTTCTTCGCCCGCTTCGGGGTCTGGAGCGTCGCCATCGGGCGCTTCTTCGGCCCTGCCCGCGCCATTGTCCCGCTCATTGCCGGGGTGGTGGCCATGCGCCAGATTCCCTTCCAACTGGCGAATGTGGGCAGCGCCGCCTTGTGGGCCTTCGTGATGCTGGCGCCGGGGGGCGCGGCCATGAAGATGTTCGGCTGGTGAGGGAACAGGACCAGGCGACGTAGGGTTAGCTCTCTCAGGCCGATTGATCCCGCCCCGTCTCCAACAGGACTGCGACGAAGGCCCATCCGGGGATCACGGCCAAGGGAGACCGCAGATGCCCAGAACCCTGATGCTCATTGCGTTGTGCGCCATGTGTACCGCTGCCGGCCCCGCCGCAGCCCAGAGCGGCGACGCACGCCCACCGACGGCGCCCGGGCCAACGGTGCCGAGCCCGGTGCCGGACATGCGGCCGGGCGAGACCCTCAGTGACCAGATGCAGCGGCACAATGGCGTCATTCCCCCGGCGCGGAATGTCGATCCGGAGATGCATGTCCCCGCCCCGGACGCCGGCACCATGACGGTCATCCCGCCGCCGAATGGCAACGGCGCGGCTCAGCCCAAGTAGGCGTTTCAATGGCTGCGCCGCTCCAAGGCAGCGGCGCAACCCGGATCGCGCGCGCAATTTTGCCTGCGACGCTTAGACAGTGGTGCGCGCGCGACATGCTATATATGACGGAACATAGGACGTAGGAGGTCTTCATGTTCCGTTTCTTTCCCCCGTTCATGCAAACGGCGTCGCGACTTCTCACCCGCCGCAACCTCCTGGTGGCCGCCCTTGCCACCATGGTGGCGCCCGCTTCTGCCCTCCCGGCGCGGGCGCAGGAACCCATCACGGTCTTTGCCGCCGCCAGCATGACCAATGCCCTCCAGGAGATTGGCAAAGCCTATACAGCCAAGGCGGGCGTGCCGATCCGCTATTCCTTTGCGTCCTCCTCGGATCTCGCCAAGCAGGTGGAAGCCGGCGCGCCGGCCAACATCTTCATCTCGGCCGACAATCGCTGGATGGACTATCTTGAGAGCCGTGCCCTGATCCTCAAGGATACGCGCGTTGCCCCCATCGGTAATTCGCTGGTGCTGATCGTGCCGGCGAGTGCGCCCCGGCAGGTGGTCATCGGCCCCGCTCTCGATATCGACGCCCTGCTGGGCAAGGACGGCAAGCTGGTCACGGGCATTCCCGAAAGCGTGCCGGTGGGCGTCTACGCCAAGGCGGCGCTGACCAAACTGGGCCTGTGGGACAAGGTCCGCCCCCGCCTGGTTGGTGCCGAGAGCGTGCGCGCCGCCTTGGCGCTGGTGGAGCGTGGAGAAGCCGCGGCCGGCATCGTCTATGCAACCGACGCTGCCATCGCCAAGAATGTGGTGGTCGCGGGCACCTTCCCGGCCGACAGCCACGAGCCGGTCGTGTATCCGTTCGCCCTGGTGAAGGGCAACGATACCCCCGCCGCCAAAGCCTACTTCACCTTTCTTCAAGGCCCCGAGGCCAAGGCCATTTACGCCAAGTACGGCTTCAGCGTGAAATGAGCCGGCCGGGCCTTCGCGCCCGGCCCCGGAGCGGCGTACAGTCCTCCAATTCCCGTTCGTGCCTAGGATCTCTCCCGCATGCTCACTCCGGAGGAATGGACGGCCGTCCGCCTCAGCCTTCAGGTCGCTTTCTGGGCAACGATCTGGAGCTTGCCGCCGGCCGTGCTTGTGGCCTTCGTGCTGTCGCGCATGCACTTTCCGGGGCGCGGCCTGTTCGACGGTCTCGTGCATCTGCCGCTGGTACTGCCGCGCGTCGTCGTCGGATACCTGCTGCTGCTGCTGCTCGGGACGCGGGGCATGCTCGGTTATTATCTCGACCACTGGTTCGGCATCCGGCTGATCTTCTCCACCGCCGGCGCCACGGTGGCGGCGGCGGTGGTGTCGTTTCCCCTCACCGTCAATGCCATCCGACTGTCGCTGAACGCGGTTGATCAGGGTCTGGAAACCGCCGCCCGCACCCTGGGCGCCAGCCGCGCGGACGTGTTCGTCAGCATCACCTTGCCGCTCATGCTGCCCGGCATCCTGTCCGGGACGCTGATCTCGCTGGCCTCGGCTCTGGGCGAGTTCGGGGCCACCATCACCTTCGTCTCGAATGTGGAAGGCATCACCCGCACCATTCCGCTGGCGATCTACAGCGCCACCAGCATGCCCGATGGCGACGTTATCGCGCTTCGCCTCACGCTGGTGTCCATCGTCTTGGCGCTGGGCGCTTTGATGCTGGCCGAGTTCGCCGACAAGCGCATTCGCGTCGCTCTGGGCCGCATATGATCGAGATCGACGTCACCCTCGCCCGCGGCACGGATTTCCGGCTGCAGGCCGCCTTCACCGCCCCGGACCGGGGCGTCACCTCGCTGTTCGGCCGCTCCGGCGCCGGCAAGAGCACCATCATTCATATGGTCGCCGGCACGGTGCGGCCTGATGCCGGCCATATCCGGGTGGGCGAAGCGGTATTCTTCGATGCGGCCCGCGGGGTCGACATGCCCATGGAGCAGCGGCGGGTGGGCTATGTGTTCCAGGATGCGCGCCTGTTCCCGCACATGCGGGTGGAGACCAACCTGCGCTATGGCGAGCGCCGCGCGCGCGGCGCGCGGCCGATCAGCTTCGACGCGGTGGTGGGCATGCTGGGCATCGGGCATCTCCTGGCGCGCCGGCCGCACACGCTCTCCGGCGGCGAGCGCCAGCGGGTGGCCATCGGCCGTGCCCTGCTCTCCCAGCCGCGGCTGCTGCTGATGGACGAACCGCTCGCCGCCCTCGACGAGCAGCGCAAGGCGGAAATCCTGCCTTATCTGGAACGGCTGCGGGATGAGCTGCACTTGCCGATTCTCTATGTGAGCCATTCCATGGAGGAGGTGCTGCGGCTGTCCGACACGGTGGCCGCCATGATCGACGGTCGGGTGATCGCCTGCGGCCCGGTGGCGGAGGTGATGTCCCGGCAGGAGTTGCTGCCGGTCATCGGGCGGTTCGACCTGGGCACCATTCTGGACTGCACCGTGAAGGCGCACGATCCGGCTTATGTCTTATCCACCCTGGCCTTTCCCGATGGCGAACTGAGGGTGCCCCTGGTAGACCTGCCCCTCGGCGCCCCGGCCCGTGCCCGCGTGCGCTCCCGCGACGTGGCGATTTCGCTGTCGCGACCGATGGATGTGTCGGTGACCAATCGCCTCTCGGGAACGGTGACCGAGATCCGGCGCGAGGAAGGCCCTTATGCCGATGTGGGCATCGCGCTGGGCCATGCCACCTTGCGGGCGCTGGTGACCATGGAGAGCGCCGAGCGGCTGGCGCTGGAGCCGGGCATGCCGGTATGGCTGATGATCAAGGCCGTGGCGGTGGATGCCCGCTCGCCACTGTTCCTCAGCGCGCCGCCTCCCGAGCCTCTTGCTCCCGCTAACCCGCCTTCGGCGCCGGCACTGCGGCTGGTCGGGGCTGATAGTCCGTCGCCAAAGAGCGCGTGAGTTCGTCCACCGCGCCGCGCGTGGCCTTGGCGCTCTGGCGCTCCATGGCCCGATAGATCGCGATCAGCCGCTGGCCGAAGGGGGTGATTTCGGTGCCGGTGCCGCGGCGGCCGGGATGGGTCACGATCACCGGCTCTTCGAACATGCGATCCAGTTCATCCGTCAGCAGCCAGGCCCGGCGATAGCTCATGCCCAGCGCCTTGGCAGCGGCGACGATGGAGCCATGGGTGCCGATGGCCTCCAGCAGCGCGACCTTGCCCGGCCCGAGCTGGCGCCCGCCCGGGAAATCGATGCGGAGGAACAGTCGGCTTTGCGTGTCGTGCGGCATCGGCCCTCTCGCGCCTCAAGACGGCGTGCCACACGGTACCCCAAATTGCGGGTCAACACACCTCAGAGGGAGCGCTCGACCGGCTTCAGGCTCACGCCATAATAGAGCGACTTGCCACGAATGGAGATGTCCGAGCCCGTCCCTACGACGACACCCACTTTGGCGATCTCGGCGAGCGCCTTGGCCTTCGCGTCTGCCGTGGCATCTGCCTTGAATGTGACCTGAAGGTCGATGGTCGCCTCGAGTACCTGCTCGACCTGATAGGCATTTCGCGTCGCGATGTTGGCATTGACGAACCCGCGACAGTCGGGCCCCAGCCTTTTTCGGATGTTCTGCAGATCATCAGGCGCATAAGCGTAGAACTTCACATCGACGAGCGTCGCCCTGACTGATTGGGCAATTGCGGCTGTCGCCGTGAGGTTCAATATCTCCCGCAGCGCAGGCACATCCAGATTGACCTGTGCGCCGATGTTGCTGCTCAGATTGAGGCCGTCGCCGCCGCTCACCACTGGCGAGGCTGGATAGAGCGCGACGGAATAGGCCAAGCTGCAAAGGTACGTCAGCTGGACGCTCCTCCGACTTGTATCGCCGGGGTCATAATCCCGCAGCGCCACGAGCGTGCCGGGCGGATAGAGGGTGCTCGCCGGGACCATGCGCGAGAAGCCATATGTGCGAATGATGGCTTCAAGGTTCTGCCCCGAGGCCATGACGGCGCCACCGCTACCCGTGTTGCAGCCCGCTAGAGCAAGCGCCAGCGCCGCAACCAGCGCCGACATTCGGCCAGATCCTGCCTTCATCACGTCCCCTTCCCCCAGCGCGCGGCCGGCCGCTCAGCATCCCCGTCATCACTTTAAGGAATCCGCACCCGCTCGCAACACCAAAGGTTGCATTTTTATTAAATACACCCATTCAAAACTGCACCAGCGCTAGGGGCGAGGCAACAAAAAACCCCCGCGCCGGCATGGCGCGGGGGCTGTGTCGCAACAGGGGGTGCGATGCTCAGTTCTTGGTCTTGTCCACCAGGGCTTTGGCCTTGATCCAGGGCATCATGCCGCGCAGCTTCTCGCCCACGTCTTCGATCTGGTGAGCGTTGACCTTGGCGCGGGTGGCCTTGAACGAGGTCTGGCTGACCTTGTTCTCCAGCATCCAATCGCGCGTGAACTTGCCGGTCTGAATATCGGTCAGAACCCGCTTCATCTCCGCCTTGGTCTCGGGGGTGATGATGCGCGGGCCGGTGACGTATTCGCCATATTCCGCGGTGTTGGAGATGGAGTAGTTCATGTTGGCGATGCCGCCCTCATAGATGAGGTCGACGATCAGCTTCACTTCGTGCAGGCACTCGAAATAGGCCATCTCGGGGGCATAGCCCGCCTCGACCAGGGTTTCGAAGCCGGCGCGGATCAGCTCGACGAGGCCGCCGCACAGGACGACCTGCTCGCCGAACAGATCGGTCTCGCACTCTTCCTTGAAGGTGGTCTCGATGATGCCGGCGCGGCCGCCGCCATTGGCGCTGGCGTAGCTGAGGCCGAGGTCATGGGCATTGCCCGAGGCATCCTGGGCGATGGCGATGAGGGTGGGCACGCCGCCGCCACGCAGATATTCCGAGCGTACGGTGTGGCCGGGGCCCTTGGGGGCGATCATCAGCACGTCGAGATCCTTGCGGGCCTCGATCAGGTTGAAGTGGATGTTGAGGCCGTGGGCGAACAGCAGCGCCGCGCCGGGCTTCATGTTGTCGTGCAGGCTTTCCTTGTAGATGTCGGCCTGCAGTTCATCGGGGGTGAGCATCATGATCACGTCGCCCCACTTGGCGGCGTCGGCGGGGCTCATCACCTTGAAGCCTTCGGCTTCGGCCTTCTTGGTGGTGGCGGAGCCGGGGCGCAACGCAACGACCACGTCCTTCACGCCGCTATCGCGCAGGTTCAGCGCATGGGCATGGCCCTGGCTGCCATAGCCGACGATGACGACCTTCTTCCCCTTGATGAGGTTCAGGTCGGCATCACGATCATAATAAACGCGCATAGGCTTTCCTTGCTTGTTGAACAGTGGTCGATTGAACGGGCCAAGGCCCGATGGAAACACGGGGCGCGGTGCCGAATGGTCGCACCGGAAGACAGCTTGGCCTTACATGGCCTCGGGTCCACGGGAAATAGCCACGACGCCGGTGCGCGCCACTTCCACAAGGCCGAGCGGCTCCATCAGGACCGCGAACTGGTCGATCTTGTCGGACTTGCCGGTGATCTCGAACACGAAGCTCTCTGTGGTGGCGTCGATCACCCGCGCCCGGAACGCTTCCGCCAGGCGCAGCGCTTCGCCGCGCGCCTCGCCGGTGCCACGCACCTTCACCATGGCCAGTTCCCGCTCCAGCGACACCGCCTCGACCGTGAGGTCGCGCACCCGATGCACCGGCACCAGCCGGTCCAGTTGGTTGCGGATCTGCTCGATGACCATGGGGGTGCCGGTGGTGACGATGGTGATGCGGGAGAGATGCCCCTCATGGCTCACCTCGGACACCGTCAGGCTGTCGATATTGTAGCCGCGGCCGGAGAACAGGCCGATGACGCGGGCCAGCACGCCCGGCTCGTTGTCCACCAGGACGGAGAGGGTGTGGCGTTCAATCTTATCCGACGCATGCGACATGGGATGAGGACTCTGCTGAAAGCGGACAGGTGATGCGGATCGGGCGGGGACGCGGTCCCGCTCTCCGTCGCGCGAACGGCGGAGAGCGGGAGAGACGCTGCCAGCCTTACACCAGCATCTTGCCCTCGTCGGTGATGGCCTCGTCGAGGTCGATGGCCATGTCGCCGAGGATCATTTCGTTATGGGCGCGGCCCGACGGGATCATGGGGAAGCAGTTCTCCTGCTGGTCCACGATGCAGTCGAAGATCACCGGACGCTTGATGGAGATCATCTCGGCGATGGCCCCATCCAGATCCTCCGGCTTCTCGCAGCGGATGCCGACGCCGCCGTAGGCGTCCGCCAGCTTCACGAAGTCCGGCAGCGCTTCGGAATAGGAGTGGGAGTAGCGCGCCCCGTGCAGCAATTGCTGCCACTGGCGCACCATGCCCATGTAGCGGTTGTTCAGGATGAAGATCTTCACCGGCAGGTTAAACTGCACCGCAGTCGACATCTCCTGCATGTTCATCAGGATCGAGGCTTCACCCGCGATGTCCACGCACAAGGCGTCGGGATGGGCGATCTGCGCGCCGATCGCGGCGGGCAGGCCGTAGCCCATGGTGCCGAGGCCGCCGGAGGTGAGCCAGCGGTTCGGCTCCTCGAAGCGGAAGAACTGCGCCGCCCACATCTGGTGCTGGCCCACCTCGGTGGAGATGTAGACATCCTTGTCCTTGGTGGCGGCGTAGAGCCGTTCCACCGCATACTGCGGCTTGATGATGTCGGGCAGAACCCGATAGGCCAGCGACTTGCGCCCGCGCCAGCGGTCGATCTGCTTCCACCACTCGCCCAGCGCATCGCGGTCCATGTGCCGGTCCTGGGACTTCCAGGACGCCACCATGGCTTCCAGCACCTTGGTGCAGTCGCCGATGATCGGCAGGTCGACCTTGACGTTCTTGTTGATGGACGACGGGTCGATATCGACGTGGATCTTCTTAGAGCCGGGCGAGAAGGCATCCAGGCGGCCGGTGATGCGATCATCGAAGCGCGCGCCGATGCAGACCATGAGGTCGCAGCCGTGCATGGTCATGTTGGCTTCGTAGGTGCCGTGCATGCCCAGCATGCCCAGCCACTGGCCGTCCGCCGCCGGGAACGCGCCCAGCCCCATCAGGGTCGAGGTGACCGGAACGCCTGTGAGGCGCGCCAGCTCGCGCAGCGCCCGGCTCGCCGCCGGGCCGGAATTGATGACGCCGCCGCCGGTATAGAAGATCGGACGCTTGGCGGCGGCCAGCATCTCGATGGCGGTCTGCACCTTGTCGGCATCGCCCACCAGCTTGGGCTTGTAGGTCTTGTGCTCGATATTCTCGCGGCCGACATAGGTGCCCTTGGCGAACTGGACATCCTTGGGGATGTCCACCACCACCGGACCGGGACGGCCGTTCTGCGCCACATAGAAGGCTTCGTGCAGCACGCGCGCGAGGTCGTTCACGTCGCGCACCAGATAATTATGCTTGGTGCAGGGACGGGTGATGCCGACGGTGTCGCATTCCTGGAAGGCATCGTTGCCGATCAGGTGGGTGGCGACCTGCCCGGTGATGCAGACCAGCGGGATGGAATCCATCAGCGCGTCAGTGAGGCCGGTGACCGCATTGGTGGCGCCGGGGCCGGAGGTGACCAGCACCACGCCCACCTTGCCGGAGGAGCGGGCATAGCCCTCGGCGGAATGCACGGCCGCCTGCTCGTGCCGCACCAGAATGTGCTCGATGTGGTTCTGGTGGAACAGCGCGTCATAGATCGGCAGCACCGCTCCGCCCGGATAGCCGAACAGATGATCGACCCCCTGGTCGGCAAGCGCCTGGATCACCATCTCGGCGCCGGTCATCTCCTTGCTCATCTCATCCACTCCCTTGCAGCCCTTGCGCCGCCGTCATCATCCAACCGCCTCAGAAACGACGAAGGGGCCCGAAGGCCCCTCGTCGCGCGCCACCGTTGCCTCTGGAGCGACCCTCAGGTCGTTCCGGCGGTGGCGCCCCTGCGTACGAGCTTGATAACGAAGTTGCGCATCGGTGCGATCAGCCTTCCAAAAGTTGCGCGAACGTACCCACTGACGAAATCTCCGTCAAGGCATTCGCGGACGGTTTTTTGCCCGGCGCCGCTTTACAACGCCGCGGCAAGAGTTTCCCTTGCGCCAAAGGGGATTTTGCCCCGATGTTGCCCCAACCTTCAGGTCTTTATACAAGGCTAAGGCCTACGTCGTTAAAGGCTCATCGCCGACCAAGCGGAAGAGGACATGCCTCGGATCTCTCATTTGCCGCGCCCCACGCGCCCGGCCGCCTTCGTGCTGGCCCTCGCACTCTGCTCGGCCAGTGCGCTCCCCGCCTTGGCTGATTGCCAGACTGACTTCACCGCCCTGCGTTCCGACATGGAAGCCAAGGGCAAGGTCCTGCAGGCTGCCGGCAAGGCCAAGTCCACCCCGCAGGAACTCTGCCCGCTGTTCCGCGCCTATACGGCGGCGGAGGGCAAGGCCGCCAAATATCTGCAGGACAACAAGGACTGGTGCCAGATTCCGCCCGAAACCGTCCAGGCAGCCCTCACCAACAACCAGAAGACCGCAGCGCTGCGCGACAAGATCTGCACCGCCGCAGCCAATGGCGATGCGGGCGGCGGCGGCGGTGGCAAGCCCCCGCCGCAGGGCAGTCTGTCCAGCGCCCTGGGCGTCACCACGGGCTATGTGCCGGGTGAGAGCAGCACCGGCGGCGGGGTCTTCGATACCCTCACCGGAAACGCACTTAAAAAGTGACCCATGATGTGAGGGACGTTCACGGCGCGCCGGGTCTTGCCCCGGTGGCCGACGCGCCGGCTGGCAATTGGGTGGATCGCCACGCCCCGCCGGCGGTGATTCCCTTTCTGCGTCTGGCCCGCCTTGATCGTCCCATCGGCAGCTGGCTGCTGTTGCTGCCCTGCTGGTGGTCCACCGCCTTGGCGGCGGGCGCCGCAGGTGCCCCCTACCCCGACCCGCGCCTGCTCATTCTCTTTGCCATCGGTGCCGTTGCCATGCGCGGCGCCGGCTGCACATGGAACGATATCCTGGATCGCAAGATCGACCGCAAGGTCGCGCGCACCCAGAATCGGCCGGTGGCGAGCGGTGCCGTCAGTGTGCCAGCCGCCTTTGCGTTCTTGGTGCTCCAGGCTCTGATCGGACTTACCGTTCTCCTCTCCCTCCCGCGTTTCGCCGTCATCACCGGCATCGCCTCGCTGGGCGTGGTGGCGGTCTATCCGCTGATGAAGCGCATCACCTCGGTGCCGCAACTGGCACTGGGCATCGCCTTTTCCTGGGGTGCGCTGATGGGGTGGGCGAGCGTGTTCCGCTCCATCGATGATCCTGCTCTGCTGCTGTTCGCCGGCTCGGTGTGCTGGGTGTTCGCCTATGACACCATCTATGCCCATCAGGACCGCGAGGACGACGCCATCGTCGGCGTCCGGTCCACCGCCTTGCTGTTCGGGCAATCCAGCTGGCTGGCGCTGGCCCTGTGCTACACCGCCACGGTCATCCTGTTCGCCATGGCATTCCTCGCCGCCGACGCGGGGGTTCTGGCGTGGGTGGGATTGGTGGCCTTTGCCCTCCACCTGCATCGGCAGGTGCGACGACTGGACATTGACGACCCCGCCCTTTGCCTCGCCATCTTCAAGTCCAACCGGGATGCCGGGCTCATCCTGTTTGCCGGCCTTTCGCTGGACTCCATCAGCCAGCATCTGGCGGCGCTCTGGCTGTCCTGAGGCCAGCCGCGCCGGAATGACCGGAGAGGCGCGGGGACTTGTCGCCTTGCCTCACGGGGGCGCGGCGCTTATTTCCGCCCGATGATTGCATCGGATCCGTTCCCGCCTCAGGCAGACTCCTCTCGTTTCGATAGCGCCGAGGCGGCGGCGCGGCATCTGGCGGAGGCGGTGACTGAAGCCGGCGCCTTGGCTTTGTCCATGTTTACTGCCGGCAACGTACCTGCCTGGACCAAGGGCAACGATTCCCCCGTCACTGAAGCCGACATGGCCGTCGATCGGCTGCTGCTGGACCGCCTGATGGGATTCGCGCCCGGCTATGGCTGGCTGTCGGAAGAAACCGCGGACACCCCGGACCGCCTATCACGCGCCCGCGTCTGGGTGGTGGATCCCATCGACGGTACGCGCTCCTTCATGGCCGGCGGGCTGGACTGGGCGGTTTCCGCAGCGCTGGTGGAAGCGGGCCGGCCCATCGCCGCGGCCCTGTTCGCACCGGCTACCAACGAGTTGTTCGTTGCCGCGGTCGGTCGCGGCGCCACCTGCAACGGCAGGCCGCTGTCTGCCGGCGGAAAGACGGGGCTCGAGGGGGCGCGGGTGTCCGGACCGGCGGCGGGGCTGGATCGCCTCGCCCGGCGCGGCGCCATCACCCCCATGCCCCGCGTGCGCTCGCTGGCATTGCGGATTGCCCGGGTGGCCACGGCAGAGTTGGACGTCGCCCTCGCAGGTGCGAATGCCCATGACTGGGACCTTGCCGCCGCTGATCTTCTGGTGCAGGAAGCGCACGGAATTCTGTCGGGGCTGGATGGCCGTGCCCTGACCTATAATGCTACGGTACCGCGGCACGGAGCCCTGGTCTCCACCGGCCGCGCGCTTCATGGCACCGTTCTCGCTGCGGCGGGCGCGGATGCCGACGGGATGCCGTGACGGCACCCCGCTTTGCCTCGTTGCATTCGCCTTCTCCGGGATCCGACGACAATGCCTGAACACAAGCAACTGCCCCACCTCGTCTTTGGTGGCGAACTCAAAGAACTCGGTTCGGTGGAGTTCAAGGACCTTAGCAAGCTCGACATCGTCGGGATCTTCCCGGACTATGCCAGTGCCGCCGCAGCCTGGAAGGCCAAGGCGCAAATGACCGTCGACAACGCCATGATGCGTTATTTCGTGGTTCACCTGCATCGCCTGCTGGACCCCGAGACCGACACCCACGGACACTGACGGGGACGGAACGCAACACTCATGTGGCGTCGCATTCGGACTAACCGGGGCGTCCAGATCGCCCTGGGCACGACCTTCGCGTATTATTTCAAGCTGGTGGCCCATACATCCCGGTTCGTGGTCGAGCCGGCGGACATCTATGAAAAGATCGAGGACAACCTCCCTCTGATCATGACGTTCTGGCACGGCCAGCATTTCCTCACGCCGTTCGTGATGAAGCCGCACCATAAGGCCAAGGTGCTGATCTCCCGCCATGCGGATGCCGAGATCAACGCTATCGCCGCCGAAAAGCTCGGGGTCGGCACGATTCGCGGATCCGGCTCCACCTCTCCACGGGACTTCCACCGCAAGGGGGGCGTTTCCGCGACCTACGCCATGATCGACACGCTCGCCGAGGGGATCAATGTGGCCATGACGGCAGACGTTCCCAAGATCGCCCGCCGCGTCGGCAAGGGCGTGATTGTGGTCGCGCGCCATTCCGGTCGACCCATTTTCCCCATTGCCATGGCGACCAGCAATCGCATCGCACTGAAAAGCTGGGATAAGGCCAGCCTCAACCTGCCCTTCAGCCGCGGCGCGGCGGTGGCCGGCGAGCCCTTGTGGGTGCCGCGCGATCTGGACGAAGCGGGCATGGAGGCGGCGCGCCTCGAATTGCAGCACCGGCTGGAAACCATCACGGCACGGGCCGAGGCCCTGGTCGGCCGGCCCGCTGGCGCCGCGCGGGGCGAGGCGCAGCGATGAAGGGGCGGCCCTTGCCGATCCCTCTGCGCATCTATCGCGGTGCGGCTGCCGCCGCTACCGTTCTGGCCCCCGCTTGGCTCAATTACCGTGTCTCCAAGGGCAAGGAAGATCCCACACGCATTGGCGAGCGGCGCGGCTTCACCCAGGTCGAGCGCCCCCGTGGCCCGCTGATCTGGGTGCATGGCGCCAGCGTCGGCGAGATCGTCTCGGTTCTGCCGCTGGTGGAGCGGCTGATGGAGCGCGGTTTTTCCATCCTTTTGACCTCAGGCACGCTGACCTCCAGCCGGGTCGCCGCCCGCCGGGCACCGCGCGGCGTCATCCATCAATTCGTGCCGTTGGACGCTCCCGCCTTCGTGCGGCGCTTCCTGAACCACTGGCGGCCCGATCTTGCCTTGCTGGCGGAATCCGAGCTTTGGCCGAACCTGATGACGGAGTTGGATCGCCGTTCCACGGCGGTGGTGCTGGTCAACGGTCGGCTGTCTCAGCGCTCCAGCGAGCGCTGGAAGCGCCTGCCCAAGAGCGCCAGGGCGCTGCTATCGCGGGTTGATCTCTGCCTCGTCCAGACCCGTGAGGACGGCGCCCGCTTCAAGGCGCTGGGCGCCCCGCGGGTGGAAGTGGCGGGCAATCTGAAATTCGACGTGCCGGCGCCGCCCGCGGACGGTGCCGCCCTCGCACGGCTGGCCGAAGCGACCGCCCATCGCCCGGTGTTGCTCGGTGCCTCTACCCATCCCGGTGAAGACGAAATTCTGATCGAAGCCCACAGGCTGCTGTGCGCGGAGCTGCCGGATCTTCTGACCATTATCGCGCCGCGCCACCCCGAGCGCGGCGGTGATGTGCAGGCTTTGGCAGAGGCGGCAGGCTTCGCCTCCATCCAGCGTACCCGATCGCCACAGCCGCCGGCAGATGCGGACATCTATGTGGCCGACACCATCGGGGAACTTGGCCTGTTCTACCGCTTGGCCGGCGTCGCCTTCCTCGGCGGGTCGCTGGTACGCCACGGCGGACAGAATCCCATCGAGGCCGCCAAGCTGGGCACCGTGGTTCTGCATGGGCCGCACACGTGGAACTTCGGCGCCGTCTATGGCCGGCTTGATGCCGATCACGGCGCCGTTCCGGTGGCCGACGCCAATGACATCGCTCGCTTTGCCTATGCCAGCCTGATGGATCGTGAATTCCAGGAGCAGACCACCGCGGCCGCCCGCCGGGCCGTCGACCTGCTCGGCGGGGCGCTGGATCGCACCCTGAACGCCATCGATCCCTATCTGTTGCAGATCCGGTTGGAAGGCAAATGATAGGCCAGGCGCCGGCATTCTGGTCGCGCCCGGAGAGCCTGACAGCCGCACTGCTCGCCCCCATCGGCGGCGTGATCGGCGCCATCACCTTGCGTCGCATGGCCCAGCCCGGCGTAGCGCTGGACATTCCGGTGATCTGCGTTGGCAATCCCACCGTCGGCGGCGCCGGCAAGACCCCCACCAGCCTGATGATCCTGGCGCAGCTGGCGGCGATGGGCGCCCGCCCCTTCGCACTGTTGCGGGGTCACGGCGGCCGACTGGCCGGGCCGGTGCAGGTGGATCGCCAACAGCATGATGCGTCTGCGGTCGGCGATGAGGCGTTGCTGCTGGCCGCGCAAGCACCGACCATCGTCGCCCGCGACCGGGTGGCGGGCGCCCGGCTGGCGCGCGCCACCGGCGCCACCCACATCGTCATGGATGACGGCTTTCAGAATCCGAGCCTGGTGAAGGATCTCAGCATCTTGGTTATCGACGCCACCGCCGGCGTCGGCAACGGCCGGGTACTGCCGGCGGGCCCGCTGCGGGCGCCGCTCGCCCCCCAGTTAGCGCGTGCCGATGCAGTACTGCTCGTGGGGGCCGGCAGCGCCGGAGAGGCGATCGGCGCCATGGCGCGCCAAGCTGGTAAGGTCGTGCTTGAAGGCCGCATCGTGCCCGATGCCGCAGCCGTCACCGCACTCAAGGGCCGGCGCGTTCTAGCGTTCGCGGGCATCGGGCGGCCGGAGAAGCTGGTGGCGACATTGACCGAGGCCGGGATCGAGGTGGCCGGCTTGCGCGCCTTTCCCGATCACCACCCCTATGCGCCGCAGGAAATCGCCGCGCTGATTGCGGAAGCCGATGCCGCCGGCCTGCAACTGGTGACCACCTCCAAGGACATGGCGCGCCTTGGGGGTGTGGCCTTTACGTCCCTTGCCACGCAAATCATGCCGCTGCCGGTGCGCATGGCGCTGCCCGAGCCGGACGTGCTGGAAAGGCTTCTGGCGCAGGCGGCGTCTCGACACGGCTGAGCGTCGGTCCGCGCTCGCGCCGGTGGCTCAGTCCTGCGGGGGCTGGCCGGTGACCCGCGCCATGACCGCTTGAGGGTCCGCATAGGCCTCCTGGAGATCCACGCTCCAATAGCGCAACTCGTCCAGCGGAATGGTCTGATTGGTCACGGCGCACCGCACGAAGCTGCCGGGGCGGAGAATGCGGAATTCTCCGTCGAGGTAGCGCACTTCCGCTTCGCCCTGAGGCTCCGGAAATCGTTCGAATCTGTTCATCACGGCGAAAGACGGGTCCCACAGCGGTGCGAAGACATAGCGTATCCCGCGCACGATAATCCGTTTGAGGCGGGTTCGGAAGGCCACGGCGTGCGGCTCATGCACGTCAGGTGTCGAACAGGGT
>CALRNP020000023.1:0-37262 GCA_943369575.1 Azorhizobium sp. AG788 | reverse complement strand
ACGGTGCGCGGGGTGACCGCAGCGCCGGCACTGGCGGCCGTGGCACCCGTGGCGGGACGCAAAGGTTCCGCGGAGGCGATAGGCGGCACCGCCGAACTCTCCACCGAGGCGGTGGGGGCGGACAGCACGCGCTGTGATTCCACAGCGCTGGTCTTGGTGCCGAAGCCGTCGAGTTCAGTGCTGCAGGCAGCCAAGGCGACGGCGCTGAACAGCACGGCCCCAACGGTATAGACCTTCATTCACAAGCTCCGCGCGTCACCGTACCGGAGCCGGTGCCGCGATTGTCATGTCCGAACGTCGAGCATGACACAAAACGGTTACCAGCTTCTTTTCACATCCGGGAGCAGCCTTTACCACTCTCTCGCCCCTCAAGGGTTCGGTTAGAACATGGCAAGAGCATGACCCTGTGGCCGCGGACGTTACCCGGCTTATAGCAGAAGCTGCCGCGACCTTGCCCCCCGCCGCCGTCATGGACGCCCGCCGTCTGGCGCGCTATGTCCGCGCTTTGCGCTGTTTTCCGCAGGAGAATGCATGTCCCAGACCCTTGATCCCAAGACGCTCACCGTGGTCGTCACCGGCGCTACCTCGGGGATCGGGGCGGCTACGGTGCGACGCTTCGCCTCCGTCGGCGGCAAGGCCGTGGCCATTGGCCGCCGCGCTGATCGCCTGGAGGCGCTGGCCGCCGAATTTCCCGGCCTGGTCCATCCCGTGGTGCTCGACGTGCGCGACTACGCCGCCACTGAAAAGGCGCTGGCCGACCTGCCGGAGGCCTTCCAGGACTACAATGTGGTCTGCCCCAATGCCGGCCTGGCGCTGGGCCTGGAGCCGGCGCAGGAGGCGGTGCTGTCCGATTGGCAGACCATGATCGACACCAACATTTCCGGCATGACCTACACCGTGCGCGCGGCGCTGCCCGCCATGGTCAAGCGCGGCCAGGGCCATGTGGTGTTCACCGGCTCGGTGGCCGGCGACTATCCCTATCCGGGCGGCAATGTGTACGGCGCCACCAAGGCGTTCGTGAAGCAGTTCGCTTTGAACTGCTGGGCGGATCTGGCCGGCACCGGCGTGCGGGTGACCAATATCGAGCCCGGCCTCACCGAGACGGAGTTCTCGCTGGTGCGGTTCCGCGGCGATGATGGCAAGGCCGACAAGGTCTATGAGGGCACCGCCCCCATGACCGGCGAGGACATTGCCGAGCAGGTCTATTTTGCCGCCACATTGCCGCGCCATGTGGTGGTGCTGCGGATCCAGGCCATGGCGGCCCAGCAGGGCTTCAGCCCGTTCGCCATCAAGCGCGGCTGACCCCGCGCCGCCATCGACGGACAGCGGTGCGCCGGCGTGGCGCGCCGCTGCCTGAAGGGAGCGATGCCATGAACCTGCCGAACATCATCACGCTGGGCCGGCTGCTGGCCGTGCCGGTGGTGGTGTGGGCCATCACCGCCGACGAGCCGATGCTGGCGCTGGCGCTGTTCGTGCTGGCGGGGGTGTCGGATGCCATCGACGGCTTCATCGCCCGCCGCTTCAACATGCGCACGGAACTCGGCGCCTATCTGGACGCCCTGGCCGACAAGGCGCTGCTGGTGTCCATCTACATCACCCTGGCGGTGGCCGGGGCCGTGCCGCGCTGGGTCGCCATTGCGGTGGTGTCGCGGGATGTGATGATCGTCGGCGCCATCGTGCTGTCCATGCTGATGGCCAAGCCGGTGACCATCCAGCCGCTGGTGATTTCCAAGGTGAACACGGCGGTGCAGATCGCCTTTGCCGCTCTGGTGCTGGCGCGCGAGAGCTTCGGTCTGAGCCTCGATCAGCCGTTTCGGCTGGGGCTGATACTGGTAGGGCTCTTGACGGGCCTTTCCGCTGCTGCCTATCTCGCGGCATGGACACGCCACATGGCGCGTTGAGCCGCCGTCGGGCCGTTCTCGCAGCTCCGGCCGGCACCGGGGGACTTCGGCGATGAGGCTTCAAGGACAACTGCGCTTCTGGATCGGCGCGCTGGTGGTCCTGGTGCTGGCCACCTGGGTGCTGCGGGCGATCCTGCTGCCCTTCGTGATGGGCACCGCCATCGCCTATTTCCTCAATCCGCTGGTGCAGCGGCTGAACCGCATCGGCATCGGCCGCATCCCCGCCACTTTGGTGCTGGTGGGCCTGCTGCTGCTGGTGGTGTTCGTGCTGCTGCTGGTGGTGATGCCGCTGTTCATCAGCCAATTGTTCGACTTCATCCAGAAGATGCCCGCCTACGTCTCGCGCCTCCAAGGGCTGCTGACGGAGGAAAACCGCGAATGGGCCGACCAGTTCTTCGGCGCTCGTCTGCCGGAGATCCAGCGCTCGCTGTCGGAAATCATGTCCCAGGGCGTCACTTATCTCCTGGGGCTTCTGACCTCCATCTGGTCCGGCGGCCAGGCGCTGATCGCGCTGTTCGCGCTCATGGTGGTGACGCCGGTGGTGGTGTTCTACGTGCTGTGCGATTGGAACAGCATGGTGGAGACCGTGGATTCCTGGATCCCGATCAATCAGCGCCCGGTGGTGCGGCGCCTGGGCCGGGAGATGGACCTGGCGGTGGCCGGCTTCGTGCGCGGGCAGGCGCTGGTCTGCCTGCTGCTGGGCAGCTATTACGCTTTGGCGCTGGGCATGGCGGGGCTGAATTTCGGCTTCCTGATCGGCATCGTCTCCGGGCTGATCACCTTCATTCCCTATGTGGGCTCGCTGACCGGGCTGGTGCTGGCCATGGGGGTCGCCATCGTGCAGTTCTTCCCGGACTGGGCGATGATCGGCACCATCTTCGGCATCTTCATCATCGGCCAGACCATCGAAGGCTACGTGCTCTCGCCCAAGCTGGTGGGCGACAGCATCGGTGTGCATCCGGTGTGGCTGATGTTCGCCCTGTTCGCCTTCGGCTATGTGTTCGGCTTCGTTGGCCTGCTGCTGGCGGTGCCGCTCACCGCCGCCGCCGGGGTGCTGGTGCGGTTCGGCTTCCGGCAATATTTCCACAGCACGCTCTATACCGGCGTGGAAGAGCACCATGACAAGCGCATCGGCGGGCCGCGCTGAGCCATGGCTGGTCGCGACATCAAATCCCGTCAGTTGCCGCTGGACCTGCCGGCCGCCGCCGCCATGCAGCGGGAGGACTTTCTCGGTGCCCCCGGCAATGCCGCGGCCCTGGCGCTCATCGACGCCTTCCCCGATTGGACGGCGCGGGTGGTGTGCCTCGCCGGCCCGCCCGGTGCCGGCAAGAGCCATCTGGCGGCGATCTTCGCCGCCAAGGCCGGGGCGCTGACCTACAAGGCCAGCGACCTGGCGCGGGCGGATGTGCCGGCGGCCCTCTCCCATGGGGCGCTGGTGCTGGAGGACCTGGAGCCGGGAACCTTCGACGAGGCGGCGCTGTTCCACTTGCTCAATCTGGCCCGCGAGCAGCAGGCGTTCGTGCTGCTGACCGCGCGCACCTCGCCCGCGCTCTGGCCTCTGGCGACGGCGGACCTGGCCTCGCGGTTGCGGGCGCTGCCCAAGCTGGAACTGGCGGCCGCCGACGATGCGCTGTTGGCGGCGGTGCTGGTGAAGCTGTTCGCCGACCGCCAGATCGCGGTGGACGATCCCACCGTGCAATATCTGCTGCGGCGCATGGAGCGCTCGGTGGCGGGGGCGCAGGCGGTGGTGCAGGCCATCGATCGCGCGGCCTTGGCGGCGCAGCGGCCTGTCACACGGGCGCTCGCCGCCCAGGTGCTGCGGGAAGACTTGCCGGGCACAGAAGGTGACGCTCTGCCCGAGGATGACGAGGAATAAGCGGTCGCGGGCGTCATAGAGTCGTCATGCAAGGCGGCCATGGTCCGCGCGAAACGGGGGATGCATCCATGAGTGCCCAGGAGACCGCAGCTTTCGCCATCGTGCCGGAAGCCGAAACCCAAGGCGCCGCCGATGCGTCGGCCACCGAGGTGAGCACGGCGCCGGAGCGCTTCATCAACCGCGAGATTTCGTGGCTGCACTTCAATCGCCGGGTCCTGGAGGAAGCGTCCAACCGCAGCCATCCGCTGCTGGAGCAACTGCGCTTCCTCTCCATCTCCGCCAACAATCTGGATGAATTCTTCATGGTCCGCGTGGCGGGCCTGAAGGAGCAGGTGCGCGAGGGCGTCACCTTGCCGACGCCCGACGGCATGCTGCCCGGCGAGCAACTGACGCGGGTGGTGGCAGAAGCCGGCACGCTGATTTTCGACCAGCAGGCCCGTTGGCTGGAGCTGCGCTCGGACCTCGCCGGCGTCGGGATCGTTCTTGTGGACGGCGCCGATGTCAGCGCCGATGACCTGACGATGCTGGAGACGCATTTCCTGCATCACGTCTTCCCGATTCTGACCCCGCTGGCCATCGATCCGGCCCATCCGTTCCCGTTCATTCCCAACCTCGGCTTCTCGCTGGCGCTGCAACTGGTGCGCCAGACCGACGGGCGCGGCATGACGGCGCTGATCCGCATCCCCGCCAAGGTGGAGCGCTTCATCCGCCTGCCGGAGCGCGAGCCCGGCGTGATGCGCTTCATCACCCTGGAGCAGATGACCACTTTGTTCATCGGCCGCCTGTTCCCCGGCTATGCGGTGAAGGGGCAGGGGGTGTTCCGGGTGATCCGCGACAGCGACCTGGATGTGGAGGAAGAGGCGGAGGATCTGGTCCGCCTGTTCGAGACCGCGCTGAAGCAGCGCCGCTACGGCGAAGTCATCCGCATGGAAGCGGATGCGGGCATGCCGGACGAACTGCGCAATTTCGTTGCCCGCGAGCTGGACGTGCAGGACGACGAGATCTTCGTGGTCAAGGGCGTGCTGGCCCTCAACGAATTCTCGCAGCTGGTGTCGGTGGATCGGCCGGACCTGAAGTTCCCGCCCTACAATGCCCGATTTCCCGAGCGCATCCGCGACCATGGCGGCGACTGCTTTCTCGCCATCCGCGAGAAGGACATCCTGGTTCACCACCCCTATGAATCCTTTGATGTGGTGGTTCAGTTTCTCCGTCAGGCTGCTCGCGATCCCAATGTGGTCGCCATCAAGCAGACCCTCTACCGCACCTCCTCCGACAGCCCGATCGTGAAGGCGCTGGCCGAGGCGGCGGAAGCCGGCAAGTCGGTGACGGCGCTGGTGGAACTGAAGGCCCGCTTCGACGAAGAGGCCAATATCCGCTGGGCGCGCGATCTGGAGCGGGCCGGGGTGCAGGTGGTGTTCGGCTTCATCGACCTGAAGACCCACGGCAAGCTGTCCATGGTGGTGCGGCGCGAGGGGGCCAATCTCGCCACCTACTGCCATGTGGGCACCGGCAACTATCACCCGATCACGGCGCGCATCTATACCGACCTCAGCTTCTTCACCGCCGACCCGGTGATCGCCCAGGACGTGGCGCGGATCTTCAACTTCATCACCGGCTATGCCCAGCCGGGCGAACTGGACGCCATGGCGGTGTCGCCGGCCACCTTGAAGCCGCGCATCCTGCGGCATATCGCCGACGAGATCGCCTTCGCCAAGGCGGGGCGCCCGGCGGCCATCTGGCTGAAGTGCAACTCCCTGGTCGACCCGGAGATCATCGACGCGCTCTATGCGGCGTCTTCGGCCGGGGTGAAGGTGGATTGCGTCATCCGCGGCATCTGCTGCCTGCGGCCGGGCATCCCCGGCCTTTCCGAGAACATCCGGGTGAAGTCCATCGTCGGGCGCTTCCTGGAGCACAGCCGGATCTATTGCTTCGGCGCCGGCCATGGACTGCCGCATCCCAAGGCTGTCGTCTACATCTCCTCCGCCGATCTGATGACGCGGAACCTGGATCGCCGGGTGGAGACCTTGTGCCCCATTACCAATCCCACTGTGCACGAGCAGGTGCTCGACCAGATCATGGTTGCGAACCTTATCGACAACGAACAGAGCTGGTGGGTGTTGCCCGACGGCTCCTCGGAACGCATAGTCCCGGCGCCGGGCGAGGAACCCTTCAACGCCCATCGCTACTTCATGACCAACCCGAGCTTGTCTGGACGTGGAAAGTCTCTCAAAGATTCTTCGCCGCGCAGTCTCCTCGTCCGACGCTAGGGACGATGATCGACTGGGCCTCTCCACCTTGATGGCGGGAGAGGGCCCGGTCGCAGTCATCGACATCGGGTCCAATTCGGTCCGCCTCGTGGTCTATGAGGCGGTCACGCGGTCCCCTGTTCCCTTGTTCAACGAGAAGGCGCTGTGCGGCCTCGGCCGGGAGGTGCTCTCCACCGGGCGCTTGCCGGAGGATGCGGTCCAGAAGGCGTTTTCCGCGCTGCGCCGGTTCCGCGCTTTGTGCGATGCCATGGGCGTGGGCAAGGTCTATGCGCTGGCCACCGCCGCGGCCCGTGATGCCAAGAACGGCCCGGCCTTCATCGCCGAGTGCGAGGCCATCTGCGGCGCATCCATCGAGATCCTGACCGGGCGCCGCGAGGCGGAACTGGCAGCCTACGGCATCGTCTCCGGCGTGCATGAGCCGGACGGCGTGGTGGGCGATCTCGGTGGCGGCTCGCTGGAACTGGTGGACGTGCGCGGGCAGGCGGTCGGCGCCGGCATCACGCTGCCGCTGGGCAGCCTCGCCTTGCAGGACCGCTCGGCCAAATCGCTGAACAAGGCCGACAAGATCGTGCGCGAAGCCGTGCGCGAGGTGCCGATTCTCTCCGAGATGACCGGGCGCACCTTCTATGCGGTGGGCGGGACATGGCGGGCGCTGGCCCGGCTGCACATGTTCCAGAAGGGCTATCCGCTGCATGTGATGCACGGCTACCGCATCCCCGCCAAGGAGGCGCTGGAATTCACCCGCCTGGTGCATCGCGCCGATGCCGAGACGCTGGCCCATATCGACGCGGTGTCCAACGCCCGCCGGCCGCTGCTGGCCTATGGCGCGCTGGTGCTGGAGAATGTGGTGCGCGCCGGCCGCCCGGCAGAGGTGGTGATTTCCGCGCTCGGCGTGCGCGAGGGCTTGCTCTATTCCTTGCTGAACCCGCAGGAGCGGGCCACGGATCCGCTGCTGGAGGCGGTGCAGGAACTGAACATGCTGCGGTCGCGCTCGCCGCTTCACGGCGAGGAACTGGTGGCATGGACCGGGGCCTTCTTCGCCTCGGCGCCGGTGCTGGAAGAGAGCACCGAGGAAAAGCGGCTGCGCGAAGCCACCTGCCTGCTGGCGGACATCGCCTGGCGGGCGCATCCGGACTATCGCGGCGAGCAGAGCCTGAATGTCATCGCCCATGCGGCCATTGTCGGCATCGACCATCCCGGTCGCGCTTTCGTGGCGCTCTCGGTCTATTTCCGCCACATGGGGCTGGCGGAAGACGGCAATGCCCCGGCGGTGCTGAGCCTGATCTCGCCCGCCATGCTGGACCGCGCCCGCATCCTCGGGGCGGCGATGCGGGTGGCCTATATCCTGTCCGCCGCCATGCCCGGCATCCTGCCGCGCATGCCGCTGGTGGTGAAGGATGCGACCCTGGTTCTGACGGTGCCGGGGGAGATGTCCAATCTGATCAATGATCGCGTGCACTCGCGACTGCGCCAACTGGCGCGGCTGATCGGATGCGAGCCGGTTCTGACCTTCTCCTGAGGCGATGGCCGCCGCCCCCTGGGCGGGACCAGATACCTGCCTGCGACCCGGTTTGCCTTTCTGCGCGAGACCACGATAAGGTTGCATTCCTGATCGTTGATCGCGTGACGGATTGCGGCGCATTGAGCGGGAGTCGGATGCCAGGGGCCCGGTGCGGCCCGGCGTTTGGCGGATGCTCCAGCATGGCAGCCCCAATCCTCTGACGCGATCATTCCGCCTTCCCGGCGATGCGGCGCCGGGGAAGCGGGTTGCGCAGGGTCGGCACGGCTGTGCCGGCATTCCTGTGCGCGTGTGCGGCCGCAGGAAGGTTGCCCTCTTGTCCATGCGCCTCCTCTCCCATCTGCTCCGTCGCTTCATCGACAAGGGTCGGCTCACCGTGATCACCCCGGACGGGGCGCGGCACAGCTTCGGCTCAGGGGTGGACGGGCCGGTCCTGGTGGCGCGCTTCGCCGACGACCGGCTGGCGCGGGAGCTGTTCCTCAATCCGGAACTGAAGGCGGCGGAAGCCTATATGGACGGCCGCCTGACCTTCGAGGAGGGTGGCACGGTCTATGACCTGCTGCTGCTGTTCTCGGTCAATCGCAAGGGGCTGGCCGCCCATCCGGTGCAGAAGGGCTTGCGCAAGGTGTGGCGGGCGCTGCGCGGGCGCCAGCAGGCCAATGCCCTCGGCCAGGCGGCGGAGAACGTCAAAAGCCATTACGACCATCCGGCGGAATTCTATCGGCTCTGGCTCGACGAGAGCATGAGCTATTCCTGCGCCTATTTCGAACAGCCCGACGAGCCGCTGGAGGCCGCCCAGCGCAACAAGATGCGGCACATCGCCGCCAAGCTGAAGCTTTCGCCCGGCATGCATGTGGCGGAGATCGGCTCCGGCTGGGGCGGGCTCGCCATCTATCTGGCCCAGACCTGCGGCGTGACCGTGTCCGGCATCAATGTCTCCCCCGACCAGTTGGCGGAATCCCGCCGCCGCGCAGAAGCGGCCGGGGTGGCGGACAAGGTCCAGTTCATCGAGCAGGACTATCGCCAGCTCACCGGCACCTATGACCGCGTGGTCTCCATCGGCATGATGGAGCATGTGGGGGTGAACCATTTCGACGAATACTTCACCACTTTGCGCGGCCTGCTGAAGCCGGGCGGCTTCGCTTTGGTGCATGCCATCGGCCGCATGTCGCCGCCGGGCACCACGGCGCCGTTCATCCGCAAGTACATCTTCCCCGGCGGCTATGTGCCGGCGCTGTCGGAAGTGATGGCCTCCACCGAGCGCTCAGCTTTATGGGTGGCCGATTGCGAGGTGCTGCGGCTGCACTATTACTGGACGATCCGCGCTTGGCGCCGGCGCTTCCTGGCCAAGCGGCCGGAGGTGGTGACCATGATGGGCGAGCGCTTCGCCCGCATGTGGGAATTCTATCTGGTGGCGGTGGAACTGGGCTTCCTCAACGGCTCCAACATGGTGTTCCAACTGCTGCTGAGCGCCAATCGCGACGACGTGCCGGTGCGGCGCGACTATATGCTCGACCAGGAACGGGCGCTGGAGCATCTGGAGCCGCCCTTGCCGGTCTGAGGCCGCGCGCGGGATCCCCGGCGCCCCGGCATAGCTCTTGCAGCAACACCTGATGTCCAGGATCGGGCCGACAAACGGCCCGCCCGCACCATCGGGGAGCCGTCATGACCGACATGGCCGAGTTGCAGACGCGCAAGCAGCCCATCAATCTGGCCATCGTCCATGTGGACCCCGATGCGTTCCTCGCCAGCTTCATGGGCTGGCTGGAGATCACCGCCTTCATCACCGCCCAGCGCGCCGGCACCCTGGGTGTGCCCGCCGATGGCGTGACGCCGGCGCTCAGCGCCGATGATCTCAAGGGGGCGGGGGTGCAGGGCGTCGGCAATGATGCGCTGTTCGCCTTCTGCATGACTGCCGCGCTCAAGGGCGATGCCGCCGCCGTGGATGCGGTGGAGGCCGGGCTTTCCGAGCGGCTGGGGCCGGAGTTTCCCGGCGCTTTGGCGCTGGGCTATTTCCGCGCCGACAATGCCTCCCCCATCCTCCTGGAGGATTTTGTCGGTCAGGCCGGGCGGAAATGGCTGGAAGGCGACAGGCCGCCGCCGCCGCTGCGGGCGAAAGAGGACTGGAACGCCGGCCTGCGCTTCTTCGAGAAGGCCCGCACCTCCAATTTCGTCCACGAGATCATCTATCCCCTGGCGCGCTGGACCCGGGAGCGCTGGTCGGTGATCGCGGAGAAGGAGCCGGCCTTCCTCCATCACATCGAGGACAACCTGCCGATCCTGCGCGAGGCGCTGGAAGACCCGCGCAACGATCAGGCCTTCATCGCCAATCTGCTGCTGAAGGCCGCCCCGGCGGTGGATATGGAACTGACCGAGGAATATCAGGGCTTCCTGCGTTCCCTCGCCCGGCGCTAGGCGCGCCCTGCGGGAAAACCGACACATCCGCATGGCGCGGATCTTGCCATGTCCTCCCCACTGTCTGCTTCCGCACAGAGCGGGGCAGCGCGCATTCCGGGAGGGCACGGTCCATGACTGAACTGTTCGCCATTTGCTCCACCTATGAGGTCGATGACGGCGGCGCCCGCGGCTTCGTGCTGGCGCGCCTCGACGAGGCCGGGGCCAGCAAGCCGTGGCCGATCATCATCACCCGCAAGGGCAATGGCTTCTACGGCTTCGAGAATGCCTGCCCGCACCAGGGCACCCGGCTCGATACGATGCCCGGCGAGTTTCTCGATGACGACGGCAATTTCCTCACCTGCGGCAAGCACCGGGCGCAGTTCGATCTCGATACCGGCCACTGCTTCATCGGCCCCTGCCAGGGCAAGGACCTGACGCCGATCCCGCTGGTGATCGACGATGGCGACATCTGTCTCACCGGCATCGCCATGGCCGAAGAGGACGGGATGGATGTGGAGGACCCCAACGAGGTCCCGGAAGTCATGATCACCGCCGATTAGGCCGGCTCCGAGCCGCCGACCCCATGGGCGCGCCTGCGGACGGCGCGTCGGATCCCGACGTCGCGGGTCGCCCGGCAGACCCGCCGATGCGAACGACGGCCGCTTCTCGGCAAACCCCGTCACACAGGATCACCCATGACCACCCTTGCAGACACCCCGTTCGCCAAGCTCGAAGCCGAAGGCCGGCTCTTGAAGCCCATGCTGGCCGCCGACACCCATGTGCCCGGCCGCTTCGGCTATCGCGGCGAGATTGCCTTTGATGGCCCCGAGAGCCTGCTGAAGGAAGTGTTCTCGGTCTCCGAGACCGGCAAGCCGGCGATCCGGTTCCTGGCCGGCTCCATCGCCGCCTATGACAGCCTGCCGCAACTGGTGGAGACCTTCGGCGCCGCGTTCGACGGCGAGGGCAACTATTTCATCTACATCGCCGACCTGGCGCGCGGAAACCGCTTTCACATCAGCTTCGGCGACGTGAAGATCTTCGCCATCTCCATCGACGAGACCTCGGTCTATAACGAGCTGATCGACACCTTCTATGTGGACAAGATGAAGCTGAAGAAGTTCGACACCTCGGCCAAGCTCGATGCTTTGGCCGATGTCGGCCTGAAATATGCGTCGCTGTCGGACTATAAGGAGGTGTCGTTCGACGACGGCCTGAAGATCAAGAACGCGGCCTGAACCCGTCTGCCGTCGTCAAGGCCGCTGGGATTTCATGCATTTAGGGTTTGGCGACCAGGGTTTGGCGGCGCGCAGCGGCGCGTCGCCGCTCTGTCAGCGCTCCACCGCCACCACGCGGCCCTGGTCCACGGCCAGGGCCAGGCGGCCCGCCTTCAGGGCCAGCGCCCGATCGCCGAACAGTTCGCGCCGCCAGCCGGACAGCGCCGGCACCGGGGCATCGTCGCTCACCGCGATCCGCTCCAGATCGTCGGTGGTGGCGATGACCTTGGCGGCCACCGCATGCTGCTCGGCGGTCATGCGCAGCAGCACCTTCAGCAATTCCACCGTGGCGGTGGCGCCGTTGGGCAGGGGCTTGTCGCGCTCGATGCGCGGCAGGGTCTTGGGATCGCGTGCCACGCCCTTCTTCACCGCCTCCAGCACCGCCTCGCCATAGCGCGAGCGCTCGAAGCCCTTGGGAAGGGAGCGCAGTTCCGCCAGCTTCTCATGGGTCTGGGGCTGCTGGATGGCGATCTCGCCGATGACGTCATCCTTGATGATGCGCCCGCGCGGCAAGTCGCGGGCCTGGGCCTCGCGCTCGCGCCAGGCGGCCACTTCCGCCAGCACCGCCAACTCGCGCGGCTTGCGCACACGGGATTTGAGCCGCTCATAAGCGGTCTCGGGGTCCTGGCGGTAGGTGTCGGGAGAGGTGAGGACGTTCATCTCCTCGCCCACCCAGTCCGAGCGGCCACGGGATTTCAGGTCGGCGGTCAACTTCAGATAGACATCGCGCAGATGGGTCACGTCGGCGATGGCATAGGTCAGCTGGGCCTGCGACAGCGGCCGGCGCGACCAGTCGGTGAAGCGCGAGGACTTGTCGATGGCGTGGCCGGTGATGCGCTGGACCAATTGGTCGTAGGAAATGCTGTCGCCATAGCCCAGCACCATGGCCGCCACCTGGGTGTCAAACACCGGATGGGGGATGATGTTGGCCAGGTGCCAGACGATTTCGATGTCCTGCCGGCCGGCATGGAACACCTTCTTCACCTGCTCATTGGCCATGAGGGCGAAAAAGGGCGCGAGATCGAGGTCCTCGGCGAGGGCGTCGATGATGACGGCTTCATCGGGGCTGGCGACCTGTACCACGCAGAGCTTCGGCCAGAAGGTCGTCTCACGCAGGAACTCGGTATCGACGGTGACGAAGTCGTGGCGGGCGAAGCGCTCGCAGGCGGCTGCGAGGGCGTCCGTGGAAGTGATCGGATCCATGCGCAGACCATAGCGGATCGCGGGAGCGCCGCGAAAGAGCCTGATTGATGTGAGCGTTAAGTTGTCACCCGCTGCGCCATCTCCCGCGCCTCCGTCGCGCCGCCGGCCCGCCCCAGCAGGAAGCCCTGAATCAGGTCGCAGCCTTCTGCCCGCAGGATTTCCAGCTGTTCCTCGGTCTCAATGCCCTCGGCGGTGGTGGCCAAGCCCATGGCCTCTGAAAGTCGCATCAGGGCGTTGACGATGGCCCGGCTGTGGGGGTCTTCGCACATGCGGGTGATGAAGGAGCGGTCGATCTTGATTCGGTCGATGGGCAATGTGCGCAGATAGCCCAGGGAGGAATAGCCGGTGCCGAAGTCGTCCAGGGCGATGGTGATGCCCTGGCCGCGGAAGTGCTCCAGCACGCTGCGCACCGTGGTGCCCTCGATCAGCAAGGTGGATTCGGTCAGCTCCAGTTCCAGCCGCGAGGGAGCAAGGCCGGAGCCGCGCAGGGCGTCGCGCACATGGTCGCTCACGTGGCCGGATCGAAATTGCAGCGGCGACAGATTGACCGCGAGACGCAGGTCTTCCGGCCAGTCGCGGGCGGCGCGGCAGGCTTCCGCCAGCACCCAGGCGCCCAGCGGCAGGATCAGCCCGGTCTCCTCTGCGCAGGTGATGAAGTTCTGCGGCGAGACGATGCCGCGGGTGGGATGACGCCAGCGCAGCAGTGCCTCGAAACCGGCTAGCCGGCGGGTGGTGGCTGAGAAGAACGGCTGGTAGACGAGGAAGAACTGCCCGCTTTCCCAGGCTTCGCGCAAATCCAGCTCCAGCGCCCGGCGGGCCATGGCGGTGCGTTCCATCTCCCGCTGGAACACCCGCGCCAGCCCGCGCCCGTCAGCCTTGGCGCGATAGAGCGCGAGATCGGCATTCTTCAGCAGTTCGGTGGCGGAAATCCCATCCTCCGGCGCCATGACGATGCCGATGCTGCATCCGGCGATGACCCGATGGTCACTGACGCTGATGGGGCGGGAAATGCGGGCGATGATCCGCTCCGCCAGTTCTAGCGCCGTATGCGGGGTATCCGCATGGCTGAGGATGATGGCGAATTCATCACCCCCGAGCCGCGCGACCAACTCGTCGGGGCCGGCCTCGGCGGCGATCCGCTCGGCAGCGGCGCGCAGCAGCAGGTCGCCCACCGCATGGCCGAGGGTGTCGTTGACGGTCTTGAAATAATCCAGGTCAAGAAACAGCACCGCGAACGGCGGCGCCGACCGCCCCAAGGCCAGGGCGACATTCAGCCGCTCGGCGAACAGCACCCGGTTGGGCAGCCCGGTGAGGTCGTCGTGGCGGGCGGCATGGTAGGCCGAGGCGGCAAAGCGGGCCTGGGCATGCAGATGCCGGGTAGCGAGCAGGATCGCGACCGCGATGGACAGGCAGATCAGCCCGGCGGCCACGGCGATGGGCAGGGTTTGGATTCTCAAGCCCTTGTCGATGGCGGCGGTGGTGTCGCTGACGGCCACCACCAGCGGGTAATTGGCCAGTTGCTGCACGGCCACCATCCGCTGACGCTCATCGATGAGGCCGGCGGGGGCGATGCCGTCTTCGGGCGGCTGGGCGATGAGGAAGCGGGCGATGCGGGCGGCCGCCCCCGGCGCCGGCAAGGCGTCGCCGCTGCGGTGGGGGAAGGTGGCCAGGCTGGCGCCGTCATCGCGATAGAGGGTGATGGCGGCGTCGTGGCCCAGATTGATGGTGCCGTAGAACTGCTCGAAATAGCTCTGCTCCATGGCCCCCAGTACCAGGCCGAGGAAGGAGCCATCCGGCGCGGTGAAGCGCTTGGCCAGATAGATGGTGACTGTGCCGGTGCCGCGGTTGGGCACCGGCTCGCTGATGAAGGTGTCCCGTCTCGACAGGTCCTTCAGCGCCTGGAAATAGTCGCGGTCCGACACGTTCACGCTGGGCACCGGCCAGAAGCGCGAGAAATTCAGCAGCCGGCCGTTCTGGTCGATCACGGTCACCGCATCCACGAACGGCAGGCCGCTGATCTTCTCGCGCAGCACTTCATGCAGCTCGAAGGTGGACATCAGCCGGGCAAGATCGCCAGCATCCGCCACCTTGGCGTTGGTGATGCGCTCGATCACGCCGGTCTGCACCAGTTGCAGCGACTGGAGGGCGCGGTCGCTCTGCTCCGCCAGCGTGAGGGCGAGATTCTGCAATTCGCGCCGGCGGTCGGAGAAGGCGTGATTGCGCACGCTCAGCGTCAGCAGCACCGCGCAAGCCAGGACGATCACTGCCAGCATGGCGCCGAATGCGGCCAGCAAGGATGCGCTGCTGGGCCCCTGGCGCCTGGATCGGCTTTCGGGATGGTCCGCCTTTTCGGCGGAGCGAAAGATCATCCGCACCCCTCACTCGACCTCTGTTTGCGGTACGATACACGGCTTGCATCGGGAGCTAAACCCATGGCGGGCCACAGGCCGCTCCCTTGACAAGGCGGGGAGCACATGCACCTTCCCCGCAACCCGGCTCAGCCTTTGCGCCATATGCCGGAAGCCCTGTTTACCGTGTTGTCCGAAAGGCCGTCCGCCATGCACCGCTATCGCTCCCATACCTGCGGCGCGCTCACTGATGCCCAGGTGGGCGAGACCGTCCGCCTGTCGGGCTGGTGCCATCGCATCCGCGACCATGGCGGCGTGCTGTTCGTCGACCTGCGCGACCATTACGGCCTGACCCAGGTGGTGCTGGATCCCGATAGCCCGGCCTTCCAACAGGCCGAGAAGATCCGCGCCGAATGGGTGGTGCGGGTGGATGGCCGGGTGCGCCTGCGCCCCGAGGGCACCGAGAACACCGATTTGCCCACCGGGCAGATCGAGCTCTATGCCACCGAACTGGAAGTGCTCGGCCCGGCCGCAGAGCTGCCGATGCCGGTGTTCGGCGACCAGGAATATCCGGAGGAAACCCGCCTCAAGTACCGCTTCCTGGATCTGCGCCGGCAGAAGATCCACGACAACATCATGAAGCGCGGCCAGATCATCGACGGCATCCGCTCGCGCATGAAGGGCCAGGGCTTCTTCGAGTTCCAGACCCCGATCCTCACCGCCTCCTCGCCGGAAGGCGCGCGCGACTTCCTGGTGCCCTCGCGCATCCATCCCGGCAAGTTCTACGCGCTGCCGCAGGCGCCGCAGCAGTACAAGCAGCTGATCATGATGAGCGGCTTCGACCGCTATTTCCAGATCGCCCCCTGCTTCCGCGACGAAGACCCCCGCGCCGACCGCCTGCCCGGCGAGTTCTACCAGCTCGACCTGGAAATGAGCTTCGTGGAGCAGGACGACGTGTTCGCCGCCGTGGAGCCGGTGATCACCGGGGTGTTCGAGCAGTTCGCCAATGGCAAGCCGGTCACCCAGAACTGGCCCCGCATTCCCTATGCGGAAGCCCTGCGCAAGTATGGCTCCGACAAGCCCGATCTGCGCAACCCGCTGGTGATGCAGGACGTCTCCGAGCATTTCCGCGGCTCGAATTTCAAGGTGTTCGCGCGCATGCTCGAAGATCCGAAGAACCAGGTGTGGGCGATCCCCGGTCCCACCGGCGGTTCCCGCGCCTTCTGCGACCGCATGAACTCATGGGCGCAGGGCGAGGGCCAGCCGGGACTAGGCTACATCATGTGGCGTGAGGGCGGCGAGGGCGCCGGTCCGCTCGCCAACAACATCGGCCCCGAGCGCACCGCCGCCATCCGCGAGGCCCTCGGCCTGAAGGAGGGCGATGCCGCCTTCTTCGTCGCCGGCGACCCGTCGAAATTCTACAAGTTCGCCGGCCTGGCCCGCACCAAGGTGGGCGAGGAGCTGAACCTCATCGACACCGAGCGGTTCGAACTGGCCTGGATTGTCGACTTCCCGTTCTACGAATGGTCGGACGAAGAGAAGAAGATCGACTTTTCCCACAATCCCTTCTCCATGCCGCAGGGCGGGCTTGAGGCGCTCAAGACCCAGGATCCGCTGACCATCAACGCCTTCCAGTACGACATCGCCTGCAACGGCTTCGAGATCGCCTCCGGCGGCATCCGCAACCACCGCCCCGAGACCATGGTGAAGGCGTTCGAACTGGCGGGCTATGACGAGGCGACGGTGGTCGAGCGCTTCGGCGGCATGTATCGCGCGTTCCAGTACGGCGCCCCGCCCCATGGCGGCATGGCGGCGGGCATCGACCGCATCGTGATGCTGCTGTGCGGCGTCTCGAACCTGCGCGAAATCTCACTGTTCCCCATGAACCAGCAGGCCGTGGACGTGCTGATGGGCGCCCCCTCCGAGGCGACGCCCAAGCAGCTCAAGGAACTGCACATCCGCAACGCCCTGCCGCTGAAGTGAGCGCGCCGACGTAAGGCTTAACGACAGGGGCGGCAGGCTATGCCGCCCCTTTTTGTTTCTGCCGTCAGGAGGCGCGGGCCGCGCCCAGCGCAGGCGGCGCCATGGACTGGTCGCGCGCCGGAGCCCGGAACCGGGGCCGCAGGGCCAGGAACGGCCGCTCGATGAAATGGTACGAGGCCATGGCCACGGGGTAGGCCGCCAGCACCAGCCCCGCCCGCCCCGCATTGGTCAATCCGGGGATGGTGTTCACGCCGATGAGCAGGATCGGGAAGTGCCAGAGATACCAGCCGTAGGAAATCCGGCCGGTGTAGCTTAACGGCTTCAGCGAGAGCAGGCGCTTCAGCCAGCCGTCCACCCCCGCCGCCACGATCAGCCAGGCCGCGAACAGAGCTGCGGCGGTCAGGCCGATGGTCTGGGTCAACAGGGCGCTATGGATCAGGAACAGCACCATGGCCGTAAGCGCCGCCAGCGGCAGGGCCGAAAACCGCCGCACGTGCACCAGGATGGGCGCGTCCGCCGGCAGCAAGGCCAGCACGCACCCGATCAGCAGGGCATCGGCATGGGTATCGAAGCCATTATAGGTGCGCTCGGGATCTGAGCCGGTGAAAGCCAGCACGCAGCGCCAGGCAACGATCACGACGATGGCGCCCGTGAGCCAGGTGAGGGGCCGGCGCTTCCAGACCAGCAGCAGGGTCACCGGCCAGATCAGATAGAACTGCTCCTCCATGGCCAGCGACCAAGTGTGCCCCAGCACGTCCTGCGGCAGCCATTCGAAGGCGCGGCTCCAGTTGATGAGATAGGTGGCGGAGATCAGGGTCGCCTCCAGCATCTGGCGGGCGACCACCGGATTGCCTTCCAAAGCGATGCGCAGCAATTGGAACAGCAGCAATGCTGCGAACGCCGGCAGCAGTCGCAGGACGCGCCGCATGTAGAAGAAGCGGAAATTGATGGTGCCCGACGCCTGAAGCTCTTGCGCCAGCAGGCGGGTGATCAGGTAGCCGCTGAGGACGAAGAACACGTCCACCCCCACCCAGCCCCCCACCAGTTCAGTGGGGAGGGCGTGATAAAACACGACCGAGGTGATGGCGAAGGCGCGGATGCCGTCGAGAGCCGGCTCGTACCGCATCGGTGCGGGGATGGTTTCAACAGGACCGGACATCATGGCGGGAGCGCGACCTTCGACCCATCGCAGGAGATGACGGACCGTTTAGGGGGGATTGCGCCGCCGCTCCACAACATTATCACCGGCCCGCAAGGCGCCCGTGCGGCCCCTGCGGGTTGGCCCGGTGCAGCAAGGTCGCGCGCCAGCGGCCGACTGGGTCAGTTGCTGCTCGCAGCCGATCCCGGTGGACGGATCGCGTCCGCCGGGGTCAACAAGCCAGACGGCCAGCATCGGCTTCGGGCTGGAAGGCGGTGCCACGGGTGAGGCATCCGCCGGCCATGGCACCCCCCAGCTTCGACCCGGAGCGCCCGCCCACCGCCTCAGGGCGTGGCGGTGGCGGTGATGGTGAACAGGGGCAGGGCTTCCATCGGATCGCTGAGGGAGATCAATTGCAGCAGCGGCACCGGCCCCTTGGGTGTGAGGGTCACGGTCAGCGTGCCGGGGTTTTTCACGAAGGCGGCCAGGGCATCGCCCACGCTCTGCGCCTCGGGGGCGATGCTGACGGCGAGCCTTGCCGCCTCCTGGATGCCGGAGGCCAGTTCCGCCCGCAGATCCTCCGGTTCCACGCCCGCCACATCGGCCTGCTGCTTCAGCATCAGCTCTGCTACGCCGAGATTGGTGAGGGTGAGCGTCAACGGCCCGGCGGTGGCCGCGTCCAGCTTGGCGAAGAGGGCGCCGGGATTGTCGAGCACTTCCTTCGGCGACTTGTCGAAGACGTCCTTGGCCAGATTGTCCACGCGGGCATCGACCTTGAATGAGAAGGCTTTCTCCAGTTCCATCGCCGCCGGAGCCAGGGACAGGCTTCCCGTGTCGGCCGCATAGGCCATGGTGATCTGCGAGGAGATGGTGGAGCGGTCCAGTCCCGCGGCGGCGAGATAGCTGAAGGGCTCGCCGTCCTCGGCGGAGATGGGGCCGCTCAGCTTGTCCATCCGGAATGAGACACGGGTGGGCAGCAGGCCGGTGAAATCGCCCCAGGACAGAGCCATGGCCTCGATGGTCACCGGCTTGCCCGACGTGTCATAGGGCGCCACCAGACCCTCCATCTCGAAGCCCGAGAAGCTCTTGAGCATGGCGGTGGCGGCATCGAGCGCGATCAACTGGCCGCTCTCGTTGCTGCTCACCACTTTGGCGCTCTGCTGGAGGATGTTCTTGAGCGACAGGCCCTTGATGGCTGCGCGCTTCAGCGTCACCGGCTGCTGATCGCGGTTGCGCGCTTCCAGCCCGAGGATCTCGAAGGTCTCCAGCCGGCCATCGACGAAGCCGTCCAGCTTCATGGCCGCGATCTTCGCGGTGCCGTCCTTCTCGACCACGGAGATGTCGGTGAGGGCGATCTGTCCGAAGGCGATGCCGTCGATCAGGGGCAGGGCGCGCTCAATGGCTTCGCGCGCCTGCTTGGGGTCGTTGGAGGGCGTCTGCTGGGCGAGTTCCGACAATTGCTGCAGACGTTCCAGGGACAGCTTTTGCGGATTGATGGCGATCCGGTCCGCGGTCACGCCGCTGGCGGTGACGGTCGAGGCATCGCCCTGCTTCACGCTGTAGGCGCCCGAGGTGACCTTGGTATAGATGGGCAGCGGATTGGTCGCCTTGGGCTCGGCGTCGGTGAGGGCGCGGATCGGCCCGGTATCGATGCCGGAGGCGCGCACATTGGTCACTTCGCTCACCGTGGGGGTGGGCTTGTCATCCACCTGCGTCGTGCTGTTGACCCGCATCTTGCCGAACGTCAGTTCCGCGATGCGGCCGTCGCCGATGCCGGAGGCGCTGATCGCCTCATAGCTGAAGCTCGCCGGCTGCACCTTGGCGCCGGTCTGCCCCGCCGCCGGGACGATCTCGCCGGAGAGGGTGGGAATGGAGATGGCATCGATGCGCAGCGCGGCGAACAGCACGAGGCCGTCGCGGAGCGCCGCATTGGTCTTGTTGCCCGGCGGTACCGCCGGCATGCGGTCCGGGCCGGAGTAATTGCTGAGGACCACCTGCGGCGCGGCATAGCTGATCGTGGCGCCGGCCAGGAGGGCGTCCTTGACGTCGACGTTCAGCCCCGTGACCTCCACCGATTTGGCCTGCACCATGCCGCCGGAGGGGGCGGTGACCTCACGCGCCACCAGCCGCGCGACCTTCATGCGCGCGCCGCCGCCGGGCGCGGTGATGTCGATGTCGCTGACGGTGAGTTCACGCCCGGTCAGGCGAAAGGCGACGTCCTTGTAGGAGGCCTGCGCGCCCTGCGCCCGCATGTTGGCGAACATCCGGTCCACATCGCTGCGGGCACGCGACTGCACATAGACATTGAAGCCGAAATAGCCCCCGACTCCGAGGACGGCGAGCACCACGACAGCGATGATGACCTTTTTCATAAGCGCCTCTTCCCGTTGTGCACCGTGCCGATTCGCTCAGAATGCCCAGGTTCCATCCGAATTCGCCATGCTGGATCGACATCCTTCGCGGCGGGGGATAGGTTGCCGGCCCGATTATCGGGGCTTTTAGCAGAGAGGCTTGGGGGAGGACATGGCGTCAAACATGTCGAATATATCCGAGGATCTGAAATCCGGCGCGCTGGTCTATCATCGCACGCCGCGCCCCGGGAAACTGGAAATCCAGGCCACGAAGCCCCTCGGCAACCAGCGTGACCTGGCCCTGGCCTATTCTCCCGGCGTCGCCGCCGCTTGCGAAGCCATCGTCGCCGATCCGCTCCAGGCCGCCGAACTCACCATCCGCGCCAATCTGGTGGCGGTGGTGACCAACGGCACCGCGGTTCTGGGCCTCGGAAACATCGGCCCGCTGGCCTCCAAGCCGGTGATGGAAGGCAAGGCCGTCCTGTTCAAGAAATTCGCCGGCATCGATGTGTTCGACATCGAGCTGGCCGCCACCGAGATCGACCATCTGGTGGAGACGGTGGCCGCGCTGGAGCCCACCTTCGGCGGCATCAACCTTGAGGATATCAAGGCTCCCGAGTGCTTCGAGGTGGAGCGCCGCCTGCGCGAGCGCATGAAGATCCCGGTGTTCCATGACGATCAGCATGGCACCGCCATCATCGTCGGCGCCGCGGTGCGCAATGCGCTGGAGATCGGCAATCGCAAGATCGAAGACCTCAAGATCGTCGCCTCCGGCGCCGGTGCCGCGGCCATCGCCTGCCTCAATTTGCTGGTGACGCTGGGCGCCAAGCGCGAGAACATCTGGGTCTGCGACATTGAGGGCGTGGTCTATGAAGGCCGCACCACCCTCATGGACCCCTACAAGTCGGTTTATGCCCAGAAGACCGAGGCCCGCACCTTGGCCGAAGTCATGGACGGCGCGCACATCTTCCTCGGCCTCTCCGCCGGCGGCGTGGTGACCAAGGACATGGTCAAGCGCATGGCGGATCGGCCGCTGATTCTGGCGCTGGCCAATCCCAACCCCGAAATCATGCCCCAGGACGCCCGCGACGCGCGCCCCGACGCCATGATCTGCACCGGCCGGTCGGACTTCCCGAACCAGGTCAACAATGTCCTGTGCTTCCCCTACATCTTCCGCGGCGCACTGGACGTGGGCGCCACCGACATCAATGCGGAAATGAAGATGGCCGCCGTGGAGGCCATCGCGGCTTTGGCCCGCGAGACCCCCTCCGACGTGGTGGCCCGCGCCTATGGCGGCGAGACCCGCTCGTTCGGTCCGGACAGCATCATTCCCTCGCCATTCGATCCGCGCCTGATCCTGCGCATTGCCCCCGCGGTGGCGAAAGCCGCCATGGACACCGGCATCGCCACCCGGCCGATCACCGATTTCGAGGCCTATAACGACAAGCTGGATCACTTCGTGTTCCGCTCCGGCTTCATCATGCGCCCGCTGTTCGCCCGCGCGAAGCAGGACAAGAAGCGCGTGATCTATGCCGAGGGCGAGGACGAGCGGGTGCTGCGCGCCGCCCAGGCGGTGGTGGAAGAGGGCATCGCCCGCCCCATCCTGGTGGCCCGCCCCAACGTGCTGGAGACCCGCCTCCAGCGCTTCGGCCTCTCAATCCGGCCGGGCACGGATTTCGACGTCATCAATCCCGAGGACGATCCGCGCTACCGCGACTTCGTGCGCGCCTATTCGGAAATCGCCGGCCGTCGCGGCATCACCCCCGATGCCGCCCGCACCCTGGTGCGCACCTCCTCCACGGTGATCTCGGCGCTCGCCGTGCGCCTGGGTGAAGCGGATGCCATGCTCTGCGGCATCGAAGGCCGCTTTGCCCGCCATTTGCGCCACGTGCGCGACATCATCGGCCTGGCGCCGGGGGTGCATGAACTGGCGGCGCTGTCGCTGCTGATCACGCCCAAGGGGAACTTCTTCCTCTGCGATACCCAGGTGCAGACCGAGCCCACCGCCTCGGATCTGGCGGAGATGACCATCCTGGCGGCGGCCCACGTCCGCCGGTTCGGCATCGAGCCGCGCATTGCCTTGCTGTCGCATTCCAATTTCGGCAGCAACGACACCTCCTGCGCCCGCCGGGTGCGCGCGGCACTGGAGCTGATCCTGAAGCAGGCCCCCGACCTGGAAGTGGATGGCGAGATGCAGGCGGAGACCGCGCTGCTGGAAGACATCCGCGAGCGCACCTTCCCGCACTCGCGCCTGTCGGGCGTGGCCAATGTGCTGGTGATGCCGGATCTGGATGCGGCCGATATCGCCCACAACATGATCAAGGTGCTGGGCGACGCGCTCCCGGTGGGGCCCATCCTCATGGGCACCGCCAAGCCGGCGCACATCCTCGGCCCCTCGATCACCGCCCGCGGCATCGTCAACATGACGGCGGTGGCGGTGGTGGAGGCCCAGGGCACGCTCTGAGGGCGTCTGCGCCCCTTGGGTTCAACTGACTCATCGATCATTAAGGCCCGGCTCGCGCCGGGCCTTTTTATTGGCGCACGGCGGTCGCGCCTCTGCTTGGCGGTACAAGTGCGGGCTGAAATCCGCCTTGTGCCGCGAGCGACGTTTTGTTAGCCTTTCCCTAAGGTTAACTGTATTCCAAGCCATGTAGTTTTCACGCCCCGTGCCGACATGAGGTTGGCCTCCTATTCGGGTCTGTGCGCACATGACGTGCGGCGCGGCTCCTTCCCGAGGAGGGACTTATGGTCGCGAGCGTTGGGTCGTCCTATAATGTGCTGTCGCTGTTCCAGAAGCCGGAGGGCAGCGCCGCCGCGGCGGATACCGCCGCCGCCGATGCGATCATCGAGACAATTCAGCAGATGAAGTCCGACACCAGTCCCGCGCGCCTCCAGGGCGCCAGCGCGGCGACGCAGGCCTGGATCGAGAGCGCGCCGGTTGCGGCGGCCTCCGAAGTCGAGCCGGCCTCCGAAGTCGAGCCGGCCGAGGCTGACGCGAGCGCTGCTGGGGCAAGCGAGGGCGGCACGAACGTGCCTCAACGCGACGCCTCTGGTCGCTTGATGGGTATCAGCGCGGAGCGGAAGGCGCTGATCGCGGACATGAACGAGCGGGCCGAGCGTGTGCTGGAAAGGGTGTATTCCGTGCTCGTGGCTGTAGGGCAAGGCGATATCGTGGCGATAGATAAGGCTGCGCGTGAGGAGTGGGTCGGTGGCGTTGGCGGTGGGGATATCCGTTCAATTTTCGACTCAGCACAGACATTTAATTTCACGTCTAAGCACGTGAAGGCTGTCGAGGCTGGTACAGCGACTGTAGGGCAGACGACTGGATTCAAATTGGAGAAAGATGAGGTTTCGGGGAATTGGAATTTATCATCTGAGGTTCCAGTCGTAGATGAAGATCGTTTAAAAGAGGCAATAAAGGCCGTGGATGTCGCAAATGATATTTGGTTTAATTACTCTTCAGAGAAAATTAAGCTTTCATTGTTGGATATAGAAAACGGTAAATATGATGTGTCTGGAGACGTCCTCATCGAAAATGATGACGGAACCTATCGAGCGGGAGTTTTTTCCGTCAGGAGTCTGACGGGGGTAAACTCGGGGGGGAGTAATGTCATTATTGAGCACGATGGTAGTGGCATTGCTAAAGCTTACAATATCGACGGAAGTTATAGCAAGATTGACCTTGTTGAATACGGACTCTGGGGGTGAGTTTGGGTTCATGTGTGATTGCGGCTCCGATTGATGTCGTCATTCGGAGTCGCGGCGTTGCTAATACGCGATGGTTGTGTTTGAAATCACGAAGTCATTGATGCTCAGAGAGTATGGATCGATATCCTTTAAGGCAATAGTATTGGTTCCAGTTTGAATAATAGTATAATTGTCGTATGTGGATAGGGATATGTTAACATTGGCCTCGAGGGTGTGAAGGTATATCTTGTCCTCCCCGATGTTGAAGTCCTCGATGAGGTCCATGTCACTGAGAGAGTCAAAATGGAATTTGTCAGCTCCGCTCCCACCCGTTAGTTCATCATAGCCTGCCATGCCAAACAGATCGTCGTCGCCTTCGCCTCCTTTCAATATGTCATCTCCTAAGTAGCCTTTAATGGTATCGTTGCCTCCGTTTCCCTTGAGTTCCATGGTGATGTAGGCGCCAGTCTCAGTATCGATGGAAATGCCGCCTTTCAGAAGGTTGTCGCCACCATCGCCCTCGACGCCATCAATGTTGTACAATTCGATCTCGCGCAGGTCCAAGCCGCTTCCGAAGATAAATGTAGGCTTGGAATCGTCGTCCTGGATCACCTCGATGCCGTCGAGGCTGCCGATCTTCAGCAGGGTGTAGGTGAAGGCCGGTCCCACATCCTGGACGAGGATGGTATCTCTTTCGGTTCCGCCATCATAATAGACGAAGTTGGATGTGGATGTCGCAAGGAAATAGTCGTTGCCCTGCTCTCCAAACAGGCGATCCGCGCCCGCGACGCCCTTGATGATGTCGTCGTCATTGCCGCCATAAATATAGTCGATATCGGAAGTGCCGGTGATGAAGTCCTCGCCGTCATCGCCATACAGCCAGCGGCCCGCCGACGAGCCGCTATAGGTGGCGATGATGGTGTCGTTGCCACCTTCGCCATGGACGATGTTGCTGACGCCGGCGCCGGCGTAGATGATGTCGTCATTGATGCCGCCTATAGATCCGCAGATCGTTCACATAGGCCGCAGAAATGCTGATGAAATCGGATCCATCGCCACCATAGATGGTGTAGGAGCACTGATAGCCATAGTTCGAACTGGAGACGACGATCTCGTCGTTTCCAGTCGTGCCGCTTATAATGGTCATGGTTTGGTTCCCGATGAAGAGTCGGCAATAAAGAATGTATGTCGAGTGTTCGACGAGCCAACACTATTTCCGGGCAGGTCAAATGGAAATATAAAATGGCGCTGAGTGCAGAGAAATATACACTATAGTTGTATATTATGCGATGTATTCAACTCATCGCTCTGGGCGCGCCGGGATGGCTGCGCCTGTGGGTGAGGACGCGCCGCGTGGCCATACCGTTATGGGGCCGTGTCCCGCCGGGCGGGGGCGATGCCCCGCCTCACCTGTTCCAGCGTTTGGGGCGCCTCAGCTGTTCCAGCGCTTGGGGCGATAGAAGGTGTGCACGCCGATGCGGTCCAGCTTGCGCATCTCGCGCACCCAGGAGGGATGCACCCAATAGGCATGATAATGGGTGGCGCGGCCCACGCTCTCCAGCCACAGCTTGCCGTCCAGCATGTCGGCGGAAATCTGCTTGGCCTGCACCCACATGTCCGGCTCGCGGATGACGTCCTTTACGTCATCGCAGGCGAAGGTGAACTGGCAGGCCAGATGGCGGTGGGCGTTCTGAGAGACGGTCTTGCAGACGTCGTTGGGATAATAGCCCGAGAACACCCGGTTCAGCACCACCTGCGCCCCCGCGATCTGGCCGCGCTTGGCTTCGCCGCGGCTTTCGAAATAGACCGCTTCCGCCAGGCATTTCTCCGCCCGCGCCCGCGCCGGGCCTTTTTGGGCTTGGAGCGTCGTGGATCTGCGCCAGCATCACCCCGAAGGCTTCGGGCTGGCGGCAGGTACCGGCTGGAAAAAACACGCGGCGTCGGGCGATTGGATGTTGGCATCTCAGTCGACCATGCTCGATGGCCGGCGCCGAACGGTGCTGAAGGGCCAACTGCCTTGACGCCTCCCAACGCGCATGGTCTCTCGCGGCAAAACACGAGGAAACGCCATGCTGCTCTATCTTTCCGCCCGCTCCCCCAATCCGCGCCGCGTCCAGTTCTTCCTGGCCGAAAAGGGCATCACCGTGCCCGAAGTCACCGTGGACATCGGCGGCCGCGAGAATTGGGGCGAAGACTTCCGCAAGCTGAACCCGCGCCGGACCGTGCCGGTGCTGGTGCTGGACGATGGCACCGCCATTTCCGAAAGCATCGCCATCTGCCGCTATTTCGAGGCCCAGCAGCCCGAGCCGAACCTGTTCGGTTCCGGGGCGCAGGAATTGGCGGTGGTGGAGATGTGGCAGCGGCGGGTGGAGATCGAACTGCTCCAGGCGGTGCAGTTCGCCTTCCGCCATATCCATCCGGCCATGGCGGAACGGGAGGTGCCCCAGGTCAAGGACTGGGGTGAGGCCAATAAGGCCAAGGTGCTGGATTTCCTCGCCTTCCTGGACGAGGAGCTGGCCCATCGCCCTTATGTGGCGCTGGACCGCTTCACCGTGGCCGACATCACCGCCATCGTGGCCATCGACTTCATGCGCGCCGCCCGTATCACCGCGCCCGACACCTTGCTCAATCTGGCCCGCTGGCGGGCCGAGGTTTCGGTGCGGCCGGCGGCGCAGGCAGGCGCCTGAGGGTGCGGATCGGGGGCGGCATTCCCATATGAGCGGAGGCCGCCTCCAGCGCGGCGTGGCGCGAGAGATGGGAATGGCAGAGGCAAGCGGTCGCGGAACCATCACGGCAGAGCGGGCGCCCGCGTCCGCGGATGACAGCCTCGACGGCCTTCTGAAACAGATCCGCGCCTGCCGCCGCTGCCTGGACGCCCCGCTTGCAACCCCGCTGCCGCATGAGCCGCGCCCGGTGCTGCGGGCTTCCGCTACCGCCCGCATCCTGGTGGCCAGCCAGGCGCCGGGCACCAAGGTGCATCTCACCGGCATCACCTTCAACGACGCCTCCGGCGACCGTTTGCGCGACTGGATGGGGGTGACCTGGGACGAGTTCTATGACGAGGCCCGCGTCGCCATCATTCCCATGGGCTTCTGCTTTCCCGGACAGGATGCCGCCGGCGGTGACCTGCCGCCGCGGCGGGAGTGCGGCGCCACCTGGCATGACCGCCTGTTCGCCCGGCTGCCGACATTCGATCTGGTGCTGGCCATCGGCCGGCCGGCGCAGCTCTATCAATTGCGGCGCCTGGGCCGGCACGACCAGATCGCGCCGACCCTGACCGAGACCGTTGCCCGCTGGCGGCAGGTGCGGGCCTCCTCGGCGGCGCCGCCCAAGGTCTATGCGCTGCCGCATCCCTCCTGGCGCAACACCGGCTGGATCAAGCGCAACCCGTGGTTCGAGGCCGAGTTGCTGCCGGAGCTGCGCGCCGATATCGCAACCGCCTTGGGCGCTCCGCCGCATGAGAGGGTGTCCTCCGACGGTCGAGGCATGGCATAGAGACGTTCAAAGCTGGCGCCATGCGCCAATCGTGCTGGGAGAAATTGCAAGATGACCGACGTCACTGAAGACTTGGTGCGCAGCAAGCTGGCCGGGGTGCGGACGCCGGAAGGCGTGGCGCTTTCGGTTTCCCCTGCGCTGTCGGGCATCGTGGTCACCAGCGGCAAGGTCTATCTGTCCATCACCGTGGACGCGGCGCAGGCGCGGGCGTGGGAAAGCGTGCGCATCGAGGCGGAAGCGGCGGTCCGGGCCATCCCCGGCGTCGAATCGGCGCTGGTGGCACTGACCGCCGAGCGCAAGGCCGGCTCCGCCCCCGCCGCCGCGCCCGCGGCTGGAGGGCATGCCGGCCATAGCCATGGGCCGGCGCGCGCGGCCGCCATCGAGGTGCCCGGCGTCGCCAGCATCATCGCCGTGGCCTCGGGCAAGGGCGGCGTGGGCAAGTCCACCGTCTCGATCAATCTGGCCCTCGCTCTGCGCGACCAGGGGCTGAAGGTCGGCCTGCTGGATGCGGACATCTACGGCCCCTCGGTGCCGCGCCTGTCCGGCGTGCACGGCAAGCCGGAGGTCATCGACGGGCGCACCATGCTGCCCATGGACAATTTCGGCCTGCAGCTGATGTCCATCGGCTTCATGGTGGAAGAGGACACGCCGATGATCTGGCGTGGTCCCATGGTCATGTCGGCGCTCTCGCAGATGCTGCGGGAGGTGAAATGGGGGCCCCTCGACGTGCTGGTGGTGGACATGCCCCCCGGCACCGGCGACGCCCAGCTCACCATGGCCCAGCAGGTGAACCTTGCCGGCGCGGTCATCGTCTCCACCCCGCAGGATCTGGCGCTGATCGATGCCCGGCGCGGCATCGCCATGTTCAAGCGGGTCAACGTGCCGATTCTCGGCATCGTCGAGAACATGGCCACCTTCATCTGCCCCCATTGCGGCGGGCGCTCGGACATCTTCGGCCATGGCGGGGCGCGGGCGGAGGCGGAAAAGCTCGGCGTGCCGTTCCTGGGCGAGATCCCGCTGCACATGCGCATTCGCGAGATGTCGGACGCCGGCATTCCGATCCTGGTGTCCGATCCCGATAGCCCGCAGGCCGCCGGCTACCGGGCGGTGGCCGAGCAGGTCCGGGCCTCCATGGGCCGGGTGGCCGCGTCCGCGCGCCCGGCGCCGAAAATCGTGATCGAATAGACCGGCCGCATCCGGGGCAAATCGGCTCCGACGGTCTTCCCAATGGGTCCTCAGAAGGACTAGAAGAAAGTTGATGATGACCCGGCGTCAAAGACCGGCTAGGCGTTTTGACGCACAAGAACACGTCCCAGGGAGCAGCCATCCATGAAACGCCGCCAGTTCCTCGCCTCCGCCGGTGCCGGTGTCGCCGCCTCCACCGCGGTTGCCATGCCCGCCATCGCCCAGACCGCCCCGGAAGTGAAGTGGCGGTGCACGTCGTCCTTCCCCAAGTCGCTGGACACCATCTACGGCGCCGCCGAGCTGATGGCCAAGACCGTGTCGGAAGCGACCGACGGCAAGTTCCAGATCCAGGTCTTCGCCGCGGGTGAAATCGTGCCGGGCCTCCAGGCCCTGGACGCGACCCAGAACAAGACCGTGGAGATGTGCCATACGGCCTCTTATTATTACGTGGGCAAGGATCCGACCTTCGCCTTCGGCTCGGCCTTCCCGTTCGGCCTCAATGCCCGCCAGATCAATGCCTGGTTCTACCATGGCGGCGGTCTGGAACTGCTGAACGAGTTCTACAAGAAGTATGGCGTCTACATGCTGCCCGGCGGCAACACCGGCGGCCAGATGGGCGGCTGGTTCCGCAAGGAAATCAAGACCACCCAGGACCTGCAGGGCCTGAAGATGCGCATTGCCGGCATCGCCGGCCAGATCCTGGCCAAGCTCGGCGTGGTGCCGCAGCAGTTGGCGGGCGGCGATATCTATCCGGCGCTGGAAAAGGGCACCATCGACGCCGCCGAATGGGTCGGTCCGTATGATGACGAGAAGCTCGGCCTGCAGAAGGTGGCGCAGTATTATTATTATCCCGGCTGGTGGGAAGGCTGCGCTTCGCTGACCTTCTTCTACAACCAGGAAAAGTGGAACGAACTGCCGAAGAACTACCAGGCGATCCTGCGTTCGGCGGCGGCTCAGGCCAATGGCGACATGCTGGCCAATTACGACACCAAGAACCCGGCCGCCGTGCAGCGGCTGGTGAAGGCCGGCGCCCAGCTGCGCCGCTTCCCGAATGAGATGATGGACGCCAGCTACAAGGCGGCCCAGGAGCTCTATGAGGAAATCGGCGCCAAGAACCCGGACTTCAAGAAGGTCCACGATCACGCCAAGGCATTCCGCAACGAGGAATATCTGTGGTGGCAGATCGTCGAGTACACCTATGATGACTACATGGTCCGCGCCCGCACCCGCGGCTGATCGACGGTCCACTTCATGACGAAGCCCGGGGCGCAGAGCGTCCCGGGCTTTTTGTTGTTAACTCACGTGCTTGACCGCGGCCGGATCGGCTCAGTTGGTGCCGGGGGTCGCCTGGGTGCGGCCGCCTTCCTGCGCCGGGCCCTTGTGCTGATCCTGCGAGGACAGGCCGCTGCGCGGGGTGGTGGAGCCGGTGGTGTCCGTGGGCGTGCCGCCGCTGGTGGACGAGGCGCCCGGGGTGGCCTGGGTGCGGCCGCCTTGCTGCGCCGGGCCCGTGTGGTTGTCCTGGCTCGTGGTGCCGCTGCGCGGGGTGGGCTTGGAGGCGCCGTCGGCGGGCGACATGCCGGTGGTGTTGCTGCCGCCCGGAGTGGCCTGGGTGCGGCCGCCTTCCTGGGCCGGGCCCTTATGGTTATCCTGGCTCGCGGTGCCGCTGGTCTGGGCGGTGGCGGCGACGCTGGACGCGATCAGCAGAGCGGCGGCGGCGAGAGTAAGCTTGCGCATATTAATTCTCCTTTGTGGTCCCTCCTGACCCACAACTTCCCCAGGGCTAACTGGTTCATTCACAGAAAAGCGAAGCAAAGCCACGGCCTTGCCGGGAACCTTTCGTTGGCGGTGCCCCGGTGGCTCTGCTTGATCTGCGGCAGGTGGGCCTCTAGTGTCCGCCGGCGCGCCGCTGGGGCGCGCCCCGCCGAAGGGGAGGGGGCCAGGGAGGCGCGGCTTGGCTGCGGCCGCCAGGGCCACCGCCGCCTGCCACCGCACCGCCGAACCGAGCGCCATGATCGATCCCGCCCTTTCCCCGCACATGCGGCCCGACCGCTCCTTCCAGGGGCTGCTGCTGACGTTGCAGGCCTTCTGGGCCGACCAGGGCTGCGTGGTCCTCCAGCCCTATGACATGGAAGTGGGGGCGGGCACCTTTCATCCGGCGACCACCCTGCGGGCGCTGGGGCCGAAGCCCTGGAAGGCGGCCTATGTGCAGCCCTCCCGCCGGCCCAAGGATGGCCGCTATGGCGAGAACCCCAACAGATTGCAGCATTATTACCAGTTCCAGGTGATCCTGAAGCCCTCGCCCGCCAACCTGCAGGACCTCTACCTCCAGTCATTGTCGGCTATCGGCATCGACACCAAGTTGCATGATGTCCGCTTCGTCGAGGACGATTGGGAGAGCCCCACTTTGGGCGCCTGGGGCCTCGGCTGGGAGTGTTGGTGCGATGGCATGGAGGTTTCGCAGTTCACTTACTTCCAGCAAGTGGCCGGAATCGAATGCGCCCCGGTCTCCGGCGAGCTGACCTATGGTCTTGAGCGTCTCGCCATGTATGTGCAGGGCGTCGAGAATGTCTACGACCTGAATTTTAATGGCCGCGAGGGCGATGCCAAGATCAGCTATGGCGATGTGTTCTTGCAGGCCGAGAAAGAATACTCCCGCCATAATTTCGAGCATGCCGACACCGACATGCTGCTGGAACAGTTCCGCATGGCGGAGGCGGCTTGCGCCAAATATCTGGTGGCAGGCGATGCCGGCGAGCGGCATCTGATGGTTCTGCCGGCCTATGACCAGTGCATCAAGGCGTCCCACGTGTTCAATCTTCTGGATGCGCGCGGCGTTATTTCGGTGACCGAGCGGCAAAGCTATATCCTGCGGGTGCGGGAGCTGGCCAAGGCCTGCGGCGCCGCCTGGCTCAAGACCGACGCGGGCGGCGCGGCCTGATCTCTGCCGCCGCAATGTATGAGACAGCAATGCGCGCATGACACCGGGATGGACACGGAGTTCCCCCGTGGGAACACCGTGTCATGCGACGAAATCTGTGTGATGCCACCGCTTTGTCATTCCCGTGACGCAGACGGCGCCGCTGGCGGGGACCGGACCATGCCGCCGCGCCACCATTGCGCCCGCGGGTCATAATACCGCTGGTCACCGCGCGCCCTCAGCCTTACATCAGCTTGACCATCGCACGATCTGGCTGGGGCTGATGATGACCGCCGACACTCACACGGCCATCGCGCCGCCCCATCGGCCCGGCGCAGCGGGGGCCGCACCGGGGCGCCTACGCGGCATGATGGCCGGAACCTTGGGCAACACGCTGGAGTGGTACGACTTCGGTGCCTATGGCTTCCTGGCGGCGATCTTCGCCAAGAACTTCTTTCCCACCGGCGATCCGTTTGTGGGGCTGCTGGCGGCCTTCGGCATGTTCGCCGCCTCGTTCTTCATGCGGCCCCTGGGCGGCGTCCTGTTCGGCGACATCGGCGACCGCTTCGGGCGCCAGCGGGCGCTCTATCTCTCGGCACTGCTGATGACGGTCTCCACCGTCGGCATCGGCCTCTTGCCCACTTATGCCATGGCCGGGGCGCTGGCGCCGGTGCTGCTGCTGCTGATGCGCCTGCTCCAGGGGGTCTCGGTGGGCGGCGAGCAGGTGATGTCTGTGGTGTTCCTGGCGGAGGGCGCCTCGGCGCCGCGGCGCGGGCTGGTGGCCTCGCTGGCCACCCTTGGCGCCAATGTGGGCACGCTCATGGGCTCGGCGGTGGGCACGCTGGTGGCGGTGCTGCTGACGCCGGAGCAACTGGCGGCCTGGGGGTGGCGGCTGCCGTTCCTGGGCGGCATCATCCTGGGCGGGGTGGCGCTGGTGCTGCGGTCGGGCCTGGCGCCCGAAGCGCCGGCAATCAAGCGCCACGACCTCCCGCTGCGGGCGGCGGTGCGGGACCACTGGCGCGAGGTGCTCCAGGGCATCGGCATGACGGTTGCCATCGGCACCCTGTTCTACCTGACCTTCATCTATCTCACGACCTACATGCAGCAGGTGGACGGCATGCCCGCCCGGCTGGCGTTCGAGATCAATACCGCCAGCATGGGCGTGCTGGTGGTGGCCTGCTGCGTGTTCGCCGCCTTGAGCGACCGCATCGGCCGCAAGCCGGTGATGCTGGCCGGGCTGGTGGGGCTGGTGCTGTTCACCTGGCCGCTGTTCCGGCTGCTCAGCTCCGGCGATCCCGCCGCGGTGTTCGCCGGGCAACTGGGCTTCACCCTGCTGATCTCGGCTTATGCCGGCCCGATCCCGGCCGCGCTGGTGGAGTTGTTCCACCGCGACACCCGCTGCACCACTTATTCCATGGCCTGGAATTTCGGCGTGGGCTGGATCGGCGGCCTCAGTCCGATGGTGGCGGTCTATCTGATCCATCGCTTCGCCAGCCCGATGGCGCCGGCGCTGATGGTCATCGGCCTCTCGGCGGTCTCCCTGGTGGCGGTGCTGCGGCTCAAGGAGCGGGCGGGCGGTCCGATCTGAGGCCTGGCCGGACACCTTCCGATGCCCGGTCGGCGTTGCGCCTCCTGCCGCCTCCGGCCGCAGGCGAGATCAAAGGGATGAAGATTCATTCAGAAATAATCGAACGAAATCGGCGCGCGATGATTGGTCAAGGGGGAGGCAGGCATGTGCAATCCGACAACAGGAGGATCTTCTGATGAACCGCATCGCTCTATCCACGGCCGCCGCTCTTCTCATCGCGAGCCCGGCCTTCGCGCAGACCGCCGCACCGAATACTCAGTCGCCGTCGGCTCAGTCTCCGTCGGCGCAGACCCCGTCCGCTCAGTCCCCCTCGACCCAGTCGCCATCGGCTGCGGGGTCCAATAGCGCCGCTTCCAACATGGCCGCAGGCGCTGACGCGACCGGCACCCAAGGCGGAATGACCAGGGGCACGACCTCTACGGTTGCTCTCAAGTACGTCAGCTTCTCGCCGGCCGATGTGATGGCGTCGCGACTGGATGATCTCGACGTCTACAACAATCAAAACGAAAAAATCGGCGAGATATCCGATCTGGCCATCAAAAACGGCAAGACGATCAGTGGCGTTGTCGTCAGCGTCGGCGGTTTTCTCGGCATCGGAGAGCGCTACGTCCTTCTCGATCCTTCCAGCATTGTGCTGGCCGATCAGAACGGCACCATGCGAGCCATGGTGAATACGTCCAAGGACGAGCTGACGAAGGCGCCTGAGTTCAAGTATGACCGCGACTGACTTGAATAGCGCATAGCATTCAGGGCGAGTTGGCGTTGCCACGCCGGCTCGTCCTGAAAGCCCCGCAAAAGCGCCCCTGTGCCGGTTGCGGAACGTGAGGGTGGCCGATGAACTGGCAAAACATGCTGTTCCAGGATTGGGAAGGGGTGGTTCGCACCCTCCTCGTCGGCATTCTTGCCTATGTTGCGCTGGTTGGGTTCCTGCGGATCTCGGGCAAGCGGACGCTCGCCAAGCTCAATGCCTTTGATCTCGTCGTCACGGTTGCCTTGGGTTCGACATTGTCGGCCATCCTCCTGCAGGAATCGATTGCGCTGGCCGAAGGCGCCGCGGCACTGGCCCTGCTCATTTCAATGCAGTTCCTCGTCACCTTCATGTCGGTCCGCTGGACGGGTTTCGCCAAGGCGGTTCGCTCCGAGCCGACCCTGCTCATCCGCAACGGTCCGTTCTGCGATGCCGCCCTGCGCTCAGAGCGTGTCACCCGCGATGAGGCGCTGGGGGCTGTCCGTTCCAACGGTGGCAGGGTCGTCGAGGACGTCGAGTTCCTCATCCTCGAGAGTGACGGCACCATGAGCGTCGGTCTCCTGCCCGCCAAGTGAGCGCCATCCAGTCCTGAGGGCCCCCGCTCGAGGTGCTGGCCTGGCCTGCCCGCGATTTTTCCCGGGCGCCCGTCTCCTTTGACCCAAATTGCTTGGCGCCGTCCCTTTGGCCGGTTAGGGATCGCAAGGGCAGACACGCGGCGGGGGCAGGCGATGACCGAGGCGATCACGGCGGACGGCGCGCTTGAGCAAGGCGGACGCGAGGCCCATGGCGGCGCGGCGCAGTCCAATCCCATGTCGGTGCGGGTGATCCTGGCCGGGGCCCTGGGCAATACGCTGGAATGGTATGATTTCGCCGCCTACGGCTTTTTCGCCACCACCTTCGCCCGCAATTTCTTTCCCACCAGCGATGCCTTCGTCGGCCTGATCTCGGCCTTCGGCATCTTCGCCGCCTCCTTCCTCATGCGGCCGCTGGGCGGCATCATCTTCGGCCATGTAGGCGACCGCTACGGGCGCCGCCGGGCCTTGCTGCTCTCCGTCGGCCTCATGTGCGTGTCCACGGTCGCCATCGGCTTGCTGCCCACCTATGCGACGCTGGGTGTGTTCGCGCCCTGCCTGCTGCTGGTGCTGCGGCTGCTGCAAGGAGTGTCCATCGGCGGCGAATATACCACCTCGGCCATCTTTCTGGCGGAGGTCTCGCCGCTGCGCTGGCGCGGCTTCTTCACCAGCTTCTCGGCCATGGGCGCCACCGGCGGCATTCTGCTCGGCTCCGCCGTCGGCGCGGCCACCGCCAGCGTGATCTCGCAGGAGGCGCTGGTGGCCTGGGGCTGGCGGGTGCCGTTCCTGCTTGGCATCGTGCTGGGCGTCTCGACGCTGGTGCTGCGCCAGGGCACGCAGGAGAGCGCGGAACCGGCGAGCGATCTGCGCGAGGCGCCTCTGGTGCAGGCCTTCCTCACCGACGGCGCCAACATCGCCCGCTCCATCGCGCTGAATGCCATGCTCGGCGTCGGCTTCTATCTGCTGTTCGTCTATCTCACCACCTACATGCAGCAGGTGGACCATCTGGACAGCGAAGCGGCGCTCCAGATCAACACCGTGTCCATGGTGGTGCTGGTGCTGCTGTGCCCGGTATTCGCGGCGCTGAGCGACATGGTGGGCCGCAAGATCGTCATGGTCGGCTCGCTGGCGGCGCTGATGCTGGCGACCTGGCCGCTGTTCCGCATGCTGGACGGCGGCACCTCGGGGCAGGTGCTGACGGCGCAGGTGCTGTTCGCGGTGCTGATGGCGGCCTATATGGGGCCGATGCCCTGCGTGCTGGTGGAGATGTTCAAGGCCCGCACCCGCTGTTCGGCCATGTCGGTGGGCTATAACCTCGCCCTCGGGCTGGCGGGCGGCACGGTGCCGATGATCGCGGTCTATCTGGTGACCCGGCTGCATGACGACATGGGGCCGGCCATCTATATGATCGTGGTGGCGGGCATCTCGCTGATCGCCGCTTTGACCCTCACCGAGCGCGCCCGCAAGCCGCTGCTCTGAGGGCGTCGGGCCTCGACGGCGGCGGCGAAAGGTTCTAGGCAGACGGCTCGACTTTGTGCTCAACCTGCGGCGTCTCCGGCGTCATGTCCCCTTGCGGGGGCTTACAGAACCGATCCCATGCCCGATCTGCTTCTTGAACTGTTCAGCGAAGAAATTCCCGCCCGCATGCAGGCCCAGGCGGCCGAGTCCCTGCGCAAGCTGGTGACCGACGCGCTGGTGGCCCGTGGCCTGCTCTATGAAGGCGCCAAGGCCTTCGTGACCCCGCGCCGGCTGGCGCTGGCGGTGCACGGCCTGGCCGGCCGGCAGGCGGACAGCCGCGAGGAGCGCAAGGGCCCGCGGGTGGGCGCGCCCGAGGCGGCGGTGCAGGGCTTCCTGAAGGCGTCCGGGCTGGAGAGCCTGGACCAGGCCAAGATCGAGAGCGACCCCAAGAAGGGCGAGTTCTACGTGGCGGTGATCGAGCGCCCCGGCAAGCCCACCACCGAGGTGATCGCCGAGATCGTGCCCGAGATCATCCGCGCCTTCCCCTGGCCGAAATCCATGCGCTGGGGCACGGGCAGCCTGCGCTGGGTGCGGCCGCTGCATTCCATCGTCTGCACCTTCGGCACCGATGTGGAAGAGCCGGAAGTGGTGCGGTTCGAGGTGGAGGGCATCGTCTCCTCCGACATCACCCGCGGCCACCGCTTCCTGGCGCCCGACGCCTTCCAGGTCCGCCGGCTGGAGGACTGGATGGCCAAGCTGGAGGCCGCCAAGGTGGTGGCCGACCGCGACCGCCGCAAGGACATCATCCTCAACGACGCCAAGGATTTGGCCCTGGTCCATGGCCTGGAGCTGGTGGAAGACGAGGCGCTGCTTGAGGAAGTGTGCGGGCTGGTGGAATGGCCGGTTACGCTCATGGGGACGTTCGAGGAACGCTTTCTCGACATTCCCGACGAGGTGATCCGCGCCACCATCCGCGCCAACCAGAAGTGCTTCGTGCTGCGCGACCCGCGCACCGGGCGCCTCGCCAACCGCTTCATCCTGGTCTCCAATCTCGCCGCCTCCGATGGCGGCGCCGCCATCGTCGCCGGCAACGAGCGGGTGATCCGCGCCCGCCTGTCGGACGCCAAATTCTTCTGGGACGGCGACCGCCGCACCCCGCTGGCGGACCGGCTGGGCAAGTTCGAGCACATCACCTTCCACGAGAAGCTGGGCTCGCAGGCCAAGCGCATCGACCGCATCGCCCATCTGGCGCGGGATCTGGCGCCGCGTGTCGGCGCCGATCCGGCCCTGGCCGAGCAGGCCGCCCGCATCGCCAAGGCCGATCTGCTCACCGAAGTGGTGGGCGAGTTCCCCGA
>CALRNP020000022.1:0-37679 GCA_943369575.1 Azorhizobium sp. AG788 | reverse complement strand
GAAGCCACCGCCGCCGTGCGCCTTGCTCCCGACGAGGGGGCCGCCATGCGCGAGCTTCGGCGCATGCGCAATGAGGCCGCTCTGGTGATCGCCTTGGCCGACATTGGCGGCGTGCTGCCGCTGATGGCGGTGACCAAGGCTCTGACCGCCATTGCTGACACCGCCATTTCCTGCGCGCTGGATTTCCTGCTGCGCGAGGCCGCCGCCGCCGGGCGGCTGGATCTGCCCGATCTCGAAGCGCCGGGCTTGGGTTGCGGGCTGGCGGTGATCGCCATGGGCAAGCATGGCGCCGGCGAGCTCAACTATTCCAGCGATGTGGACCTGGTGGTGGTCTATGACCGCGATGTGGCGCCGCTCGCCGCCGGCATGGAGGCCGCGCCGGTCTATGTGCGGCTGACCAAGGGCCTGGTGCGACTACTCCAAGAACGCACCGAAGACGGCTATGTGCTGCGGGTGGATCTGCGCCTGCGGCCGGACCCCGGCTCCACCCAAGTGGCGCTCTCCACTGCGGCGGCCCTGGCCTATTACGAGCGCGAAGGTGCGACGTGGGAGCGGGCAGCCTACATCAAGGCGCGGCCCATGGCCGGCGACCTGGCGGTAGGCCGGGCGTTCCTGGCCGATCTGCTGCCGTTCGTGTGGCGCCGGGTGCTGGACTATCAGGCCATCGCCGATGTCCACGCCATGAAGCGCGAGATCCATGCCTTTCGCGGCCACGATGTGGTGGCGGTGGAAGGGCACAATGTGAAGCTCGGGCGCGGTGGCATCCGCGAGGTGGAATTCTTCGTCCAGACCCAGCAACTGATCGCCGGCGGCCGCGACCCCGGCCTGCGCTCCCCGCGCACCCTGGAGGCGCTGGACACGCTGGTGGCCGACCGCTGGATCGCCCCCGAGGTCCGCGACGATCTGGCCGAAGCCTATGTCTTCCTGCGCCGGGTCGAGCACCGTTTGCAGATGGTCGCCGACGCGCAGACCCATTCGCTGCCCGAGCAGCGCCCGGCGCTGGAAGGCTTCGCCCGCTTCATGGGGTATGCCGACCGCGACAGCTTCGCCGCCGCTTTGGTGGAGCGCCTCCAGCGGGTGCAGCGCCATTACGCGCAGCTGTTCGAGGACAACGCGCCCCCGGCCTTCCTGCATGGCGAACTGACCTTCCCCGAGGATGCGGACGACCGCGCCACACTGGCGACGCTCGCCCGCCTTGGCTTCCGTGAGCCGGTGGCGGCCAGCCGTACCGTGCGCTCCTGGATGGCGGGCAAGCCGCGCGTGCTGCGGCAGGAGGCGGCACGGGCGCATTTGGTCAAGATCGTGCCGCTGCTGCTCGAGCAGTTGTCCCACGGCGGCGATCCCGACGGCGCGCTCCAGGCCATGGATGGCTTCCTGGGCGAATTGCCGGGGCCGCATCTGCTGGCGGCGCTGGAGCACAACCCCGATCTGGTGCGCCTGCTGGCCACCATCGTCAGCGCGGCACCGCGCCTTGGGGAAACCCTGGCAAGGCGCCCCTCGCTGGCGGATGCGCTGCTCGATCCCGCCTTCTTCGACGTGCTGCCTGACGAGCCGACGCTGGAGGCGCATCTCAACGAGTTGCTGGACGCCGCTCCCAACGACGAAGAGCAACTGGACCGCGCCCGCCGCTTCCGACAGGAGCAGCATGTGCTGATCGGCGTGCGCATCGCCTCCGGCACCTTGCCGGCGGCGCGGGCGGGGGAGGCCTATGCGCGGCTGGCGGAGGTCATCATCCGCGCGCTGCATGCCCGAGTATGGGCTCGTTTCCAGGAGGCCCATGGGGTGATCGCCGGGGCGGAGACCGCGGTTCTGTCCATGGGCAAGCTGGGCGGCCGGGAGATGACCGCAGGCTCCGATCTCGACCTGATCCTGCTCTATGATTTCGATCCCGAGGCCGAGCCCACCTCCGACGGGCCCCGCCCGCTCCAGGGGGCGCATTATTTTGCCCGCTTCACCCAGCGGCTGGTTAGCGCGCTGACCAGCCTGACCAATGCCGGCAAGCTCTATGACGTCGATCTGCGTCTGCGCCCCTCCGGCCGGGCCGGGCCGGTGGCGACGCGCATCGGCTCGTTCGAATCCTATCAGCGCACCGAGGCCTGGACCTGGGAGCACATGGCGCTGACGCGCGCCCGCATCATCTCCGCCAGCCCGGCCTTTGCCGCGCGGGTGGAGGCGGTGATCCTCCAGGTGCTGGCGCGGCCGCGCGACCCGCGCCGCATTGCCGGCGACATTCTCGACATGCGCCGCGCCATCGCCGCCGAGAAAGGCGAGGGCGACCGCTGGAATCTGAAGCACGCCGCCGGCGGGCAGGTGGATGTGGAGTTCCTGGCGCAATATCTGGTTCTGGTGCATGCGGGGCGCCATCCCGAGATTGTGGACACCGCTACCGCCCGAATTCTCGCCGTGGCCGGCTGGCTGGAACTGCTGCCGCCGGAGGACATCCAGTCGCTCTCCAATGCGTGCCGACTCTACCAGGATCTCACCCAGGTTCTGCGGTTGGCCGTGGACCGGCCATTCGTTCCCGCCGAGGCCAGCCCAGCCTTGAAGGCTTTGCTGGCCCGGGCCGGTGAACTGCCGGACTTCGCCACGCTTGATGCGCATCTGGGCGAGACGCAGGCGCGGGTGCGGGCGATTTTCGAGCGAGTCCTGGAAGCGGCCGCCGACTGATCCGACGCCTCGCGACGGTCCGTTCACGGCGATTTTCCCTGCGGCTCCAGATCGCAACGGAGACTTTACCGCCTTCGCGCGTTTACCCTCCATCGTCCGAGCTATTCGGCGTCAAAGCGGGGCGATCACGCAACAAGAGCCGGCGGAGAAAACGCACATGACATCCATCTCTCAAGCAGCGCAGGCCGCATCCGGCGCCACCTTCAGCCGGCGAACCGCGCTGGCGCTGGGCACCGCGGCCGTGGCGGGCGCGATCTTCAAGCCGCACGTGGCCCGCGCGGCGGTGCCGTTCGTGCTGCCGCCGCTGCCCTATGCCGAAGATGCGCTGGTGCCGACCATTTCCGCCCGCACGGTGGGCCTGCATTATGGCAAGCACCACAAGGGCTATTACGACAAGCTCAACCTGCTGACCGCCGGCACGCCCTATGCGGAGATGAAGCTGCCGGAGGTGATCGTGGCGGCCCGCAAGGCCAATGATGCCGACGTGTTCAATAATGCTGCCCAGGCCTGGAACCACGATCTCTACTGGGCCTCGTTCAAGTCCGGCCCCGCCGCGCCCACCGGCGCCTTCGCCCAGGCGGTGGAGAAGGATTTCCAATCCCTGGCTCTGCTTCAGCGCAAGATGGTGGAGCAGGGCGACAAGGTCTTCGGCACCGGCTGGGTCTGGCTGGTGCGTGACGGCAATAGCCTCGCCATCGTCGGCCTGAAGGATGCGGCCAATCCCCTGCCGGACGGCAAGACGGTGCTGCTGGGCATCGATGTGTGGGAGCACGCTTACTATCTGGACTACGAAAACCGCCGCACCGCCCACGTGGATGCCGTGCTCAAGGACCGAGTGAACTGGCAGGTGGTGAGCGAACGCTGGGGCTGAACGGCCGCCTCGGGCGATCGCTGAGCATAGGGGAGGAGCCGCCCCGCAACGGCTCCTCCCCGAACAGCCGCCAAAGGGGAGGCGGCTGCATCGGCCTGATCCCAGGGGATCAAAGGCCGATATCGTCCAGCCGGCGGCCGGTGGTCTCGATGCGCAGGCGCCAGGTGATGAACGCTCCCAGCAGGGAGGTGGCCACCAGCATGTAGAGCAGGTACTGCGTGCCCAGCTTGCTCAGCAGGATTGGGAACAGGAAGGCCGTGGTCACCGCGCCCACCTTGCCGAATGCGGCGGCGAAACCGGCGCCGAGGCCGCGGATGTGGGTGGGGAAAACCTCGCCGGCCAGCAAGTAGGTCTGCGCATTGGGGCCGAGGTTGCACATGAAGTTAAACAGCATGAAGCCGGCATAGATCAGGAGGGTCTGCGCCGCGCCGGTGAAGTCCGCATAGAAGGAGGCCAGTAGCAGCCCCCCGGCGCAGCCGATGAAGCCGAACACCTGGAGCGGGATCCGGCCCAGCCTGTCGGCCAGGAAGACCGCGCCGATCATTCCGACGATCAGCAGCAAATCGATGAAGGCGGCGCCCTTGGCTGCCAACATGTCGTTGGCGATCAAAGCGGTGATGTTGTTCTGGCTGGTGGCCACCTGTTGGCCGATGGTGGCAGCCAGGATCGTGGGCGTGAAGATGCCGATGCCATAGGTGCCCAGATCCTGGAGAAACCAGGGGAGGGAGGCGAGGAGCGTCGCGCGCAGGTTCTTGGGCCGGAACAGCACCAGCAGATGGGCCTCCGGCCGGGCGGCGCCCTCCACATGACGCGACTTCAGATGCACATGCTTGGGATAGTGGGGGTGCCGCTTCAGCAGATGGCGAATGGCGTGCTCCGCCTCGGACACCTTGCCCCGCGCCAGCAGCCAATGGCTGCTCTCGGTAATGAAAAACCGGCCGGCGAGCACCAAGGCGGCGGGAATGATGGCTGTGGCATACATGACCCGCCACGCCCCCAAAGTCGGGTCGAAGGTCATCACCAGATAGCCCACCGCCGTGCCGGTCAGGGCTCCCAGCGACTGAAAGGCGAAGGCGCCCAGCACCAGCCGCCCGCGTGCCGAACTGGGAATGCTCTCCGAAATCACCAGATGGGCAGTGGGATAATCGCAGCCGAGCGCCAGCCCGACGCCGAACAGGAACACCAGCATCCACGAGAAGCTGGGGGCGGCGGCCAGCAGCGCGAGGAACAGCATGAACAGCGCCATCTCGAACACGAACATGGGCTTGCGGCCGAACTGGTCCGCCAATCCGCCCAGGGTCAGCGCCCCGATCAGGATGCCAAACAAGGTCGCGGCGCTCACCAGACCATGCTGGAGCGGTGTCATGCCAAATTCCGCGCCCATGAGCGGCAGGGCGACGCCGGTCATGAACACCACCAGCCCCTCGAAGAACTTGCCGGCCGCAGCCAGACCCCAGATGCGCCATTGCATGACTGTCATCGGGGCACTCGGAAGGCTGGTGCCGTCGCGCCAGACCGGGGTTTCGTCCAGATAGTCCTGAACCGAACGCGCCTCCGACGGAATCGTGGCGCGCGCGGCAACATCGCTCTGATTTCGGATCACATCCCGTTCCCCCAACCGTCGGCGGAGCCATGCCCTGGCTCCATGACTGTAGCGTGACACTACCCCTCCACCCCTGGTCGGCTCGTCACGCCTCGGCTATGACCAACCTAAGGCAGGTTGGAGGCTGGCATGAAGAAGGCAGTACGGGCCCAGGGGCGGGCCATTGCGGGAATGGTGGCATTCGGTCTTCTCGCGGCAGGATGCCAAGCGCCCGGCCCCAGCTGGGGCACCGGCGTGGTCAAGGAAAGCGACGCTTTCGGCTATTACGAGTCGGTGGTCAATATCCCGGTACCAACCGGCACGCCGCGCTCGTTCCAGTGCAACGGCCCCTTTGCACCGAATACCAGCGACGTGACGATGAAGGGCATCTTCGGCCAGGCCAATGTGGTGACGTCCACCGAAGTGCTGGAGCCGGGTGGCAGCTTGGGACCTGGCAGCGTGCTGCTGCCCAATGATCCCAAGCTGCGGGTGGCGGTCGCCTGGGCCGATGGCTTCGGCTACACCGGCCCGACGCGCGCCAATTTCAGCGAAGAGACCGCCTGGAGCGTCGCTGGCATCGGCATCGGCGCCAGCCTTGCCGATCTGGAGAAGGCCAACGGCAAGCCGTTCCGCCTCGTGGGCTTCGGCGGCAATGGCGGCGGCGTGATCACCGATTGGCAGGGCGGTGCGCTCAGCAGTCTGGCCGGCGGCTGCAACCTGACGGTGCAACTGGCGATCTCCGCTTTGGCGCCGGCCTCGGCCCAGGCCAAGGTGGTCGGACCGAAGGTCTATCTCTCCAGCGACCGCAACGTGCGTGCCCTGAAGCCCACGGTCGGCAAGTTCTGGATCCTCTACAACTGAGCATGGCGTGGCGCAGCTCATGAGGCGGTGGCGGGATGGCTGCTGCCTCATGGGGCACCAGCCATCGCCATGATGCCGCCGCCGGCCCGTGGCGTTGTGGGAGTGCTCGCAGCGTGCGCGGTCCCAAGGTTCGCCGATTACGGCGGACCAGCCGCTTGAGGCGCAACTGAACCGGAGATAAGCATGGATTGGGTCTCGTTCTGGGATGGTGCCCATTCCATCTATGTGAGCGACCGCCACAAGCAGGTGCATTACGCCCGCATCACCGCGGATATCGCCCGCCTGCTGCCGGGGCCGAACGCCCGCGTCCTCGACTATGGCTGCGGCGAAGCGCTGGGCGCGGAGCCCTTGTGCCAATCCTGCGCGACGCTGGCACTGGCGGATGCGGCGCCGACCATAAGGGCGAAGCTCAAGGAGCGGTTCGCCCGCCAGCCCAAGATTACCGTGCTCTCTCCCGAGGAGACGGCTGCGCTGCCGCCGGGTAGCATGGACGTAATCATCGTCAATTCCCTGCTGCAATATCTCTCGCGCGCGGACTTCATCGCCCTGCTGGCCGTCTGGCGGCGCCTTCTGGTGCCGGGCGGCACGCTGATCATCGCCGACGTGATTCCGCCGGGGGTGAGTGCCGTCCAGGACGCAGCCGCGCTGCTGACTTTCGGCGCCCGCGAGGGATTCCTTATCGCCGCATTTGTCGGTTTGGCGCGCACCGCCGTCTCGCCCTACCGCAAGCTCCGCGCCGATCTGGGTCTGGCCACCTATGAAGAGGCGGACATTCTGACCCTCATTGCCGAAGCCGGCTTCACGGTGGAGCGCCTGCCCACCAACATCGGCCACAACCAGGCCCGGATGGCGTTCCGCGCCGTTCCGCGATAGGGCGCCTCAGGCCAGCGGACGGCGCGCTCCAGCCTTGTGGGCGAAAGCCCAAAGCCGGTAGGCGGTGAATGTCCACACCAGCACCATGCCGGTCGTGATGACCTGGGCGAAGATGTAATAGATGCCCAGCCAATGGACGAAAAACTCCATCAGCAGCCCGGTCATGACGAACGCGATGCCCGCCACCGCCGCAAAGCGGGGCAGGGCGCCGGCGTGGGTGCGGGTCGATTCGAAGGTGAACCTGCGGTTGAGACAGTAGGAGATGATGCTGCCGACGATGAAGCCCGCCAGGGAAGCCAGCACCGGGCCGGCCATCTGCCGCTCCACCAGGATCGCCAACGTGGTGAAATGACCGACTGCTGCCGTCAGTCCCACCCCCACAAAGGTCGCGAACTGGATCAGGAAGGCGCGGTGACGTTGGGCAAGGCGGGTGAGGGCGGCGAACAAGGGCGGGCTCCAACGCGACCGGAACTGTCAAGGCGTCTTCCGTCGCGGGCAATTATGGTCTAAGGAAGCCCAATCCGCATGCGGGATGGGGAGAATTTCATCATCCTCGCATGGCAGCCGCCGTCCGTGAGACGGACCCTCGTCATTCAGGGGCGCGTGACCCGCGGCCCTTTTTTTGCGCCCGTCGAGCGCCAGAGATAGATGCCGAAACGCACGGACCTCGAAACCATCCTCATCATCGGCGCCGGCCCCATCGTGATTGGCCAGGCGTGCGAGTTCGATTATTCCGGCACGCAAGCGTGCAAGGCGCTGAAGGAGGAGGGATACCGGGTCGTCCTGGTGAACTCCAACCCCGCCACGATCATGACCGATCCGGACATGGCGGACGCGACCTACATCGAGCCGATCACCCCGGAAATCGTCGCTAAGATCATCGAGAAGGAGCGCGGCGATCGCTCCAAGGGCTTCGCCCTCCTGCCCACCATGGGCGGACAGACGGCGCTGAACTGCGCTTTGTCGCTGAAGAAGATGGGAACGCTGGAGCAGTTCGACGTCGAGATGATCGGCGCCACCGCCGAGGCCATCGACAAGGCCGAGGATCGCGAACTGTTCCGCGATGCCATGACCAAGATCGGCCTCGACACCCCGCTCTCCGTCCAAATCAAGACCTTGGCTCAGGCGCTGGAAGCGCTGGATGTGGTGGGTCTGCCCGCGATCATCCGCCCGTCCTTCACCATGGGCGGCACCGGCGGCGGCATTGCCTACAACAAGGCCGAGTTCATCGAGATCATCGAGCGCGGCATCGACGCCTCGCCCACCAATGAAGTGCTGGTGGAAGAGAGCGTGCTGGGCTGGAAGGAATATGAGATGGAGGTGGTCCGCGACAAGGCGGACAACTGCATCATCATCTGCTCCATCGAAAACCTCGACCCCATGGGCGTGCACACCGGCGATTCGATCACCGTGGCGCCGGCGCTGACCCTGACGGACAAAGAATACCAGATCATGCGCGACGCCTCTCTGGCGGTGCTGCGCGAGATCGGCGTGGAGACCGGCGGTTCGAACGTGCAGTTCGCCATCGATCCCGCGACCGGCCGCATGATCGTGATCGAGATGAACCCGCGCGTGTCGCGGTCCTCGGCTCTGGCCTCCAAGGCCACCGGCTTCCCCATTGCCAAGGTCGCAGCGCGCCTGGCCGTGGGCTACACGCTGGACGAAATCGCTAACGACATCACCGGCGGGGCCACCCCGGCGGCGTTCGAGCCGACCATCGACTATGTGGTCACCAAGATCCCGCGCTTCGCCTTCGAGAAGTTCCCCGGCGCCGACGAGGTTCTGACCACCTCCATGAAGTCGGTGGGCGAGGCCATGGCCATCGGCCGGACCTTCCAGGAAAGCCTGCAGAAGGCGCTCCGCTCGCTGGAGACCGGCCTGACCGGGCTGGATGAGATCGAGATCGAGGGCCTCGGCCAGGGCGACGACAAGAGCGCCATCCGCGCCGCCATCGGCACCCCGACCCCCGACCGCCTGCTCAAGGTGGCCCAGGCCATGCGCTTCGGTCTCACCGACGCGCAGATCCATGCCGCCTGCAAGATCGATCCGTGGTTCCTGGAGCAGATCCGCGGCATCGTGGACACCGAGGCAAAGGTGCGTCGGTGCGGCCTGCCGACCACGCCCGGCGCGCTGCGGACGCTGAAGAGCCAGGGCTTCTCCGATGCCCGCCTCGGCTCGCTCGCCGGCCTGCCCGAATCGGAAGTGCGCGAACTGCGCCACGAACTGGGCGTGCGCCCGGTCTATAAGCGCATCGACACCTGCGCGGCCGAGTTCGCCTCGCCCACGGCCTATATGTATTCCACCTACGAGGCTCCGTTCGGCGGCGTGCTGGCGGACGAATCACGTCCCAGCGATCGCCAGAAGGTGGTGATCCTGGGTGGCGGTCCCAACCGGATCGGCCAGGGCATCGAGTTCGACTATTGCTGCTGCCACGCGGCCTTCGCTTTGAAAGAAGCGGGCTACGAGGCCATCATGGTCAATTGCAACCCCGAGACGGTCTCCACCGATTACGACACCTCGGACCGGCTCTATTTCGAGCCGCTGACCTCCGAGGACGTGCTGGAACTGATCGATCGCGAGCGCACCAATGGCACCTTGAAGGGCGTCATCGTTCAGTTCGGCGGCCAGACCCCGCTGAAGCTGGCGCGGGCGCTGGAGGAGGCGGAGGTGCCGATCCTGGGCACCTCGCCGGACGCCATCGACCTCGCCGAGGATCGCGATCGCTTCAAGACTTTGCTGGACAAGCTCAAGCTGCGCCAGCCGGCCAACGGCATTGCCTATTCGGTGGAGCAGGGCCGCACCATCGCCGGTGAGCTAGGCTACCCTCTGGTGGTTCGCCCGTCTTACGTGCTGGGCGGTCGGGCGATGCAGATTATCCGCGACGACGGCCAGTTGGGCGACTATCTGCTGGACACCCTGCCAGGCTTGGTGCCGCAGGATGTGAAGGCGCGCTATCCCAACGACAAGACCGGCCAGATCAACACGGTGCTGGGCAAGAACCCGCTGCTGTTCGACCGCTATGTGTCGGACGCCATCGAGGTGGACGTGGATGCGCTGTGCGACGGCACCGACGTGTTCATCGCCGGCATCATGGAGCATATCGAGGAAGCCGGTATCCATTCCGGCGACAGCGCCTGCTCGCTCCCCACCCACTCGCTGGACGAGGAGACCATCGCGGCTCTCGAGAAGCAGACCGCCGCCATGGCGTTGGCGCTCGGGGTTGGCGGGCTCATGAACGTGCAATATGCCCTCAAGGACGGCAAGATCTACGTCCTGGAGGTCAATCCCCGCGCCTCGCGCACGGTGCCGTTCGTGGCCAAGGTGATCGGCAAGCCCATCGCCAAGATCGCCGCCCGCATCATGGCGGGCGAGAAGCTGGCCTCCTTCGCCTTGAAGAAGGAAAAGCTCAACCATATCGCCATCAAGGAGGCGGTGTTCCCCTTCGCCCGCTTCCCCGGCGTCGACACGGTGCTCGGCCCGGAGATGCGCTCCACCGGCGAAGTGATGGGCCTCGATACCGACTATGGCGTGGCCTTCGCCAAGAGCCAGCTGGGCGGGGGCACCAAGGTGCCGCAGTCCGGCACGGTGTTCGTCTCGGTGAAGGAAAGCGACAAGCCGCGCATTCTGCCGACGGTGAAGATGCTGGCGGAACTGGGCTTCAAGGTGATCGCCACCTCCGGCACCCAGCGCTTCCTGGAAGAGAATGGTGTGACGGCCGGCAAGATCAACAAAGTGCTGGAAGGCCGGCCGCATGTGGTCGACCTGATCAAGAACGGGGGCGTCCAACTGGTGTTCAACACCACGGAGGGCTCGCAGGCGCTGTCCGACAGCCGTTCGCTGCGGCGGGCGGCCCTCTTGCACAAAGTCCCGTATTACACCACGCTGTCCGGAGCCATCGCTGCGGCGCAGGGGATCAAGGCCTATGTGGGCGGCGATCTCCAGGTGCGGCCGCTTCAGAGTTATTTCTGAGCTGGCATGCCGGCCTGGACGGGAGAGCGATCTCCCGTCGCACAGCCGGATCACAGCGGCGACGTTCTTGCCAACCGCATCGGCATCTGGCCGGTGCGGATTTTTCTGCGTTGCCGGATGGGCATGCAGGGATCCACATGGCGTCGTCCGCGTTTGAAGTTGACGTCGTGCACGTCGGGGAAAAGCGGCCCACCGGCGGCTCCCTGCGCATCGCGGCATTTAGGAGGTTCTAAGAAGGACCCATGGAGAAGATTCCCATGACGGGGCCGGGTTTCACGGCCCTCGAATCCGAGTTGCGTTTCCGCCAGCAGGTCGAGCGCCCCCGGATCATCACCGCTATTTCCGAAGCGCGCGCCCATGGCGACCTCTCCGAAAATGCCGAATACCACGCCGCCAAGGAGTTGCAGTCGCTTAATGAAGGGCGGATTGCAGACCTGGAGGACAAGATCTCCCGTGCGGAGATTATCGACGTGTCCAAACTGTCCGGGGACACGGTGAAGTTCGGTGCCACGGTCACTTTGATGGACGAGGACACCGAAGAAGAGAAGATCTGGCAGATCGTCGGCGAGAGCGAAGCCGATGCCAAGGCCGGACGCATCTCGATCACCTCGCCCATGGCGCGGGCTTTGATCGGCAAGAAGCAGGGGGCCACGGTGGAAGTGGTCACCCCGAAGGGCGCACGTTCGTTCGAGATCGTCGCTGTTCGCTGGGCCTGATGACGAAGGAGGGCGCTCCGGCGCCCTCCGCTCGGCTGTCCTGAGTCGGCCAACTAAAATGTCGCCGGCGATGTCCTATGGTCCGACACCGAATACTCACTCCGGCGCCGGAGACCCTTCTTCCAGCGGCACGATCGGCGCGTTCTTGGCCTGCTTCAGGGTCAGGGCCGTCTTGACGTTGCGCACGTTCGGCGCCGAGGTGATCTCCAGCACGAACTTCTGGAACGTCGGCAGATCCGGGGCGACGCAAAGCATCAGGAAGTCCACTTCCCCCGACAGCATCCAGGCTCCGCGCACCAGCGGCCAATGATCGATTCGTGCCTCGAAGGCGGCGAGATCAGTGCCGGCCTGGCTGATGAGGTGGACCATGGCGAAGGCCATGAGGTCATAGCCCAACTGCTTTTCATCCAGCAGCGCCCGATAGCCCAGGATGATGCCGTCTTCTTCCAGGCCGCGCACCCGGCGCAGGCACGGCGGTGCCGAAATGCCCACGCGCCGCGACAGCTCCACATTGGTCATGCGGCCGTCCCGTTGCAGCTCGGCCAGGATCTTCCAGTCCACGGCGTCGAGTCGAACGGTCAAGGCGGAATCCTCCGGGCAATTTCGATGGCACCTTAGTGAAGCCGCTTCGCAGTGCAACGAAATAATATTGCGCGAATGTCGCGATCGCTTCCCGTTGTGATCGGGGGCGGTGCCGCGCGGGATCATGGGGACATCCCCGCGCGGGCTTGACTCGATCAAGGTTCTGCCTTGTGGCAAACGCAACCCATCCTTACATTCGTGCATAGCTCCGTCAGCAATATCCGCATGACGCCGCAGCGGCTCCGGAGCCTGCCCCGATCAGATGGCCTGCCGTCTGATCGGGGCAGGTTCTGATCTCGTGTCGGGACCTGATCATTCAGGCCCGGATGCCGTCCGCTCATGCGCGCCCGGCCTGTGAGGGCCGGAAATGGGTTCGAGGACGTTTATGGCTTCCCACAGCAAGGTCATCATCATCGGGTCGGGTCCGGCCGGCTACACCTCCGCCATCTATGCGGCCCGCGCCATGCTGGAGCCGGTGCTGTTCGAGGGCATCCAGCCCGGCGGTCAGCTGACCATCACCACCGATGTGGAGAATTATCCCGGCTTTGCCGACGTGATCCAGGGCCCGTGGCTGATGGAGCAGATGCGCGCCCAGGCCGCCCATGTGGGCACGCGCATCATTTCCGACCACGTGGCGAGCCTGGACCTGTCCTCGCGCCCGTTCCGCCTCATGAGCGAGGGCGGGGAGAGCTTCACCGCCGATGCCATCATCCTGGCCACCGGCGCCCAGGCGCGCTGGCTGGGGCTGAATTCGGAAGAGGATTACCGCGGCTTCGGCGTCTCCGCCTGCGCCACCTGCGACGGCTTCTTCTATCGCGGCAAGGATGTGGTGGTGGTGGGCGGCGGCAACACCGCCGTCGAGGAAGCGCTGTTCCTGACCAATTTTGCCGCCAAGGTGACCCTGGTGCATCGCCGCGACCGGCTGAGGGCCGAGCGGATCCTTCAGGATCGCCTGTTCGCCCATCCCAAAGTCTCCGTCGTGTGGAATGCGGCCATTGACGAGATTCTCGGCGAGACCGATCCGGTGTCCAAGGTCACCGGCGTGCGCTTGCAGGATGTCAACACCGGCGCTCACGCCGAACTGGCGACTGACGGTGTGTTCATCGCCATCGGGCATGCGCCGTCGACGGCGCTGGTGGATGGTCAGCTTCGGCTCAAGCAAGGCGGTTATGTTTGGACGGCGCCGGATTCCACGGCCACCTCCGTTCCGGGGGTGTTTGCGGCCGGCGATGTCGCGGATGATGTGTTCCGCCAGGCGGTGACAGCTGCCGGGCGGGGCTGCATGGCAGCGCTGGAGGCGGAACGCTTCCTGGCGCAGCACGAACTGGCGGAAGCGGCTGAGTGACGGCCTCTAACGGGCGTGGTGTGATGGACTGGGACAAGCTCAAGGTTTTCCATGTGGCCGCCGAGGCTGGATCCTTCACCCATGCGGGGGAGACGCTCGGCTTGTCGCAGTCCGCCGTCAGCCGGCAGGTCTCGGCCCTGGAGCAGGAACTGAAGGTTCCCTTGTTCCACCGCCATGCCCGCGGGCTGATCCTGACCGAGCAGGGCGAACTGCTCTACCGCACCGCCCATGAGGTGTTCCTCAAGCTGGAATCGGCGCGGGCTCAGCTCACCGACAGCCGCGAGAAGCCCAATGGCGAACTGCGGGTCACCACCACGGTGGGTCTGGGGACGCATTGGCTTACGGCGCGCGTCGGCGAATTCGTGGAGCTTTATCCCGACATCCGCATCCAGTTGATCCTCACCGACGAGGAACTGGATCTGGCTATGCGCGAGGCGGACGTGGCCATCCGCATGCGCCAGCCGGTGCAGCCGGACCTGGTGCAGCGCAAGCTGTTCACGGTGCATTTTCATGCCTATGCCTCGGCGGACTATCTCAAGCGCCATGGCCATCCGCGCACGCTGGAGGAACTGGACAAGCACCGGATCCTGCTGCTGGGCGGGCCGATCCCGAGCTATTTCCAGGGCCTCAACTGGCTGGAGCATGCCGGCCGCGACGGCTCCACGCCCCGCGTTCCGGCTTTCGAGGTCAATAGCGTGCTCGGCCTCAAGAGGGCGGTGGAGCGCGGCGTCGGCATCGGCACGCTGCCGGATTATCTGTCGGATGATTCGACGTCTTTGGTGCAGTTGTTCACCGACCGTGAGACGCCCCAGTTGGAAGCCTATTTCACCTATGCGCAGGAAATGCGCTCGGTGGCGCGCATCCAGGTGTTCCGCGATTTCCTGATCTCGAAGGCGCAGCGCTGGAACTACTGATCCGCGACAGCAGCGTGACCGGCGCCGAAAAGAGCCAAGCGTTAGGCACATGCCTGACATGCAGTCACTCCGCATTGCATTCTGCCCAAGTGGAGAGCATTTTCGATGGGCACTGAACGCGCTGCGTTCAGTTGTTCCCCTCTGGAAGGTTCGCCGCTCTGCGGCGATACTTGCCGGGCCTCTCACGAGGTCCGGCACTTTTCTTTTCCGGGGTCTCCCACATCCTCCTTTCCCAGACATGCTCTCCGGGCCGCCCGACGGCTGGGAACCGACCATGCACGCGCAGCGTTCCTCCCGCTCCACCAGCAGGAGAGGCTCATGCCCGCGACGCAGATTGGGTTTGGAACCACGGGCATCCATCTGGGGCCTTTTCCCGGCCAGCCTGACCCGGCTCGGCCGCCCGAGCCGCCGATCCAGCCGCCGCCTCCCATGGAAGATCCAGTCGGCATTCCCGTGCCCGGACCCGACCTGCCGCCCTTGCCGGAAGGCGACCCGTCGCGTGAGCCGCGGCGCGAGCCCTACCCTCAGCCAGATCCGGTGGATGATCCCGATGCCATCCGCGACGTGCCGCTGAATTAGGCGCCCGGCGCTCACACGATGCCGGCGACGACCGGGTGTCGCTCGACGCCATCCTGCTTTAGTTTGAGCCTTCGACTCCAGGGCTCATTCCATGACGTCTTCAGCGCCGACCGTGCTTCTTCTCGATACGCTTCCCGACCTTTTCGTGGACGTGGCCACCATCGTGCCGGGCGTGCGCGTGGACCTGAGATATGCCACAGCGAACAACTTTGTCGGCACCCCCATCGATGGCTACGACGTTGCGCGCGCGCTCTTGACCTTGCCGGCGGCTGAGGCGCTGGTTGAGGTTGCAGGCGACGTAGCTGCCGACGGGTACGTACTGAAGCTGTTCGATTGCTATCGGCCGGCACGGGCGGTGGCGCATTTTGCCCGCTGGGCGGCGGATGCCTCGGATCAACGCACCAGGAACGATTACTATCCCGAACACCGCAAGGATGAACTGTTCGACCTTGGCTATCTTGCTGCCCGGTCCAGCCATTCGCGCGGTTCAACCACCGATCTCACGCTGGCATACGCCGATAGCGGTGCGGACCTGGACATGGGAACGGCGTTTGATCTGTTCAGCATGCGGTCCTGGCTGTCCTCGACGGACGTGACGCCGGAGCAGCAGGCCAACCGGCAGCGGCTCGCCAGCGCCATGGAGCGCGCCGGGTTTGCGCCCTTCTTCATGGAGTGGTGGCACTTCACCCTCAGGGAAGAGCCGTTTCCCGACACCTATTTCGACGTGCCGATCGCCTGACCGGCGCGGTCGGAGGGGAAGAGGTCAGGAAAGATTGATCTCCTCGATCTTCAGCCGCCGCCCCCACGCATCGAAAAACTCGCCCTCATTCAGCACCAGCCGATCGGCGCGGACCCTGGCCTCCACAGCGCGCAGGCGGGCGCGGGCTTCCTCATTCTCCAGCAAGCCATCGGCATCGAGGATGGGGAAAAAGGCGGCGCCGTCCCACTTCAAGCCGGAGCCGGCGAACAGCGTCACCACCTGTGACCAGCCGATCTCGTCGCCGATCACATTCAGGAATGTGGAGGCGAGCAGAGACACCTGGGTCTCCCCGATCTCCACCAGGATGACCAACGCGGTGAAGGATCCCTCCGTCGCATAGGTCTCGCGCAGCCACGTCTCGAACTCAGGCGTGACGCTGGATCTCGAACCAGCTCTAGTAGTCGACACGGGGAGTCTCCGGCATGTAGTGCTCGAAGAGAAACCAGAAGGAGCTTGCCCGAGTCTGTTCGTACCAATTCTCGAAGGCAGAAAGTGCGACGGCGGGGGCGACAGGCTCCTCTGCCTCAGCGCAGGTGCGAGTGGCCAGGGAGGTATCCTGCGCGGTGCCATCAACCGCCCCGGCTTGGGGCTCCATGGCATGGGTGGCGGAAAAGAGCGCCGTCGCAATGGGCGCGATGTGTTCCAGAACGCCGGTGCGGGCCTCGCTGTCGGTATTGTAGCGCGCAAAATCAAATGTCACCGCGCGCAGGATCGAATGTCACCGTCGATTCGGTTGGGTTGATGGGGAACGAAATGTGAATGCCGACAGTGGTCTGGCGGTCTGTGCTGATTCTACTGCCCCGCGGCGACGAATCTACCGACGTACATGCCGTGGGGCAGGTGGCACCGCAGAAACGCTAAATCCGCGGTGGTCGCATCAAGCAATCACGTCCAGGCCTCTCGAGTACGCGGCAGTCTTTAGAGCCACGCCAGTTTCTGCGCTGAGAGCCTCGGCGAGCGCCTGATCGCATCTCTCTCCAACTACGATTGATTCGACCATCCCGATATCAAAGGACAAGGACTGAAATTCTGGGGCGCCCACCGATTCTGTCCGTTCGATCGGAAGTAGCATCCGAATTTCAGATTCCGGTCTAAATGTCTCTGCCTTTGCAAGCATCGCAAGAGGAAGTACGTGCTGTGTGATAACTCGGTTGACCAACTGATAAACAGCATGATCATAATCAGAGTTATTTTTTATAACTTTAGATAGTTCCCCAATAGACATCGATAATATCTGTATTATCTTGCGGTACTGGTGCGCCACGGCCTGCTCACCATAATGAACTGGCTGGACGAATGGATTTGCCCCCGATTCGAATGGAATATTAAAAAACTCAGGGCGAAAACCGATAGCTATTCCTGCTCCGCGCTGGCCATACCGCTCCCACAGATCAAAATCCTCAGAATGCGGCGCAAAGCATGAAATATAACAACAATATTTACTATAGAACATTTCTATTGTTATCACATTCAACGAATTAAATATCCGGTTATGTATTTTACTATTCGCAAATCTTAGATTGTGTTCGATCAATTTTTTGAAGATATTCAAGCCAAAAGCGATTTCATAGTCATCTAATTGACTTTGTGTTTGGCGCAAATGCAATTTTTTGCTTTGTAAAATTTTTTTTGCGCTATCAGCGCTTGTGTAATGGTACAGCGGAACTCGCGTGGACCACTCTTTGGCTGCCGCCAGTCTATCTAACCAGCCCTTGAATCTGTCCAGCTCATGATCAACGGCCTCGCGAGGATTTGGCAACTTCAGTGCTCCAATTGCGCAGCGGTCCGGACCCGTAGGTGTCATGCTACGCATCTCCTGTGGAGAGCGATAGTCACGCCCGCGTGGCCTTGATGCACGGCTAGCTCGTACCGCCCCAGTCCTTAGCTCGTCACAGCTACCCAGCTCTTTAGGATCTCGACGGCTTTGGCGATCGTGGGAGGGTCCCTGCGAAAAGTGGTGCTGCGTGCACTCATACCGATGCGCAGGCTGACGATACCGACGCCCTCGCGATAGGTCAGATCGACGGAATCGGGGTCGACGCCAGCGGCGGCGGCCGCCGCCTTCAGCTCGGTCAAATATGTGGATGCATCGAACATCTTGTCACCCTTTGCAGATGAGTGTGCCGCGGAAGGACGAGGTCGCGGCTCCGGGAGAAAGCGCAAACTGCATGGAGACTTCATCTCCCTCCGCGCAGGCGATGTGCAGCGGCCAGATCCGCTGATATCCAGGGCTCGCCCCAGCAAACCCGTCATTAATGCCGCCATCCGCGACCGATACGACGGCGTAGTTTTTGCGCATCTGGACCGTGTAGCTCTCGCCGGCGCCGGGCTGAGCGGCGGTGCGCATCAGCAAGCCGACGATGATGCGTGGCTCGGCCATGATGAAGGTATATTTGGCTTCCTGCCCGGCATCGGTCGATGCCCCGCCGGGGCCGCCGTAGACCACCGATCCACCTGTATGGGTATCTGTGTGGAAGGGGATCATGACGGTCAGGCCGTCATCAATCCCAAGGCCGGCTGGCAAGACGCCTGTGAACCGCACGTTGGTGCTGGTGCCGTCGGTCGCCACTGGCGTCTCGGCATATCCGCCGAACATCGGCGCAGAAAACTCAAGATCAATGCAGTCCGTATGGCGGAGGTTGGACCGCATTGAGATCGCGTTGTTCCACGTGAACCAGTGCGGCGAACTCTCGGTGACGAGGATGCATCCGTCTTTGACTACGCCATCGTAGACTCCGCTTGCCTCCATGCTGTTGGTGTGGACCTGCTCGTTGACACCTCCGCCCTTGACGCATCCAATCATGATGAGACCCTCGCGCTGGTTGGTCTCATAGCGGTTGCCGCCGCGGCGCAGGTAATGGCACTCGCGGAACCGTGCTCCGACAAGATTTTCCCAGTGCAGATTATTGGTATACGACCCGGCTCCAGCACGCAGGAAGTCCGTGCCGAACGGGGGATACGGCCCACCGAAGTCCTTGGCCCCCATCTGGTTGCCGTCAGACGTGTAATCCCCGACATCGGTGAGACGAAACTGCCCGGTGCCCTCCTTCACCCCATTACTCAGGAAACCATTCCGCAGCACCTTGACCCCAGATGCGCCGTTGATGGTCCCGCAGACATCCAGGCCCGGGCCGGGGAATTGCCAGATTTCGCTGTCAGCGATCTCAGGATTGCCTCCACCGGCGTAATTAAATCCCCACCCTGTTGTCATGCCCTCGTCTGCGAACAACGAGATGGCAGAAACGGAATGGCGCTGTGCGATGCCCGTCACCCGCAGAAAGTCGCCGTTGTTTTTCTTGGTCACGGTATGGGCGTTGACCCCGCACGTGATGATATGACAGCCATTCAATCCAGAGCGCTCGATCGTGGCAGTCGTGACGTAGTTTCCCTCCGAAATCAGCGTATTACGGTTGTTCTTAAAGGCGCGCAGAAATGCGGGCGTATCGTCGTGCACGCCGGCATCACCATAAGCGCCCCGCTGATAAAGCGAGGGCAGATCCTCTGCCAGGCCCCAATAGCCGCCATTGACAGGGTCGTGTGCGCCGGAGTCGGTGAAGAAGTCTGCCGACTTAATGCTCTCACCGTCCGCCGATGGCCCCGACAGACGCCGCCAGCGGGCAGCACCTTTGCCCTCGGTATGATAGCCGCGCAGCATGACCATCTTCGCCCGCGCGGGGATGAAAAAGTTCCCCAGGCTGTCGGCGGTCGGATAGCTCGGCATGGAGGCGGCTACGCTCCGGACCTCCCACCACCCGCCATTGGCGCTGTCGGTCGTGGTTCCTCCGGAGGCCGTGTATCGGTCAAGGCTTTGGAATTTGGCCGGATGCGCGGGTTCGGAATCCACGCGACAGCAGATTTGATAGTCGCCACCCACATCGTCATCAGCACTAAGGACGCGCGCCGACTGCACGCGGGCCTCGATGGCCGTTCCCGCCGCAGCGGGAATCGTCGGGAAAGTCATCTCACCCGCAGGCGAGAAATACCGTTTCAGCGGCTGGCGGCGATTGTCTCCACCAGCTTCCGCGGCGGCCACCATGCTGTTGTAGGATAGGTCATCCCCGCCCGCCGCAAGGGCAGCGATCTGCATGGTCGGGCCTTCGGGACCACGCACATCCATGGCATCGGAAATGAGCGCGACCGGCCCCGCCGCGCCGACGAAATGCCCGGCACTGGGCGGCTCTCCCTCGCCACCTTGCCAACCGACAATCTGGCAGATACGCCGTGCGCCATCGGTCCGCAGGGCGAGCACCGGTACCCAGCCGCGATCACCCTTGATCAAGCCGCTATCGGGCCAGCCGAGCGCAGACCGGGGACCGTAAAGCCGCTTGCCTATTAGGTCGATCCAGCAGTCGCCGACGCGCCCATCTTGCAACGTGGGCGGCCGTTGCCCCGTGAGAATGGAGCGACCGTCGACCCCCTTACCTGGGGCGCTGACGCGCAAATTGATTGCCGAGCGCGCCATGTCATGCCCCCTTGGAAATGCCGGCACGGATGAGCAGCGAAAAGGGCTCGCTGCGGTCGGTCACGCCGGTGGTGTGGTTGGTGAAGAGGAAGTCGAAGTCATAATCGCCGCGGTCGAGCCCCGACATCGTCTGCCGGGGTACATTGATCTCGAGCACCCGTGCGACTGGGTTGGTGATCGTCAGGCCCGATCCCAATGCGAGGCTCAACTGAGCGACCTCGCTGCCACGGGGGACCACATCCATGTAGAGGTCATAGTCGTCGAGCCGCCACCGTTCGCCCTGTTCGCCAAAAGCGATGCTCGCGATCCAGTCGGCCCCTTCGAAAACCTCGAAATCTGCCATGGTGACCTCTCAGATTGAACCGGACGCGACCGCGACCCATGCGCCGTCGTCGTAGACGAGATCGACCCAAGTGCCGGTGGTGAGAGCTTTGTTGGTGGCGGCGTAGACATTGAGCGCAAAGGCTCCGCCGCCGGTGCGGGCGATCCGGATGCGGTCGCCCGCAAGCGCGCCGTCGCGGGACAAGAACAGCCCGCAAGGACGCGTGAGGTCGCCACGCTGGATGACCGTCTTGGGCTGGGCGGACGCAGCGATCACGCGATCATCGGAGGTGGCCAAGATCTCGAGGGCCGCGCGCTCATCTCGGCCGAGGATGTCGGCGATCTGGGCCTGTAGGGCCGTCAACGAGGCAGAGGTCGCGTCGACCTGGTCTGCCAAGCCCGTTATCTCCCGTCCAAACTGGGAGACATCCGGTGACCAATCGACCGCATCAAAAAGGTCTTTGCACTCGATAATCTCGATGTGCGTAACCCCGTCGCCGTAAGCGTGTACAAACGCCCGCGTCCCCGCTGCCTCGGAAGGCACGATGACGTCGACATTGTCGGCCGGCGTCCGTGCGAGCACGAACGAATACATCTGCCGGCCGGAGGACACCTCCAGATCGACGATGTTGGCGATGACAGTGGTGCTCACCCCGCGATAGTCGGCCGAGAGCCACCTCAGCCCAAGCTGCACGGCATCATTGGCGGGATCGGTAGGGTTGCGGGCACGCTGGACCACGTAGCGGACACGATATTGGCGGCCCGGCTCGATCCAGAGCACGCCAATGGGCGCCAGCAGCCCGGTGGTGATCGCAGCGACGGGGCCATGTGCGCCGATGACCTTGGCGCTCTCCGCGATCGGTGCCATGGCGGCCGGATTGCCGTCGAGGCTCGCCGTGAAAAACTGCCCCGGCGCACCGGGGCGAAAGCATGTATTGGCGACCTCGGCATAAGGTACGCTGGCGGCATCGGCAGCCTGTAGCGCCGCAACCGCCGTATTCATCTCGTGTTCCAGAGCCATCACACCCTGGCTGCGCTGCTGCGTCTCGGCCGCAAGCTCGGACGCCAGATCGTCAGCCTGGGCGGCCAACCCTGCCTGGGCCGCACCAAGCGATGCAATGGACGCGGCGATGGACGCGCTGCCGAGATCCGAAATCTTGTTCCAGTAGCCGACGCCGACCCCGCCAAGTTTCCGATAGATCCCGTTCCTCGCGCTGACAGGATCTCCATGCACTTCAGCGCCGGCATTCTCCGGATAACCGAGGGCGGCATCCATCTCAGACTTGAGCGAAAACACCGCGCGAATGGCCGCCGGACTCAGCAGCGCGGACAGTTGCTCGATGGGGATCAGGCACGTCTCGTCGACGCCTGGCGCAATGGCCCGATTGCCCACCAGGCTGGTGACACTGGACCTCGGATCAAGCTTGTTCGTTCCGATGGCCATTTATGCCTCAGGTATCGTGATGGAGACCGGGCCGGTCGGGTCCGATTGCTCGGCGTTGCTGTCTTCTGAGGTGACGAAATAGTCCCAGTTGCCGCTGCTGACGCCGGTGTCGGTCCAGCTCATGACCGCTGAGGGTGCGGAATAGAGCGCGCCGGAGGCATCCATGGCCCCGGCGAAACCGCCACCGGGCGTCGAGCGCCAAACTCGTGCCGCCGCGACGTTTCCGGCGTTGGGATTGAGCCACTGCACGAGCGGGTTCGACCCGGATAGTGCCACGCTGAGGTCCAGGGGCGCGGGCGGGAAGGTATCGGTCGCGCCCATCACATGGCTGATGGTTTCGGTGGTGACGCCGGCAACCCCAGCCCGCGAAATCGCATAGGCCTGCACCTCGACCGTGGCGCCCCTGGCATAACCCTCAGCCGTTACGGTGGGCGTCCCCGCGGTAACGGTCACGGATGTCCACCCGCCGCCCGCCAGGCGATGCTGGATCACGTAATAGGACAGGATCGCCTTGCTGCCGGCGGCCGGCTTGGCGCCGATGCGCAGGAGTGGTCTGCCGTCCTCTCCCCGCCCGCCGGCGGCCTGGCCCGAAACCACCGATAGACGCGGTGCCGGCGGCGGTGTCGGGTCGGACGCCGCCTGGCTACCCACCCGGCCATCCCATGCGGGTACAGTGGTCTCATCCAGGATCGTGTCGATGATGGGTGCGTGCGGCACCAGGTGGATGGTGGCTTCCAGGTCCTGCGCGCGCTCCACGCGGTTGACCACGGTTTCAAAGGTCTCATGGCCCAGTTCGCCGAAGAACACGTCGTCTCCGACAACCGGAGCGGTGCCGGAGCCGGTCAGCGTCAGCACATTGCCTTCGCCCTCGACGGTGGCGACGGTGCGGATGAAGGTCACAACCGGATTCTCGTCGTCCTCGGTCTGGTGCACAAACCGGGCGCCATAGGTGACGCCGGGCTGCATGGTCACCAGCTCATCAATGAGCACCGTGCTGCCCGCCACCTCCCGCACCAGGGCCGCGCGCTGCACCCGGTTGATGATGTCGTGACTGAGCGCGGTCAGGTCGCCACGGGCCGCCACAAGGCTTTCCAGGCCCTGTGTCGCCCGGAAGCGACCAGGCCGGTGGATCAGCTCCAACTGGCGGCGGCGGGCAGCACGGAAGATCTGGTCGGGATCGGTGACCCCGAGAAGGTCGAGGGTCTCCACCCGCACCGGATCGCCATCGAGGCCGGGCCAAGGAATGATGCGTTCCTTGGTGGCATAGTCGTCAGTGCGGTCCAGAAATGAGACCCGAAACGCGTCAGGGAAATCCGCGTAATCCTGCTCCCACTCGAAACCCCAGCTGTTGCGCGGGCTGATCGCAGCGACGATCTGCGTCTGCGGGCGATCGACCACCACGCCGAGGGTACGTCCGTCGTCACGGGGCGAGGCGCGGCCGGCGGCGGCAATGCCGGTCAGCACATCCCATTCGGTGGCCTCATAGTCGTGCACGCGGTCGTAGCAGAGGCCCTTGGCCCGGCAGAACTCATGCCAGGACTGGAGGCCGGCAAGGTCCATGCCGGCATCGGTGCGCGGCTTGGCGGCGGCCGGGCCCTGCGCCACCCACCGGAACAGTGAGGCGGGGTTGCGGGTGGCGCGCTCGATCCAGGTCTGGCTCGGGGGATCCCAATCCAGGCAGATGCGCGTCACGTCGGCCGACAGCTCATCCAACGTGCCATTAAGCTGCTTTGAAGCCTTCACCCGCACCGCGATTTCCGCCAACGGGAACGGGAACACCACCGGCACTTCCGGGCGGTGCGAGCGCAGGGCCGACCACACCAGGTCATCGATCCACTTGCTGTCGTCCACCGACGAATTCATGCGGGTGATTTCGACGTCATAGCGGCCGCGCACCGGCACAGCGAAATAGAGCGACCGCCGCAGGATCTTGGTCTGCTTCGCGATGATTGGGTACGTGGCCTCAAACGCCCAAGCGCTGTCGCCGAACCGGCGAAAACGCACGCGAAAATAGATCGTCCACCAGCTCAGATCGCCCTTGGAATTGGTGAAGCCGAGGCCCTGCGGGCATACGAGATCCACCGAAAAGCCAGTGATGTCGGACTGGGTGCGCCGGACCTGCGGATCCTCGCCGCTCTCGTAGCGCAGATCGATGGACAGCTGATCCTCGACCACCTGGTCATTGTAGAGCGTGAGCGGATCTTCATCGGCGTAGCCGTAGCGCAGCTCATATTCCACGTCGGAGAAGCGCTCGATCGGCGTCTCGCCAATGCGGATGTTGGTGATCGCCAGCGGCCCGAAACCGAAGGTGGCCCGGAACCGGATGTACTGATCATCGCCCACCACCTCGGTGTAGGTGCTGGCGGCGATCGGCGGCGCCTGGCGGTGCTGGCCGAGCACTGCCGGCACCGGCCCGTCTGGGTTCTCCACATTGCGCCAGCCGGCCACCGAATAGGTGGGCGATTGCGTCGTGCTGGGATCCTGCTTCTGCGGGATCAGTGCATTGAGCAGGAGGTTGCCCGCCAGCATGATGCCGGCGGCAGCCAGCGACGAGGCAATGCCCACCCCGGCAGCTGACGTCACACCAAACGCCCCAGCAATCACCGGTCCCAGATAAGGCGCGATCACCAGGGCAGAGATCGCCACCACCACCGACAGGATGCTGCGCATGCCGCCCTGCGGCAGGATCCGGATCACCACCAGTTGGCCGGCGCGCGGCCGGGCACGCCAGGCTGAGGGCAGGATCTCATGGCCGCCGATGGTGACACGGGCGACCGCACGCCGGTGTTCCTCGCAGGCGCCGGGCAGCACCTCCGCCACCATGTCAGCGATGCGGGTGCCGGCCGGCATGGTCATCTGGATGCGTTCGCGTGCCGGATCGATCAGCGGCATAGCGAGCAGGGAGACGGTGTCGCTCATGCGCGGCCCTCCGCCAGCGCCTGGTGGCGCACCAGGCCAAGGAAGCGGGATTGCCAGCGCGACTCGTCCAGGCGGGTCAGGCAGCTCTCGCCGTCTTCGGCCACATGCAGCATGCGCCCGGCGCCGACGATGACGCCGATATGACGCGCCAGCTGTCCCAGCCGGAACACCGCGACGTCCAGCTCCTGGCCAGGCGCTGCAACGGGCAGCCACGGCGCAGTTGAGGCGATGTCATCGACGGTAGAGGCCAGATCCGGCCGGTGCTGAAGCGTCGCCGCGGCATCCACATGTGCGGACAGCACGATGCCGGCCTGCTCCAGTAGCACCAGGCGCGCCAGGCCGTAGCAATCGGCGCCGGAGTGGTCGCGGCCCTGAGAGACCCAGGGGATTCCGATATAGGCCGATGACCAATGCAGGGCGCTCATCGGTGCAGCCCCGCAAATCGGTTGGCAGTCATGCGCGCATAAGGCCAGTTGTAGGCGCCGAGGTGCTCGCGGGTGATGTCCACGGTCACCTTGTCGGAATCGCCACGGATCAAGGTGGCGCGAAAATCCAGGTACTGTTCCTCGATCGCATCAAGTGCCGTGGACAGCACCAGGCGCAGTTCGATGGTGGCGGGCGTCGTGATGGTGCGCAGGACACCCACCATGTCCTTGTCGACGTTCTCGAACGTCAACGAGGTCGAGGGCGGCGCCCCGTCCACGTCGTCAGGCAGTTGCGCGCCCATAAGCACGAAATCGTACGTCTGCCCCTGGTGGTGCGTGCCATAGGTCAGCGGCTCATCGGACGTGCGCACGGTAGGGTCGGAGGACAGCCGCAGGGGCGCATCCAGGTCCGGATGGGTGACGATCGCCAGCACGATCGGCACCACATCGGTGCCCATGGCGCGCGCCGCGGCGCGGAAGGTGAGCGAGATGGCGCGGGGCATCAGGGCATCACCCACAGCTGCATGGACACCACCCAATTTTCACCGCCCACGGGCGCGGGCTTCGGCGGCGTCTCGCCGAACAGCACCAGCCACCAGGCGGCGGTGACCAGGGCGATGCCACTGGCGGTGCGCAATGGCCGGCCATCCGCGGTGGTGATGGCGACGCCGCCCTTGACCTGGTCGGGAAACCAGAATGGCAGCGAGCCGCCCCCGGTATCGTTGTCCCAGAAGGTCTCCAGGCGCTGGAGCTGCGCCCAGGTCAGCGTGAAGCCGGCGGACACGGGCCGGGCGGCCGACGAGAAACGACGGCGCACCCGCAGCGGCCCGGCATCCGGGCGCGTGAATTTGCGGCCGTCGCCGAAGCTGTAATCGAAGCCCTGGCGGTTCGCGCGCTGCGGTAGTTCTGAGGGCCACACAGCGTTCATCCCTGCGCTCCCACCTGTTTGAGCCCGAACATGCCGCCCAAGGCCTTGCCGGTGCGCGAGCCCGGCCGGGCGGCTGATGTGGCCATCATCTGGTCGACGGTGAGGTCCAGGCGCGGGTTGCCACTGGCATCCGTGCCCTGCGACGCGCTCACGCTGGCACCGGCATTGTTGATGACGTTGACCGTCATCGGCGCACTGTTGGCGCCGGCTGAGGCCCCACCCGACGCCTGCCGGTTGGCGCGCGACACCAGGGCAAAGGGGCTGTTGTCATTGCCGACATATCCGCCCGCGACGAAGGCCGGGAGACGGTCGGCATTCATCGCCTCAAGCACCGGCCCATACTTGGCCGTCGCCTTTGCGGTGGAGACGAACTCGCCATTGGACAGTCGGGCGAGGATGCTGTCCGACGTCCCGGTGCCAGGTCCGAAGATGTGGCCACCGCCCGCATGGGCGCCAATGCCGCCAGACCCACCGCCACCACCGAAAATGGAGCTGAAGATATTGCCGATGCCGGAGCCGGCCTGGCCGATGCTGTTGATGATGCCTTGCAAGACACCGCTGAGGCCACCGGTGAAGCTGTTGGCCGACGTGGCCGCATCGGTGGTCGCACCAGCCAGGGATTGCCCCGCCGTGCCGATCTGAGTGACCGAGGAGCCGACGCTGGACGTCAGGCCCTTGGTGGCATCGCCGATGCCGGCGCCGAACGTGCTGGTGGCGCTGGTGGCGTCGCCAAGCGCGGTGCGGAAGCTCACCACCTGGTCGGCCGGGAAGGCCGTGGTGTTGACGCCGTTGCTCTGGTTGCCGCCGGACACCAGCACGTCGCCGTTGGCATCGCGCCCGCCAAAGAAGCCCACATGGCCGGACGATCCCCGCGCCTGCGGCTTGAGATTGACGATGTCGCCCAGCTGCGGATTGGTGGTTTCCTTGCCCCAGTTCTGGAACGAGGACGCCATGTTGGAGCCGGTGCCGCTATAGCCGGACTTGATCAGCACCGCATTGGCATAGGCGGCGCACCAGGCCTGCGATTGCGGGTCGAGCTGGGCGGTGCCGGATCCGGAGAGGATGCCGCTGATCGCCGCCGTATTCTTGTTCTCGTTGAGGCCTTCAAACGACTTTGAAACCCCGAGCACGCCGCTCATGCCGCCGGTGCCGGACGCGCCGCCCAGCAGCCCCCCGACACCACCCGCCACGGTCCCGTTGATCATTACCGTGCCGGCAGTGACGGTCATGGCGCCGACCGCCTTGCCGCCCGCAAGGCCCGCCGCCTGGCTGTTGCCCATCAACCCACCGAGTACGCCGCCGAGGTCCTGCGATGTCCCGAGGTTGGTTCCGAACAGCGCATTTTTTAGCGGGTTGGCGATGGCCAGCTTGGCCATGGTCGAGCCGATATCGCCGGCGATGTTATTCAGCGTGTCCTTGAGGCTCGACCAGCTGAGCTGGTTGCGGCCGAGGGCATCGCTGAGGCTGTCGATGGCGCTCCCGCCGGCCGAGGCATAGGTCTGCCACGCGTCGCTCTGGCGGGCCAGGGTGGTGGAGAGGTCGGCCGACAAGACGGCGCGCTCGCGCAGCTGGGCCGCCTCGCGCGAGCCGGTATCGATGCCCTGCTGGCGAATGCGCTGCTCCATCTCCAGCGCCGCGGTGGCCCGTGCACGGGTGGCTTCGCTCTGGCCGATCAGCGACAGCTGGAGCCGGGTGCTGTCGATCTCGTCTTTCTGGGTCGCCAGCGCGGACAAGGCCGAGCCCCGGCGGTCCTGCGTCGCCGAGGCGGCGTATGCGGCGCGGGTCTGGTCGATCAGGGCATTGAGGCGCTTGCGCTCCTCGCCCTCGGCCGACAGCGCCGCGGTGATCAGCGGACGCAGCTCCTGTTCCAGGCGCAACTGCCGATCGGCATCCGCCAGCGACAGGGTGCCGGCGGCCACCTGGTCGTTGACCGTCTTGCGGGCGGCGGTCTCGTCGCTCATGTCCGCCAGGCGGGTGCGGCTGGTGGCCAGGCTCTCTTCGATCACCCGCGTCCGCGCCCGCTCCACCGCGGCGTCCAGCTCCTTGGTGCCGATCTCCTGTTCGCTCAGGGCAACGCGCTCGCGCTGGGCGGTCAGGTTGGCGCGGGTGACGGGATCGCGCGCGCTTTGGATCTGGACGTCGAGCTGGTCCAATTGCGCCTGGCGCTGCTGCACCTGGCTGAGCGCGGCCAAGGCCCGCGTCTTGCCCTCGATCGCCCGTGTGATCTGGGTCTGTTCGTCGGCCGTCAGCCCGGCCTTGCCTTGGCTAGCCTGAAGTTGCGTCAGTTCATTCTGGAGCTGACGCTGCTGGCGGGCATTGTCGTTGGCCGGGGATGCGACGGCGACGCCGATGGCCGCCGATGTGGCCTGGTCACCGGCGGCGGATTCCTTGCGCTGCTGATCGAGCCGGCGTTGTGCCCGCAGCTGCTCTTGCAGATCGGCGATCTGGGCTTCAAGGGCCGCCCGCGTCTTACCCGTCGGGTCCATGGCGCGCAGGCGGGCCGCGCCAAGGTTGGACGCGCTATAGGCGGCAAGCTGCTCCTGGGCGGCCGCCAGCTGACCGTCCACGCTCTGCGGACCGCCGCCTGCGATGCGGTCCACACCGCGGCCCAAGGCATTCCAGAGCCCGTCCCACTTCTGGCCAGCCCATTCGGCAGCCCGGCCGAGCGCGGTGGTGGCATTCGCGGCATTGGCCAGGCGTGGCGAAACGCCTTGCAACAGCACGTTCTGCGCCTCGGTCACCTTGTTCTGATCACTGAGGTGCTGCACCAGGCGCTGGGTGGCACCATCGAGCAGGCCCATGGACCGCAGCTTGGCGGCGCCGGCCGCGGGATCCGCGAACAGCTGCGCCAGCTGCTGTGATCCGGACGCCACATCCGTCTGCATGGTGGCGGCGAAATTCTTCGAGATGCCGATCAGGCCGGTGAACTGCGCGGTGCCGATCTTGCCGGTGCGCAGGAATGAGGCCTCCATGGATCGGGCCTGCGTCACCGAGGCGGTGCCGGCGACGTCAGCCGCCGTGGCGATCGCCTCCAGCTCGCGTGGCGTGGCGGCGACCGCTTGGCCGAAGCTGCTGGCGGCGGTCTCCACCTCCTTGGTGGAGGCGAGATAGTCGGACCAAGCCTTGCCGCCGATCACCACCGCCCCGGTCAGAAGGCCAAGGCTGGCGGTCACCGGATTGATCACCGACCCCAGCGCCGCGAGCGTCGGCTTGATGCCACCGAATGCCTGCGTGATCTGTGGCCCCTGCTGGGCGGCCACCATGAGTGGGTTCATGCCGCTGGCGAGCGACGTGAAAATGTCATTGGTCTGATAGCTGAGCTGGACTTTTTGATCCGGCCGGAGCTTCGAGACGGCGCTGGCGCCCGTCGTTTGCCCAGCCCGCAGCGATGGCACCTGCGCCGCAAACGCCGTCTTGGCCTTGGTGATCGCCGCGGCCGCCTCGGTGGCGGACAGGGCGCCTTCGCGTTCGGCCTGACGGATCTTGCCCAGCTGCGCCACATACTGCTGCTGCGCGGCCGCCAGCGGGATCAGCTCGGCCCGCGTGGCACGGATGCGGGAGGTGTATGCCTCGCCAAACGCCGCAACGTCCTCGCCCCGTTGCGCGGTGCCGAAGTCGGTCCGCACGCCGAGGCGGGCATTGATGGCCTGCGCGCTGCGGGCGCTATTGGCATTGGACGTGCGCTTGGCGGCGGCCACGGCTGCCGTCGCGGCCTTGTCCTCGGCCGCGGTCAGTTGGGCCAGCGTCTGCATGGCCTGTTTCGCGGCGGTCTGGCGTTCGCGCAGGGCGGTGGTGGCGGTGTTGGTCTGGCGAGTGGTGTCAGCCGCCGCCGTGCCAAGGGAGCGCTCGGCCACGCCCACCTGGCCAAGCGCGGTCGCCGTCGCCGTGGCAGCGGCACCCTGCTGCTGGATGCTGGTGTTCAGAGCCTGGGTCTGCGCATCCGCCGCCTTGGCCTCAGTGGTGAGGCCGTGCAGCTCGTTGCGGACTTCACCGACGCCCTTCTTGGCGCCAGAGGCATCGGCCGAGATCTGGATGGAGAGCTTCAAGGTCACCGCTCGACCCTCTCATTGAGGATCGGCAGGGCGGCGTGTTCCATCTCCTGGAGATCCGACCAGGAGATGGTTTCGATGCCGAGGCGGCGCTGCACCGTCTCCACGGCGGCGTAGTCCAGACCCAGCCAAACCGGTCCACCAAACGTGCCAACCGCCCGCCACTGCGTATCGCAGGCGAGAAACAGACGGGTCACTGGCCAGTTGGGCGCCCACACGTTGAAATGCTCCTGGCTTTGGGCTGCCTCTGGCGGCAGCTGCGAAACGTCGACACCGAGTGCCTTGAACTGGCGGCGGCTATCCTCATCCAGCTCCACCGCCGCGCTCGGATCGCTGCGGCCGGTGGCGCGGAAGGCCCATGCACGGGCCGCCGCCGTCAGTTTCCCAGGCGGGCCTGATCTCCGCGCATGCCTTCGAAGAATGCGTTGATGGCAGCCAAGCGGAACCACGCCAGCTGAAGTGCCTGGTGAAAGGTCTCTTCGGAAAACGGCACCGGCTGCATGTGGTCGTCGACCACGTCGTCGCCCCAGCCCTTCACGGCGCGTCGCAGGATCTTGAGCTGCACCACACGCTGATAATCGAGGCTGGTTCCCGCAATGGCCTCCTGTTCCAGGGCCTCGACCTCATCGAGAGGCAGCGCCTCGAACTTCAGGGTGAAGCTCTGTTTCAGGATGGCGCCGGGATTGTCCGGGTCGGGCAGGCTTGCGGTCGCGGGCCAGGAGAACAGGTGCGTGTTGGTGAGAATGAACATGGCGGTGTCCTTGAAGGGCGAGTGAAGCGGGGCTGCAAACCGCGGCGGCGGTCAGCGAACGACGATGGCGAATTCGTCGTCGCCACCGTCCGGCGTGAACATCAGCGGCAGCGAGATGTTGGTGATGCCCTGCGTCTGGCCGTGAGTCGGCCGCCCGATCTGGACCGCGGGGGCAGTGATTTCCACGATGTTGCCGGCGACCCTGCCATGGCGGATCAACAGTGGGCCGGTGGCCTCACTCTCCGAGATCGCGAACCAGTTCTTGGTGGCGAGCGAGGTCGCCTCCAGGACGGCGGTGCCGGTGGACTTGCGATCCGTGAGCTGGATGGAATCCTCACCGATCAGGTTGCGCACCTCTACCGTATTGGCCACGTCCATCGCGAAGCTCTCGGCAATGGCGTTGAAGCCATGCAGCGCATAGGAGGGGGTATTGAGCTTCGACACCGACAGCGGCTTGATGAACGCGGTTAGGTTCACCGAGGGCAAGGCAGTGTCCGCGATCGGTCCCAGCAGGCCACGTAGGGTGAAGCTGAAGAGCGGGTTCTTCTTCGGGGTGATGTCCAGTGTGACCGTGCCGCGGGCGCCCAACAGCACATGGTTGACGCCATCCAGGTTGGCGTAGATCGACACCGCTTCCTGCAACGCGCTCACCGGCCCATAGGTGACGTCGGTGTCCGCCGTGATGGTCTCCGACATGCCGCAGCCGCGCAGCAGCACGCCATAGGCGGGCACCGTTCCCGCGGCGCCGGCACCGGCGATCTCGATCTTGCCCTGCAGTTCGACGTAGTCGCCCACCAGCTGGACGCCCTGGTGACCGAAGAACGGTGTCATCAGATCGCGGCTGACCTCCTCGCCGGCACGCGGGGTGATCGACACCTCGGTCATCTGCATGGCATTGGCGCCGCCGGTGGGCGTGGCATCGGTGCCGTAAGTCGCCTCGATCTTCGCGAGGATCGCCATCTTGCGCCAGAAACGCTTGGCCATGGGGTCTAGTCCTTCCGTGGGGCGCGCTGGCGCTTGGGAGTGGCAGGAGGTGCCGGCGGCACCTCTGCCCCGTCAGCCGGATCGCTGACGGGGCCGGCGGGTGCTTCGGCGGGGGGTATTTCGGAAACGGGCGAGGACGCCACGGGCACAGCCGCCACGTCGGGGCTGGGCCGCCAGAATGAGCCGCCTTCGCGCAAGGCCATGGTCAGGCCTCGTCCATGACGTAGAAGGCGGTGCCCAGGGTCATCTCCCAGCAGATGACACCGCTACGGGCCTTCACCAATTGCCCGGCCACGTCCGTGATGGGCTCCTCAGCGCTGGCCGGCTGCCATCCGATGAGGCAGGTCCGCACGGCCCGCTTGAGCATGTCGATATCGGCGGCGGCCGCGGCGCCGGTGGCGTCACTGACATTGGTCACGAAGATCGCGACACCGATGTCCATTTCGATCTTCTGGAGCACCCCGTTGACGCGCTCGTTCGGTGTCGCCGCTTCCTCTTTCACGAAGACGTAGGCAGCGGGCGTGGCGAGCGGCGTGTCAGTGAGTGCCGCCAGTTGCGCGGCGCCCTCGATTAGGAGAAAGGGGTTGCCCGGCGCCTCGGCCAGGCGCTCGATGATCTCTTGCGGGATCATTGTGCGCCTCCCGCGGCCAGGGCCACCTGATAGTGGCGCTCGATGATGGCAAGGATCTCCACCTGGTCGGCTTGGTCGATGCCGAGATACGGCCGAGCCGGCACGACGAAGGTGCGGGCCCCCACCGTGAAGGTCCGGGTGTGCTTGGATTTGGCGCGGGTCGAGGCGCGGGCAAACCGCAACTTCGATCCGACACGCTCGCCGGCCTTGTTCTTCGCCGCGCCCTTGGCGGCATAGATAAACGTGGCTTCTCCGGCGCGCTCGCCTTGCTTAACCTCGCCCCCGAACTGATGCAGGGCGCCGTACACGAGGTTCGTGCCCACCTCGGCCATCTGGTCATCGGAAAAGGCGGTCAGGCTGGAATAGAGACCCGGAGACACGCGGTCGCGCAACAGCTTGGGATTGGCCCGGCGGCTGGCCCGCATGCTGCGCAGAGTGGACTTGGCGAACGGTGCCCACGACACGCTGTCCGGACCTTTCTCGGCCTCGAAGCGCTGCTGGGTCGAGGTGAGAACCGCGCCTGAGATGTCGGCCAGGATCGGCGACAGATCGTCATTCACCGCCAAGAAACGCTGGAGCGCGGCTTCAACGGCCTTTTCGTCCACGACGATGGAGACGCCTTCGCTCGCCATCACATGCCTCGCAGGGATTGACGGGAAAAAACGCGGTCGGGGCCGCTGGCCCGCACCGTGCCACCACCGGGCTGGGCCGGCTCTTCGCCGGCCACATCCAACTTCACCAGGCCGCGCGAAACGTCCTTGAGCCAGGCCACGGCTTGGTCGTAGGCGCGGGCAACCGGACCATCCTTGTCGGCCGCCTTGCCATGCAGGAAATAGCGCGCCACATCGGCCGCCATCTTTGTCAGTACGGGCGGGATCGGGGAGAGCGGCAGGTCATAGACCTTACCCACATAGCCATCGATCAGGGCATCGGCGTCCGCGAGCGCACGCCCCACCACCGCCGCGTCGACGGTGGTGGGCGGACGGTTGGTCCGATCGGTCAGCTGGATCAGCTCCAACTGGCCGAAGCGGTCCACCAGGTCCTGCTGCGCGGCATAGGTCATGACAGGTCGATGTCCTCGACAATCAGGTTCGGCTCGTCGCGCAGCGCGTCGAGCTGGTCGGAGGTGAAAAACGCCACCGGCACGGTGACGGGCCGGCCCGGCCAGGCATGGCCGGCGCGGCGGAACCCCGGAACCTTGGAGGTGACGCGGATCGCGCTCGCAGCGATGGGCGGGGGCGCGGACTGTGTCCCGGACGAAGCTTGCACCGCTTCGTCACCGCTATCGGCGCTGGGGGCCTCGCGAGCCGTACCAGACGCCCCCTCTGGGGAATTGATGGGGGCGGCGCCGCCTGCCGCCCCCGCGACGTCGTCGGTGGCGGAGCCATCCGACGGCGCCGAGCTGGTGGCGACCTTGGCGGCCGCCTTCGTGTTGGGTGTCTTCTTGGCGGCGGCCATGACGATCAGGCCAGCCACGGCACGACGAGCAGCTCGGCCGTGCCTTTCCATTCGTTGGTCTCGCCACCGGTCCCCAGCTCGCTGTTGAGGATCTTGCGGCCCTTGCTCTCATCGGCCGGCCCGACCACCAGCAAGTTCGGCACGATGCCGAGCGGCTTGCCATAGTCGCCCTTCTGGGACGACATGGCCGCGCGCGCGGCGCCATAGCCGGCGCCGTCCAACGTCTGCTTCGAGCCATAGGCCAACTGCCAGAAGCCGAAGCCGACGTTGCAGCGGCCGTCGAGGCCGTAGACGAACTCCTTCTTGGAGAAGACGTTGTCGTCCGTCTCCTGGTCCTTGCGCACCAGGTTTCCGAACGCCTTCCGCTCCTGGTAGATGATCGGCTTGATCGCCCGCGTGGTGTCCATCAGGAACCAGGGGGAGCCGCTGCCGCCACCGGTATTGGACACCGACTGTGCGACGCCGTTCTCATCCAGCACCGGATGGTCGGTGTCGAAGAAATACTGGCCGTCATAGCAGGGGGTGGAGAAGCCGGCCTTCAGGAGTGCCCACACTAGCTCATCGGGAAAGACCGCGCCGGACCGGCCAAATTCCTGGAACATCGGTCCGTAGATGCCGATGTTGTCATCCTCGATATCATCGCGGTTGACGCCGATCGTCAGTTCATACGGCTTGTTGCGGATCGTGTAGCCGATGGTCGACAGATTGTTGATGACGCGATCGCCGATCCATTCGCGGATCCGCGGCATCTGGCCGAGCCAGCCGTATTCGTTGGAGCGGGTCGACGAAGGCACCGACACCGCCACACGAGAGTACATCGGGGTGACGCCGGCAAAGCCGGCCTGGAAGGCGGTGCTGAAGCCCGTGTAAAGCGAGCGCAGAGCTGCGGAATTGATGAGCATGGGTGCCCCCGGTCAGATGAACTTGACCCAGACGCCAAGGGCGTCCACGTCGAAGATGGTGCCCGCCACCGAGCGGGTATTGCTTCCGGAGGTCTTCGCCACCGTCTGGTCGTCGACCGCGTAGCAATTGGCCCCGACGTCGGTCAGGGCGATCGCGTCGGTGGACGTGGAGTTGGCGTACCGGAAGATGCCGGTCTCGATCCGCGCCCGGATGTCGCCGTTGGCGCCTGCCGAATTGTCCGCGCGCTGGGCCGTCCGGCCGAGCACCTTCAGCGTTGTGGATGTGGACGCCGGCACGGCATAGCCGCTGGCGTCGATCGCTCCCATGCCGCCGGCATAGAGCAGCGTGCTCGCCTTGACGGGCGGTTCGCGCACATCGCCCGAGCGAGCGAGCGTGTTGCGGTCTGCGGTCAGCGCAGCCATCAGAGGGCTTCCTTCTTGCGCGCGGCGGTGAAGGCCTCAGGGGAAATCCCCATGGCGCTCATCACGACCTGGTCGGCTTCGGACAGGGCGGCATCGCTCGGTGCGGGCGTCCCGCCTGCTTCCTTGCGGCCGCCGGGCGTCACCACTATGGGCAACGTCGCGCTCATGGCCGCGAAGCCTGCGAAGTCAGCGCGGGCGTAGCTGATGGCCCAATCCCGAGAGGCCGGAACCAGCCGACCTTCGGAGATCAGCTTCTCCACAGCGGCGGTCACCCGGCCATCGGTCGAGGCCGCCTGGAGCGCCGTAAGCTGGCTCTGGACGGCGGTGAACTGCTCCACCGGCACGAACTTCGTCGGGTCCACGACCGCCGAGGATCGCGCCGACTGGACGGCGGCAACCACCGCGTCCGTGGTGGCGCCGGTGGCAAGGCCCGCCGCCGTGATGACGGCCGCATGGGCGGCGGTGAGGGCGCGGATGGCGGTGAGGCATGCGGCCTCATCCGCATCCGCTGCGAGGCCAAGGGCCTCCGCGATCGGTTCCATCGTGTCTCCTGGGGGAGCGATCAGGGCGCTGGCCGCGACCGCGGTGAGGTCAAGGTTGGGGGTGTTGGTCAGGGCGGCCGAGATCAGCACCCGCACATGGCCGCTCTTGTCGTGCCGGTAGACCGGGGAGATGTAACGATACTCGCCCGCCCGGATCGCCTGAGTGGCGGCATCGGTCCATTCGATACGGCCATAAATGCCGTCCGGCCTGGCTTCCAGTTCCTTGATCCAGCCAGCGGCGGGCGCACGTCCACCCACGCCTGGAATGGCCGAAAACACCGTCTGGTGATCATAGTCGACGACGATGTCGGTTGCGGCTGCGCGCTTGCGGGAGGCGTCGACCACGGTGCGCATGGCCGCCTCGTCGCCGGCATTGTAGGGGCCGCGTCCGTCACGGCCCGCGAACGAACCGGCCGGGATCAGCTGGATCCAGATCGGGGACGCGCCATCCGTCGCCGTGGTCGCATCGATCACGGCGGCATGAGTGGCGATAAGATGGGGGCGAGTGGCGGACGGCATGGACCGACCATCGCCCAGGGCCTGCCGTCAACCCACCCGCAAGTCCTTGCGGGGCAACGGAATGCGGGCGGGAAAGCGAAGCTCGCCTTGCGGGGGAGTGCCCTAGACTTGCGCTGATCCGCAGGGAGACGGCAAGCCCATTTTCCCGCGCATGCCCAGCGCAAGCAGGAAACTACCAGCCTCTCATGCACGCAGGAGGCGCGTTAAAGGCCCATTGAAAGCCGTGGGCGCCCGTTTGATAGTCTTGCCGGACGATGCCGCAGAGACGGGTCACCGGGGCCGCACAGACGTCCCTAGGAGCGAGGGCGATCAAATGGTCACGGATCCTGCCGAACAGACGGATGCCGAGTACCAGCAAATGATGGTGCCGGCATTCGCCGCAGTGGGGGAGTTCTTATACCACTTCGCCGCCCTTGAGCGCTCGATGGACCGCGCCATCGGGCAGTTGGCCGGCATCAGCGCGAAAAACCTCGACGTCGTATGTGCCAACCTTGCGTTACACGCCAAGATCAAGATCCTCCGTGCGACTTCCCTTGTGCATGCGGGAGCCAGCCTGGAGCGTCCTTTCTCTAAGACCATCAGCGAAATCGCAGAGCTCAATGTGACCCGCAACATCATCGCCCACCACCAATTCGAAACCATGAAGGGCGGCATCAAATTCTATGTGCTGAGGAAGCAAACCAGTAGCAGCCCTCCGCCGGCAAAGTTCACGTTCGTCCGGTTTGAGCAGCTCTATAAGAGAATCATAGGATGCGAACTTGAGGTAAACGACTTCACCGGCGCCCTTCACGGCCAGTCCTTGGGTGACTTGCTCGCTTCGCTGTCTCGGCAACCTCGGGCCAAGTCGGCCCTTGCGGAACTGTATGGGATCCCTTTGGGCGACTGATCGATTGCGATACGGCTGGCAGGGGTCCATGATATCAAAGCCGTCGCGGCAGCTGGGAAATCGCCGGTCCAGCTCGGTGGCCCTTCGGGGCGACTGATACGGGGAAAGTGGCGTGCCCCCGCGACGGTTCTTCATTCCAAGGTGCCCGAGATCAGCTCGTAGGCATTGGCGTCCGCGAGATCCTCGGGGCGCACCAGGCCGGCGGTCCGCACCGCATTCAAGGTCACGCTGCGGCGGATGCCATCGGCCTCGCGCATCTTGGTGCCGAAATCCATCCGCACTACCAGCTTGCCCAGCCGCGCTTCGGACGGCACGT
>CALRNP020000021.1:0-38237 GCA_943369575.1 Azorhizobium sp. AG788 | reverse complement strand
GGGCAGACCGTCATCAGCGGGCATCAGTAGGAGCCCCGCAGGGTCAGGCCCACCAGCCGGCCTTGCGCCACATTGGAGAACACGTTCGCGCCCGAGGCATAGCTGTAGGTGACATAGGTCTCGTCGAAGATGTTCTGTGCGAACAGCTTCAGGCTGATCCCCGAGGTCCAGGCGAATTCCAGCGAGGCGTCCACCGTGGTGTAGGCGGGCTGCGACAGGGTGTTTGCTTCGTCGAAATAGGTCGTGCTGACGAAATGCACGGCGCCGTCCAGGGCTATGGTGCCGTCGATCAGCTTCTGGTCAAGGAGATAGCGGGCGAACAGATTGGCGGTGGCATTGGGGGCATAGGGCACCGTCTTGCCGTCGTAATTCTGCCCGGTGGTGGGATCGGTGAAATCGGTGAAGACCGAGCGGCCATAGGTGGCGGTGGCGCCGAAACTCAGGCGGTCGGTGGCGCGCCAGCGGGCCTCAAGCTCGACGCCGTAGCTCTCTGCCTCGCCCGCGTTGCGGATCACCTGGAAGCCCACCGGCCCCACATAGATCTGCTTGTCGGTGGAGGCGATGTAATAGAGCGCACTGGACAGTTCTATCGCCCTGTCCGGTGTCGCCGTGCGCAGCCCGAGTTCATAGTTCCAGGCGGTCTCCGGATTGTAGGCTTCCTCATCCTGCGGGTAGGTGACAGCATGGTTGAAGCCGCCCGGCTTGTAGCCGCGCGAGACCAGCCCGTAGACACGGGTCGTGTCATTGATCTGGTAACCCAGTGCCAATTTGGGCTGAATGCTGGAGAAATCGGCCGAGTTGCTGAAGCTGCCGGCATAATAGCCGTAATAATTGCTCCCATAGCGGGTAAAGTCGATGCTGCTCTCGTCATAGGACAGGCGCAAGCCGCCGGTGATGTCGAAGGCGCTCGTCACCTGCCATGTGGCCTCGCCGAACATCGCATAGCTGTTGGTGGTGACGGCATTGCTGGAGGGGCCGTAATAGGTGCCGTACCCGTCCGCGTCGCGGGTGAAGTCATCGTGCTGGTAGAACAGGCCCATGACGCCGGTCACCGGGCCGCCGCCATCATAGGCGAGGCGCAGTTCCTGCGAGAAGGCGGCGTCGCTCTCGGGGAAGGACATGAGCGTGCCCGGCCCCACGGCGATGTCGCGGGTAATGTTCACGTCCTGATAGGACGAGATGCTGGTGAGCTTGAAGTCGCCCAGCATCCAGTTTCCGGTGGCGGAGACGGTGTTGACTGTGCGCTCCAGCAGCGGGATCGGCCCTTGTATGGCCGAGAAATAGGCGCGGTTCTGCACCTGGCTGTTCATCAGATACAGCTCTTCATGGCTCTTGGTATATTCGCGCGAGACAGCGAGCGTGCCGTCGAAATTGCCGCCCACCGGCTGGTAGCGCAGGGCCAGCCGGCCGATCATGTCGGTGGCACTGTCCACGTTATTTGAGCTGGTGGAGACATCCGTCACCGAGCCGAAGGCGCGCTCGCCCTTTACGGCAACGTCAATGAACATGCCTTTGGTGCTCAGCGGCAGGGTGCCTGCCAGTTCGCCCCAGGACTCCGGGGTGCCTGCGGTGATGCTCGCGGTCACCCGCCCCTTGTCGGACTTGTTGGTGATGATGTTGATGACGCCGCCATAGGCGTTGCGGCCATAGAGCGTGCCCTGCGGGCCGCGCAGGAATTCCACCCGTTCCACGTCGAGCAGGGGTTGTGTGAAGGCGGAGGGCAACTGCGGAACGCCATCCACATAGACCTGGACGGAGGGATTGTAAAAGTCCGGCGAGGACATGCCGCGCACGGTGACATTGGCGTACGTCCGGGCGCCGCGGGTGCGGATGACCAGGCCGGGGAAGACCTGCTCCAGATCCGCCACGGTGGTCACGCCGGCCTCGCGCAATTGCTCGGCCGTGCGGACGGAGACGGCCCCGTCCACCTTCTCCAGCTCCTGATCGCGTTTGTTCGCCGTGACGGTAATCTGCTCTAGATTGATTTCCGCGCCGGAAGTGGATTTCGCTTCCTCGGCGAGGCTCAATCCCGGAATCATTGCAATCGACAATGCGGCTACAGAACATCTCGTTCTTGAGAGCATTTCTAAACTATTCCTATTGCGTTCGCGCTCGTGCTAGCTATCGGCTATGCTTCCACGCATCGGCTGTCTAACGCTTTCAGGGGTGGTAGTTTGCTGATCGGGGATATTTTGTGAGAACCGGGATGATGGACGAACGGCCCGCGATGACTGTCCCGCCGGAGCTTGGCTATGCCGACTGGCTCACGGCCGTGGCGCCGGCGGTGCGCACGCTCGGCTGGGAGCGCCACATGCATGTGGACGATCTGGGCGAGGGGGTTTCCATCGCCCTTCTCGATGTGTTGCCGCCGGAGGATGTGGTGCTGGTGGTGGAGGGGCCGCCGACCTTCTCCATCTCGGTCTTTGTGGAAGGGGAGGGGACGGTGTCCATCGACGGCGGTGAGCCGCTGGTGGTCACGGCGGGGACCGCGGTGATCTGCTCCACGGACCGGATCGTCAGTGGCGTGGACGTGCTGCGGGGCGGCGTCCGGCTGCGGATTGTGGACGTGCGGTTTGAGCCGCAATTGCTGGCGGACCTCGGGGGGCCGCTCTGGCGGCACTATGGCGGTCGTCTGCTGGTGGACCGGAGCGTGCCGGAACGCGGCGCGGTGATGGTGGGCTTTCCCGCCCCTCCCGCCCTGTTGCAGGTGGCCCAGCACATTTCAGGCTGCATGTATCGCCGCGCCGATGTGCGACGCCTGTACCTGCGGGCGAAGGCGCTGGAAATGCTGGCGATCGTGATGGGGCTTTTCCTCGAGTCGGATGCCTCCGCCGCCGGGCGCGGCGAGCGGGCGCAGCGCAGGGTGGAGGAGGCGCAGCGCCTGATCGAGGAGCGGCTGCATGAGCCCTGGACCATCACGCGTCTCGCGCGCGAGGTTGGCCTCAACGAGAAGAGCCTGAAGACGGCCTTTCGCGCCCATGTGGGCCAGTCGATCCACGCCTATCTGACGCAGATGCGGGTGGAGGCGGCGGCCAACATGCTGTCCACCGGCCAGACCGTGACCGAGACCGCGCTTGCCACCGGCTTCACCAATCTCAGCCATTTCAGCAAGACCTTCCGGAAGGCGACGGGCTTCTCCCCCAGCAGCCTGAACCGCCGTCGGTGACGGCCGGCCTCGTCCGATCGTCGAAGTCCATGACAGGCGCCCTCACGGCGCTGCGATGACCCCAGCCCCAACATTCCACCTGCCGGGACTTGGAAGCTATCGGGAGCAAAGGCTCCTGTGCATGCCGAGATGCGGACCGGCCGGTCGGGCGCGCCTATCGCGTGCGCCGGATCTCGCCCGGCAGCAGGCCGAACTGCTTGCGGAACACCGTGGAGAAATGGCTGGCATTGGTATAGCCAAAATCGGTCGCGACGCTCATGACCGGCTCATCCCCGGCCAGAAGCCTCTGCCGGGCCGCCACCATCCGCTCCCGCTGGAACAGGGCGAACGGGCTGGAGCCGAACAGCTTCCGGAAGCCCCGGTTCATGCTGGACGGGCTCAGCCCCACCTCCCGCGCGAGATCCGCAAGCATGGGCGGCCGGGACAGATCTTCCAGCAGCCGGTCGCGTGCCCGCATCAGCCGCCGGCGGTCGAGGGTGGAGACCTCCGTCGCTCCCGCTCCGGCGCGGTCTTCCAGGAAGAGGCTGACGAAGGTCATGCACTGCCCCCGCAGCCACAGCGGGTGGCGCTCCCCCGCCGCTGCGCCGGCGTCCGCAGGGGATACCAGCGCGCGATGAAGCATGCGGGCCGTTTCGCATAGCTCGCCGCCGCGATACCCATCGAGCACGCCGCCTTCGGCGATCAGCCGCTTGAATGCGACATGGGCGTCGCCCGCCCAGCTCTCGAATAGGTCGGGATGGATCAGGACCGAGAGGCTATGGATCGCGCCCTGCTGGCAATAGGTCCCCCGCCGTCCCGGCCCATACTGAATACGCCCGGAATTGTCGTCGATGTCGTACTCCCGCTGGCCGCCATCCACATAGGAGCATTTCGCGCCACCTGTGGTGCAGGAGTTGAAGCTGAAGCAAATCCGGTTCGAATCGTCGAGAATCTGTATTTCTTTTACAACTTCAAACAAGCCACTCCATTGGAATAGTTCCAATCCATCCTCGATGATGCGGGTGATGGAATAGCAGGAGCAACCCGGATCCAGCTGTTGCGGGCTCTGACCGTAAAGAACGTCCGACACCAGGAGGCCGGATGCCGCCTGTTCTGGGACGGCGGATGAACTTTCATGCATGAAATTCAGGCCTGAGTGATCCGATCCGGGCATTGTTTGACCCGATGCGGGGAGAACTCAATCCGATTTTCCTAACACTATCGGCCAACGGTTTCGATGAGAAAGATTGCCATGTCCCGCCGGTCTGCCCGCTTGCTGTTGAGCAGTTCAAGCCTGAATGCCCTCGCCATTGCCACTGCCGTACTCATAGCCCCAGGCCTTGCCCACGGGCAGGCGGCGTCGGGACAGGCACAGCAGGCGCAGGCGGCGGGCGGCGGGTCCGAAATCGCGCTCGGCACGCTGCTGGTGGAAGACCGCGCCGGCGTCGACTACACGACCAATGTCTTCTCCGGCACCGAGCTGGAGGCACTCGGCCTCAGCACGGTGGAGCAGGTCCTGCGCTTGACGCCCGGCGTGAACGTCAATTCCTCGGGCGGCACCAATCTGTCCACCATCTATGTGCGCGGCGTCGGATCCATGTATCCGATGAACCTGAATGACGGCGCCGTGCCGATGGCCATCGACGGCGCGCCGGTGAGCGCGCGGCACATGTCGCTCGGCACCCTGGACGTGGATTCGGTGGACATCCTGAAGGGGCCGCAGGGCACCACATCGGGCGTATCGGGCCTCGGTGGCGTCATTGACGTCACCACCCGCCGCCCCACACGGGTTCTGGAGGGCTATGGCCGGGTCGAATATGGCGAGCAGGGCCAGTCGCTGCTGGAAGCCGCCGTCGGCGGTCCGATGGGCGACGCGCTCAGCGGCCGTCTCGCCATGCGCTTCCAGCAGTCGGATCATTGGGTGACCAACGCGGCGAACGGGGAGCCGCTCAGCTCTCCAAGCGACCTCGCCTTCCGCGCGCACTTGCTGTGGGATGCGGGCAAGGGCACCTCCGCCCTGCTCACGGTCGAGCACGAGAATGTGGATGAACTGCCGAATCTTCTGATCCTTCGGCCCTATGGCAATCCACCGAGCGTCAATCTCACGCCCGGCCTCTATGACGGCCTCACCAAGTCGTTCGATCGCTACGCCCTTCAGGTGAACCATGATCTCGACATCGGACGCCTCACATCCATCAGCTCCTATGTGAATTCCAGCAACACCGAGATTGCGGCCTATGACGCCAACATCATGACCGCGCAATATGGCTCGCCTTCCCAATATTGGTCGCAGGACGAGGCATCGGAAGCGGTGTTTACGCAGGATTTGAGGCTGTCGTCCTTGCCGAATTCCGCCCTCGACTGGGTGGCCGGCATGTTCTTCCAGCACGCCGACGGCTCCTACAACACCCCGCTCAACAGCTATGGCGCCAATACGCCAAGCTTCCGGAATTTCATCACGGACACCTACGCCATCTATGGCGATGTCACCGTGCCGCTGACCGATGCGTTGAAACTGACGCTGGGCCTGCGCCAGAACTGGAACACCACCAGCTATGACGGCACCTTCCTGAACTGGGGAACACTCAGCGGCGACAGTCGCTCCCTGAGCGAGACGGCGACCACCGGCCGGGCCATGCTCACCTATGCCCTGACCGGCAACACCGAACTGCGCGCGAAATATGCGCGCGGCTATACGCCCGGCGGCTTCAACATCTATGCGACGCAAGTGGCGGACGGAGAACCCTTCGAAGGCGCCATCAACGACATGATCGAAGTGGGATTCACCACGCAGACCGCGGACCACCGCTTCGCCCTCAGCGGCGCGGCTTATGTCAACTGGGTCTCGGACAACCATCTGCTGTCCTACAATTCCGCCACCTATGTGGTGAGCGCGGTGAATGCGGACACCCGCAGCCAGGGCTTCGAGGTGCAGGGCCAGTGGCGGCCGGGCAACGGCTTCGCACTGTCCGTCGGGCTGAGCTATGTGGACGCCACCATCACCAGCAGCGTCTACGGGGCGGGGGAGGGCGACATTCTGGCCGGCAACGGCGTGCCGGATGTCTCGCCGTGGAGCGCGTTGATCCAGGCTTCCTACGAGACCGCGCTGCCGCCCTTCCTCGGCCTGTCAAACCCGATGCTAAAGAGCCTGGTGAGCTACAGTTATGTGGGCGCGCGGCCGGCGGACCCGCAGAACAATTTCAATCTCGACAGCTACCAGAAGCTGGATGTCCATGTGGGCATCGCGCAAGGCCAGACGGAAGTCTATCTGCGCGCCGACAACCTGCTGGACGACATGTATGAGCTCTACGGCTATTACAACAAGGCCGCCGGCATCAGCTATGGCGGGGTCGCCCGGGGGCGGACATTCATCGCTGGCCTGTCGCACAGGTTCTGAGGCATGGACGCCGCCCTGCCTGCCGGTGCGGCGCTCCGCACCAGCCTGATGACGCGCCGGGCATGGCTGCTGCTCGCAAGCCTCTACACGACGCAATATCTGGGTCTCGGCTTCTTCGTGGTCGCGCTCGCCGCGATCCTGCGGGAGCGGGGAGCCCCGCTTGAGACGGTGGGGCTCGCCTACATGCTCGGGCTGGTCTGGCCGCTCAAGGCGCTGTGGGCGCCGCTGGTGGACAGGCTGCGGTTCGGCGGGCTCGGCCATTATCGCGGCTGGCTGCTGGCCACGCAGGCCGCGCTTGTGGGGCTGTTGCTGGCCATCGGCACCCTCGATCTGATGGCCGACTTCCCGCTCGTGTATGGCCTGTGTCTCGCCGTGGCGATCACCTCCGCCACCCAGGACATTGCCGTGGACGGCCTGGCCTGCCGCCTGCTCGCGCCCGCGGAACGGGGGCTGGGCAACGGTCTCCAGATCGCCGGGGGCTTGGTCGGCAATCTGCTGGGGGGCGGGGTCGTGCTCATGGCCTATCCCGTGATCGGCTGGGGCGGCGCCATGGCCGTGCTTGCCTGCGGCACCTCGGTTTCGCTGGTCCAACTCCTGGTGTTCCGCGAACCGGAGGCACCGGCCCGCACCGTTACCACCCGGCGGGTCTTCGCCCGGTTCTTCACCTTCTGGCGCATGCCGGGGGCCGGCCGCCTGGTCTTGCTGCTGCTGCTCTTTCCCATGGGCAGCGCCATGGCCTATGCGGTGATCACGCCGGCCCTCGTCGATGCGGGATGGTCGCTGGCACGCATCGGCCTGGTGGTGAATATCGCAGGTTCGTTGGCGGGGCTCGGCGCGGCCCTGGCGACCGGCTGGTGCCTCGGCCGCATCGGCCGGCGCACGGCGCTTCTGGCGGGTGCGCTGATGCAGGCGGCGGGCATGCTCGCGGTTCTGCTCGTGGTGGGCGACGGCGGCGCCATCCTCGCCGGGCTGGGCGCGGTGCTGTTCTTCCTCGGCTACAATCCGGCGGCTACCGTGCTCGCCACACTGATGATGGACCGCGCGGCGCGGGAGAGCCCGGCGACCGACTACACCCTTCAGTTCAGCATCACCCAGATCGCCGCCATGGGCACCATGACCACCGCAGCCAACCTTGCGGCGGTGATCGGATATGGCGCCGTGGTGGTGCTTGCGGTCGGAGCGAGCCTTGCCGCCGCCGCCGTATCGCTGGGCTACCGGGCACCGGGGCCGGAGATCCGGTGACGTCACCCGCCACGCCCCGCCGGCGCGACCACTGGACCCTCATGGCGCCGGTCCGCCCCCGCATCCGACTGGCCATCGCGCTGTCCATTCTCAGCACGGTTGCGGCACTCGGCGCCCTCTGGGGCTGCGCCGCCGCCGCCGCCGCGATCCTGCACGCGTCGGCTGCCTGGCCATGGGCGCCGCTGAGCGGGGCGCTTGCGGCGACCATCGCCGCCTATGTCCTGCGGCTGGCGGCGTTCGACCAGTCCCATTACGCCGCCTTCCGGCTGGAGCGGCTGCTGCGCACCCGGCTTGCGGACCATCTGGCCCGCGTGCCCCTCGGCCTCATGGAGCGCGAAGGCGCCGGCACCCTCGCCAAGGTGGTGCATGACGACGTGAAGGCGCTGCATGTCTTCGTGGCGGACAGCACCCCCTTCTACGCCCGCGCCTATGCCATGCCGCTTCTCAGCTTCGGCCTGCTGGTTGCGCTCGACTGGCGGCTCGCCCTTGCGGCGGCAAGCGTCCTCGCCCTCGGCGCGGCGGGGCTCGGCCTTGCCATGCGCAACCATGGCGAACGCACCCGCCGCTACAATGCCGCCCGCGAGCAAGTAAGCGCGGCCATCGTGGATTATGTGCAGGCCATGCCGGTGGTGCGCACGTTCGAGAGCGGCGGCGAGAGCTTCGGGCGCTACCAGAAGGCCCTCGACCTCTATCTCCACATGCTGACCGACTGGTATCGGGAGGCGCGCCTGTCGGGGCGCTTCGCCCTGGCGGTCCTGAGCCCGCTGCCCACCCTGCTGGCGCTGCTGTGGCTCGGGGCGCTCCTGGTGCATGACGGCAGCCTCAGCGTGCCGTCCTGGGTCGCGGCCCTGCTGTTCGGGACCGGGATGGCTGAAGCCCTGATGCCTCTGATGATGCTCAACCACATGGTGGAGAAGGCGAAGCAGAGCGCGGGACGCATCTGTGGTCTTCTGGCGCTTCCCCCGCAGCCGATCCGGTCGCCGGGAACGGCATGCCCCACCGACGGCAGCGTCGTGTTCGAGCGCGTGCACTTCCGCTATGACGGGGCGGGCTGCGATGCCCTGGCGGACCTAAGCTTCACGGCCATGCCGGGGACGGTGACGGCCCTGGTCGGCCCGTCCGGCGCCGGCAAGACCACCGTGGCGCGGCTGATCCCCCGCTTCTTTGATGTAACGGACGGCAGCGTGCGGGTGGGGGGCGCGGATGTGCGCGACATGGCACCCGACACGCTGCTGGGCCATGTGGCCTTTGTGTTCCAGGACAGCTTCCTGTTCGCCGGCAGCATCGCCGACAATATCCGCCTCGGCTGTCCCGATGCCGGCGACGATGCGGTGGTGGTGGCCGCCCGTGCCGCGCAGGCGCACGACTTCATCATGGCCCTGCCGCAGGGCTACGAGACGCGGGCGGGCGAGCGCGGCGCCTTCCTCTCCGGTGGCCAGCGTCAGCGCATCGCCATTGCGCGGGCCCTGCTTCAGGATCGGCCGATCCTGGTGCTGGACGAGGCGACCGCATTCACCGATCCGGAGAACGAGGCCGCATTGGTGGCCGCGCTCTCCGCCCTCATGCGGGGGCGGACCGTCCTCATCGTGGCCCACCGCCTCGCCACCATCAGCACCGCCGACCAGATCCTCGTCCTTGATGGCGGGCGGATCGTTGCCCACGGCACTCATGACGCCCTGCTGGCGCAGGGGGGCCTCTATGCCCGTCTCTGGACCACCTGCGAGCGGGCGCAGACCTGGGCCCTCGGCGCGGTCCCACTCGACGGAGGCGCTAGATGACGCAGGCTCCGGACGAAACTCCCCCCGATACCACGTCCGCAGGCCAGCCCGCGAACGCCGCGCGGTGGCGCGGCTCTTGGCGGCGGCTGCTTGATAGCGTCGGCACGCAGGCGCCGCGCCTGCAAGCCAGCCTCGGCGCGCTCGCGGTCTCCGGGATGCTGCACGGGCTCGCCATCGCCTGCGTGCTGCCGGTGTTCCACGCTCTCCTGGCGGCGCAGGACGTGTCGCGCGCCCTCGCGTGGCTCCTGGTCATGACCGTCCTTGCCGGCGCCGCCGCCGTGTGTCGATGGTGGGCGCAGGGGTTCGACTATGACGGGCATATGGCGCACGCCTCGCACCTGCTGCGCACGCGGCTGGGCGCGCATCTGCGCCGGATGCCGATGGAACGCCTTCTGGATCGCCGCAGCGGGGAAATCCAGGCCTCCGTGCTCGGCAGCGTCGACGAGCATTTGAGCCACGTCGTCACGGTGGCCGACCTCATCCTCGGCGCCACCTTGCCGCCGCTGGTGGTGGCAGTGGCGACACTTGTCTATGACTGGCGGCTCGGACTGCTGCTGCTCGCGCTGCTGCCCGTCCTCGTGGCGCTCCAGGCCTGGCGCAAGCCCGCCTTCGCCCGCAACATGCGCACGCTGGCGCAGGCGCACCAGCAGGTGAATGCCGAGATCATGGACTATGTGCAGGGCCTGCCCGTCATCCGCGCCGCACGCTGTGCGGGTCCGCAGGCGCAGGCCCTCCAGGCCAGCCTTGTCCGGCTGGAACAGGTGCAGGTGGAGGCCCACCGGCGGGGCGCGCGGCCCACGCTGCTGATCGCGAGCATCGTCGAACTCGGGCTGTTCGCCGCCACGGCTTCCGGCTTGCTGTTTGTGGCGCGGGGCACGCTGGAACCGGCGGTGGTTCTGGCCGTCATGGTCATGGCGGCGCGCTTTGCCGGCCCGCTGTCGGACGTGGTCTCCTACACGGCCATGATCGCGCTGATGCAGGCCGGGCTGGAGCGGGTGGAGGCATTGCTCAACGAGCCGCCCCTGCCGCAGGCGCTGCCCACGGGCATCCCCCGCTCCTGCGAGATCACCTTCGCAGCGGTGACCTTCCGCCACGCCCGCGCCGGACGGCCCGCGCTTCAGGATGTGTCATTCCAGCTTTCCGAGCGGAGCATGACCGCCATCGTCGGCCCCTCGGGAGCCGGCAAGACCACGCTGGCGCGGTTGCTCATGCGTCACGCCGACCCCCAGCAGGGCCACGTTTCCATCGGCGGCGTGGACCTGCGGCGGATGCCGCCCGGCGCGCTGGACGGCCTCGTCTCCATGGTGTTCCAGGATGTGCACCTGTTCGACGACACGGTGGAGGCTAATATCCGTTTCGGTACGCCCGGAGCGAGCCCCGCGCAGGTGGAGGCGGCCGCCCGCGCGGCCCGGTGCCTCGATTTCGTCTCGGCGCTCCCGCAAGGATGGCAGACTCGCCTGGGTGACGGCGGGTGCCGCCTTTCGGGCGGGCAGCGGCAGCGCCTCTCCATCGCCCGGGCGCTTCTGAAGGATGCGCCCATCGTCATCCTGGACGAGCCGACCGCCGCGCTCGATCCGGACAGCGAGTATGAGGTTCAGGCCGCCATCGACGCGCTCGTGCGGCAGAAGACGGTGATCGTCATCGCGCATCGCCTGTCCACCATCGTGCGGGCCGACCGCATCCTCGTCATCGAGAATGGACGCCTGACCGAATCCGGCACCCATGCGGAACTTCAGACGGCCGGCGGCCGCTATCAGGCTATGTGGGCGGCCCAGCAAAGCGCGAAGGTCTGGCGGATGAGCGCACCGGAGGCGGGCTCCCCCCACAAGGCGTGACCATCACGGGGCCGAAGGCTGAGTTCGCCTCTCTCAGGGAGGCCAGCCGCCCCGGCGCGGCTTTGCGTCGGTATGAGACGTCCCGCCTCGTCGCCATAGGAGAAGCCCGTTCTGGCGCATGGCCGCCGCCATGCCAGCGCTTCGGGCGTGCCCAGCGTGGGCGCGGCACCTTCGGGCCTCTGGGCGCGGCATTGACCCTGCAATGCGCCGGATGGGCTCGGGTTCCGCACCGCTCTGCAGTCGTCAATCGCAGCATTTTCGCCACAGTTTGAACAAAATCAGCTGTGTGACGGCATATGACGATGCAAGACGGTGTCCCTCAGTCTAATCCTTACGGGCGTAGGTAGGGGGGTAGGACATGCGCAGGCCGGCATTTGGTGTGGCATTGGGACTGGCCGTGGCTGTAGCGCCTGTGCGGGAGGCGGCTGCGCAATCGGCATCGCCCAACATCTACATCGCCAATGTGAACGCAATAAACCTGCTCTCCCCATTCCTGGCCTTGACCAGCAGCAGGGTCGGAATGGACTCGCTACACGCCGCGCTCAACACGGGTATTTTGCGCAACAACAATGCGAGCCCCCAGCGGCAAGCGCTCGCCATGAGCGACGCCAACATCGTCAGTTTCACCACCGGCTTCAATATTGCGGCCGGGAGCGCGAACACGGCGCAGCCGGTGGGCGCCTTGGGGCCGGTGCTGGGCGGCTATTACGCCACCGCCGTCGGCATCAGCTCTACCGATGGTAGTGCTCTAACGTCTGCGGCAGTACCGAGCGTCGTGAACCTGCTGACCGCAGCAACGATCAATTTTACGGAGAAGGATGCTAGCGTCGCGAAGAGTTACTTTGCCAACGGCGGCTACGGCAATAGCTCTTCCTACACCCCCGGCGCCGGTGACAACCTGCCTCAGCCCTCCGGGCCGGCGGTGGCGCCGGCAGGCACGACATTGCCGACGTCGAACGGTTTACCCAACACCACATCCAGTATGTATGATGTCGCCTTCGGCGTTTCGAACAGTGCATGGCAAGTCACCGCCGCCAACCCCTATGGCCAGAACCCTTACGGAAACTCCAGGCCGTACCAAGTGGCGACGGCCTCCTACAACCCGTTCGGGTCGTCATATTGGTCAATCAATAATTTCGACTCGGCCTTTCCCAGCGGCCACACCACCTACGCTTATACGAGCGGCATCCTGATCGCGATGATGGTGCCCGAGCTCTATCAGAGCGTCATGGCGCGGGCGTCGCAATATGGCGAAAGCCGCGTGGTTCTCGGTGCGCATTATCCCACCGACATCATCGGCGCCCGATCGCTGGTGACCTACGATCTCGCGCAGGCCCTGACCGACCCGTCCTATCTCAATAACACCAAAGATGATCAGGGGCAGTCGCTACCAGCGTTGTTCACGACCGCGGCCACAGAACTGAGACTATATCTTCAGTCCCAGTGCGGCCAGTCGATCGCGGCCTGCGCCAGCAGCCAGGCGAACACCGCCAACAATCCCTACCTCCCGTCGCAGGCATGGGCGGATGGCTACCGCGCGGATCTGACCTACGGCCTGCCGACCTTGTCCTATAGCGCCGCGCCGCGGGAGCAGGCCCCCGCCGGCATGGCCGATGCCTCCATTCTCCTGGCGACGCTCTATGGCGGAACGAGCGCTGCCGCGCTGGCGCTGGCGCCGCAAGGCGGCATTCAGGGTCAGCTCAGCACTGCGACCATCAATCAGATCATCGTGAACACGGAAGGTGAAGCCTTTGCAGCCTTCTACGGCACGCCGCTGAGCTATTGGAGCCGCATCAATCTTTATGACGCCGCCGGCTATTTCGACGGCGTCACCGGCACCCTGAACATGGCCTCGACCGACATTCTGACGCGGGGCGCCACCGTCGCCCGCGGCGGCATCTTGGCCGCGAATGGCCGGATCACGGGTACCGTCACCGTGTCCGACGGCGGGCGCCTCGGCGGCACCGGCACCGTGGGCGGCATCGACGCCCGGAGCGGGAGCACGGTGGCGGCGGGCAATTCCATCGGCACCCTGAGCGTGGCTGGCAATGTCTACTTGCACCAAGGCGCCACCAACGAAGTGGAGATCAATGCCGCCGGGGCCTCCGATCTCATCGCCGCGACCGGCTCGGCGCGGGTGGATGGAGCCAATCTCACCATTATCGCCGCCAGTGGCGCTTATGCGGCGGGCACCACCTACACCTTCCTGACGGCCCAGGGCGGCGTCAGCGGCCAATTCAGCAGCGTCTCCACCAATTTCAACTTTCTCACGACCGCTGTGAGCCTCTCCGGCACGTCGGCGACACTGACGCTGGCCCGCAACAGCACGCCGTTCAGCAACTCCGCCACCACCGCCAACCAGGCCGCGGCCGCCGCCGCGGCGGAACGTCTGCCGGCGAACCATCCACTCTACACCAGCATTCTCGGCTCACTCCTCGGCGAGAATGTGAGCCTCGCGTTCGAGACGATGTCCGGCGAGATCTACGCCTCGACGCCGACCGTGTTGCAGAGCCAGTCCATCCTGCTGCGCGACGCGGTGGGGGCGCGCCTGCGGCAGGCGGGCGGCACGCCTGGGGCCGGACAGCCGGCGACGGCACAACTCGCTGCGGGCTGGACGCCGACGCTGTGGATGCAAGGCGTGGGCACCTGGAGCAATTTCAGCGGCAATGGCAACGCCACTGGCCTCGAAGCCGATCTCGGCGGCGTGCTGTTCGGCATCGACGTTCCGGTGGGGCCATCCTGGACCATGGGCCTCATCGGCGGCTACAGCCAGACGCAATATCAAGTCAGCGCGCTGAACTCGTCCATGAGCTTCGATACCTATGATATCGGCCTCTATGCGGGTGGGCCTCTGGGGCCGGTCAACCTGGCGCTCGGCGCCACCTATAGCTGGAACAGCGGCACGGCCTCCCGCACCGTCGCCTTTGGCTCCTTCCTCGGCGCGAACAACTCCAGCCCCGACGCCGGGCTGACACAAGTCTTCGGCGAAGTCTCCGCCAATTTCGCGGTCTCGCCCCTGACCGTGTCGCCGTTCCTTGGGCTGGCTTATGTCCATCTCAACATGGACGCGGTCTCGGAAGTCGGCAGCGCAGCGGCCTTGAGCGTTGCCAGCAGCACGATGGACACGGCCTATTCCAGCCTCGGCGTGCGCCTGAATGCCAATCGGATCTCGCTCGGCGGCTTGAATGTCTCTCCAAGCCTCTCCGTGGGCTGGCTGCATGCCTTCGGCGACACGGCCTCGGCGGCGACGGCAAGCTTCATCGCCGCTCCCGCTGCGTCCTTCTCCGTCTCGGGGGTGCCGATCGCCACCGACGCGGCGCTGGTGCGTGCAGGTTTCGATCTGCAGATCTCGCCCGCCTCGGTCTTCTCGCTGTCCTACAGCGGGCAGTTTGCGTCGTCGGCGACGGTGAACGGCTTCAACGCCGCTCTCACCCTGCAATTCTGAACGTCTGCTCCCCAGCATAGCCCCAGCGAAGCGCCACCGAGGTGGAGCGCGCAAAATGGAACGTCACCCGTGCCAGAGCGGCGATATTGCCCGGCTTCCACCGGCGCATGTCCGGGCGCGAGGTGATTGATCCCGGATTTTGATGGTGCAGTCTGTTCGCCGAGTTGGAAGGATGCGCTATGGGCCAGTCCCCCGCGCAGGGCGCATCCAGGAGGGCGGTGACTCACGCCACCAGAATGGTCCGCCTCACACCAGCAGGCCACTGCCGGCGGTGCTAGTGAAGTCGAGCTGGACGATCAGGTCGTTATAGTCGCGGTCACCGCCGCCATAGAGATCCTCGAAACCATAGGTGTTGTTGCCATAGCTCCAGAGATGGGTCACGTGCTCGCCATTCACCGTCTCGTTGCCCCCGGTGAAGCCCCAATAGGTGTGGTCGCCCGCCTTCAGCGACATGGCGATGATGTCGCCATGGTTCACGTCCTTGATCTGGGTTTCGCTGTATTGGGCATAGCCGGCGCCGTCGATGGTGATCTTGTCGTGCACATCCTTATAGGCGCGCTGGGCGGCCGCGGCGGCATAGCCGGCATCACCCGGCGCCAACGTGATGATGTGGCCGGTGCCGTCATTCACCTTGATGTGGCCCTCCAGATCATCCACGCGATACAGCATGAGGTGCTCGTCCAGGACCCCGCTCTGACGCAGGCGCACCACGGCATTCACATGGTCATCGCCCTGCGCCGTCTCGGCCACCATGACCGGACGGGCGAGGGTTACCGCGCCATCGGCTGATCCCCAGCTCACGAAGCCGTAATCATTGGTGTATTTCGCCTGGTAGAGGCCCGCGCCCTTGTCATTGATGGTCACGCCCACGCTTTCGCCGGCGGCGACGCTCACCGTGCCCGGCGCGGCCTGGCTGGCGCCATCCAGCAGCTTCACGAGGTCCGCTGAGAAGTCTGTCTGCAGGGATTGTTCGGCCAGCCGCGCCGTCCAGGCGCGGCTGGAGGCATTGCCGAATTCGAAGGTGGCGTCGGCGCCGCTCACATTCACCGTTGCATCGGAACCGAGCGTGGACTGCACAAGGAGCGTCTGGTTCCGGTCCGCGGTGCCCGACAGGTTGCCCATGGCTTTGAAGACCGGGGCATCGGTGCCGTAAAGCTCATTGTGGGCGATATTGGCGAGGGTGCGCGCCAGCAGCAGCCCGTTCGGGGTGCCGAGGCCGCTGGCCGTGTCATAGCCCTCCCCTGCCGTATAGCCGAGGCCGGTGGGCACGAGCCATTGGTCCGTCGCCTGATCATAAATGGCATTGGGGGTGGATGGGGTTGCCAGATAGTAGCTGGACACATTGTTGCCCAGCGACACATCGTTGAACGCGCCCGGCGTCAGCGCGGCGGCCTGATAGAGCAGGTCATTGTAATAGCCGAGGTGAGGCAGGCCCTGATCCGCGAAGATGGCGTTGATCTGCGCCGTGAGCGAAGCCCACATGGGCGTCGCGGAACTGGTGCCCGCATTGCCCTGATATTGCGGGTTATCGTTCAGATAATACAGCACGTAATAGAACATGCTGCCGCCGCCGAGCGCCGACACATCCGGCACTCCCCGGCCGGTTTGGCCGTTGGAGACATCAACCGGGGAAAGTCCGAACCGGATCTGATACTCCGGAATGGGCTGTGTGACATCGACGCCGCCGGAGCCGGAATAATTGCTCGTATAGTCCTGCTGGCCCATCTGCCCGTTAGTGATGACATACTGGTTCCAGACCGCCTCGGTCAGCGCCGTGACGGCGGAAATCGGCTCATTCAGCTGATAGGATGGCAGCTTGGTGGGCAGGACATTGAGGCCGGAAGCGGTCAAGTTGAACAGGGTCTGGGGGTCTAGCGCCAGGGCCTTGTTCACTAGTGTGGTCAGGGTCGGGTCGAGCTCGGCGGTGTTGATCGGAGAGAGCGAGGTCGCGCTCACCACCAGCGCCCACTTGTTGAGATGCGTATCGCGCCCATTGGTGACGCCGTTGGCATATTCCTGGCCGGAGCCACCATCGCCCGCCGACATGGCGATGGTCACGTTGCGCAGCGCGGCGTCCTGCATCAGTTGGTCGTAAGCCCAAGCAAAAGGGCTGTTGGGCGCATAACGGACGATGTCCGAGAAGGAGGAGGAGAGCACGGCCGGCTTGTTGGTCGTGTCCCAAATCGCCTGCTGGGTGGCCGCGAACGTGGTGGCCTGATCTTGCAGCTTGCTGTAGAAAATCATGCTGCTATTGGGCGCGGCCCCCGAGACGATGGAGACGTCCAGCGTCATTTCGGACTTCGTATAGGTGCCGGACCCGCCGCCGACCTGCGTCTGCACGAGTTCCTCGGCCGTCAGCGGGGCGATGCCAAGGATGTTCTGCCGGTATTCGTTCAGCTGATTCAGCAGATCATTATAAGTGCTCAAATTGAGCAGAGGCTCCACGAGCCCGATGTTCGGCGTTTCGATGCCGAGATGGCCCAGCGCGTTCAGCGGGTAATGATAATAATCGGCCACGGCCGTCGGGGTGGGGGTGACGCCGGACTTTGCCTGCCCGTAATCATAATTGCCGACGCCCTGCGGGCCTTCCGGAAGAGTGACGCCCTGCCCGCCCACCTGGACCGGCGTGGCCCCCACATTCTGGTCCACCCAGAACCCGCCCACATCGCTGGCGATGCTGTCATCAAGCGACAGCGAACCCGCCCAGGCGCTGGCGATGGGAACGTTACCATTCTCCAGCAGGTAAAGATCTGTGCCGAAGACCTTCTTGAAGGCCGTCGCGTCCAGCGTCACCCAGATGGTCCGCGATTCCGCACTGGAGATATAGCCATCACTATCGAGGACCGTGCCGCCCAGCTCGGTCAGCTTATCCTTCACATGATTGTAGGTACTGACGTCGGCGCCGTATTTGGACCAGAGATCAGGATCCTGAATGGCCCTCTGCCGGTCGCCCCAGCTCTTGTCGAGAACTTGGCCCGCATCCTGGTTGCGATTGAGAACGATCGCCACAGTCAGTGAGGCGCCGGTGGTCGTGCCCGTGGCGCCGAACGCGTTCTTGATGTCCGTGAGGGTGCTGGCCTTGATCTGGCTCTCCGGCAGCAGCCCGTAGCTGGTGGCTTCGAGGAAGGTCGAATTCGCAATCGGCGTAGCCATAATCCGCTGCCCCCAACAGACGATGCGGTCCGCCACCTTGAACATGACAGCCGCCGGCGGATGCCATGTGCCGATGAACAAGGATTAATGTCAAGATAGAGAGGTATTCGGATGATGTCGCGCCACGTGGTGTCGCTGGCGCTGAGAACCTTCGACACCGCCGCCTTGATCCGCTTGTGCGCATCGCAGACCACCAGCTTCGCCCCGCGCAGGCCCCGGCGGGTCAGCTGGCGCAGGAACGCGGCCCAGATCGGCTCCGCCTCGCAGGTGCCGATCTCCACCCCCAGCACCTCGCGCCGCCCGTCGGTATTGACCCCGATGGGGATGATCCCCGCGACGGAGACGAGGCGCCCTACAACCACGTCGGGGGACACGATCCATACGCTGACATCAAGGATGTTTAATCGGACGTTTGCACCTCCTTGAGAAGCCAATTTGCGAATACCTGTATTGGAGCGTCGCTCAGTCGGATTGGCTCCGGCAGGATGAGGCAGAAGGTCTTGGAGATCGACTGACCGTCGGGCCAAGGCGCGACCAAGCGACCTTCCGCCAGTTCGCTTTCGATATAGAGGCGCGGCACGAGAGCAACACCGAGACCGGCCAATGCGGCTTCGATTTGCATGGCGTGAAGATCATAGCGGGGACCGATCGCAGGATTGGTCAGCACGACCCCGGCCTCTTCTGCATAGCGATGCCAGGCGTCCGGGTTCTGGCGGCGATGGAGCCGCGGCAGCGCATCGAGGGCTGTGGCAGGGTCTCGGCCCCTGATCAGCGCCGGATGGCAGACCGGAACCAGCACCTCATGCAGCAAGCGGTGCGTCCGCATTCCCGTCCAGGCAGGATGCTCAAAATGGATGGCAGCGTCGAACCCGCTGCCGGTGAGAACGAATGGCTCCATCCGTTCCGCAAGATGCAGGGTGATATGCGGATGCCGCTCCTGGAACGGCTTTAGACGCGGGATGAGCCAACGCGTGGCGAACGTCGGCAAGATTGCGATATCGAGGCTCGCGCCGTCGCTCGGCTGCCCCATCAGATATTGGCTGTCGCGCTCCAGCCGGTCGAGTGCCTCGCGGACCTGAACCGCATAACGTTCTCCATTCGGCAAAAGCCGGACGCGATTGCCGACCCGCTCGAACAGCGTGACGCCGAGGAACGCTTCCAGCCGGCCGATCTGCCGACTGATCGCCCCTTCGGTCAGTGCCAGTTCGTCGGCCGCGCGAGCGAAGCTCCCATGACGCGCCGACGCCTCGAACGCCATGAGTGCGGAATTGCTGGGAATCTTACGGCGCATGACGGCTCCTGACAGGACGGTTCGGCCTTCGATCCGCCGCCACCTTGATATTAGATCACTGAAGCATGATCCATTGTCGATATGTATGCATGGATCGGCAGTTTATCGTGAGAAAATATCAACGATAGACAAGGCGGAAGAACAATCTTCCGGTCGAAGGTGGAATAATGATCTATACGGTAGAATGCAGCTTTGCCGATCCGGGCAGCGAAGCGGAATGGAACGACTTTTACAGCCTGGACAAGCTGCCAGCCCTCATTTCGGTGAGCGGTTTCCATACCTCGCAGCGTTTCAAAGCATTGAGCCGTGGCTGCCCCGTCTATCTCGCCCTACACTCGATCGATAGCCTCGACATCCTGACGGGCGAGGAATACCGCCAGAAGGGCGGCGGCAATTTCGCACGCTGGCAACAGCACATTACCGACTGGCACCGGAACCTCTATGGCGGGATCGACCGCGCGCCGGCCATTGGCGAGGGCGAATATCTGGCGTTGAGCGCCACAGGCCCCGAGCCTCTGGTTGAGCTTGGCCTCACTCCACATGCGATGCATGCGGTCGCTATGGAGAAGTTCCCGGAATATCGCTGGCTCGCCCAGGTGGAGCGCGGCAAGACGCCTGACATCGAGCATCTGCCGAAAGGCGTCCATGTCTATGCGCCGATGACCGCGCAATTGACGAGTGACAATGACGCTGCCTTCGAGAAGGCACGGTAGGCCGCAATGCCGAATGTCACGATCTACATTCCGGCGGACAAGATGCCGCAGGACGAGGCACTCGCAGACCTCACGGAGCAATGCACCGAACTCTGCACCGGCATTCTCCAAGCTGCATTGGCGAACGTGCATATTGTCTATGTCACTGTCCGACATGGCCGGGGGCACCCCGCTTTCGCAGAAATCCAATATCGCCTTGAGCCATTTCGGACGCCGCCAGTCATGGCGCAGTTCATGGGGGGACTGGACGAAGCCATAAGGCGCAATACAGGCCTCACCGTGCGCATTCGTTGCTTTGGCTATGAAGCGTCGAGCATTCACGCGCGAAATTGAGCGGGTGCCAGGAGAAGCCAATGTCGAGTTTAGAATTACCTAGCCAACAGATCGGTGATTTAACAATTACCGCCGTCAGCGATGGCTATCTCCACGCCAGTTTCGATTTCCTCGCGAATATCGACCCGGCCGATGCCGCCCGTATGCAGGAAAATGCGGGGATAACGGATCATACCTCGATTCATATCAACTGCTACCTGGTGCGCAGCAGCGGTCACACGATCCTGATCGACGCCGGAGCGGGTGGATTCAAACAGTGGGGCGGCCGATTAAAAACCAATCTTCTGCTTGCGGGCATCCACCCTTCCGAAATCGATGCGATCCTGTTGACGCATGCCCATCCCGATCATGTTGGGGGACTGATGGACGCTTCAGGAACCGCCGCCTTCCCGAACGCCGAGCTTGTCGCCCACCATCGGGAGGTCGCATTCTGGCAGGATGACGGCAATCTAAGCCGCGCGCCAGATCGCGCTCGTGGCAACTTCCTCGTGGCGCGCCAGGCGTTCGATGGCTATCGTGACAGACTACGCACTTTCGAGGACGGCGAGGTGTTTCCCGGCATCACAGCGCTGCCGCTGCCGGGCCACACCGCCGGGCATACCGGCTATCGGCTAGATTCAGGCGGCGCGAGCCTGCTGGTCTGGGGCGACATCGTTCATTTCCCGCAGATTCAGATTCCGCGCCCCGACGTGTCGATCGCGTTTGATCAGGATGCCCATCTCGCCGCCGACACGCGGTCGAGGCTTCTGGGCTGCGTGGCCGCCGAGCAACTGCTGATCGCCGGCATGCACCTCAATGACCTCGGCTTCGCCCGCATCAAACGGTCTGGCGGTAGCTATGACGTCACATATGCGGAATGGGCGTGACGCCAGATGCGCCCCCCTCACGAACGACAGGCGTCCCTAGCCGGTCTGGGTTCGATTCTGCCGCGAGCAAAGCCACTCGGCACATCAAAGGCAGCTTGTCTGGATTATTCCCGATGGCGGGACGCGCACCTCGCAGCCCGATTTACCTGATCCAGAACGACCGCTTCCATCCGCGAGCGGGCCACGTCCTGGCGAAATCTGCGTTGCAAGTCCCTGCGGCAATCGGCGGTGAATGAGTAGCAATCGCGCAGAATAACGCGCCATGGCGTAGAATCGGCGGGCTGGCGGGCCGCGCGAGACCCAGATGAGCACTATCTCTACGCTATAGCCCTCTAACGCCGCCTATGAGCGGCGACAGGAGTGCACGATGTGGAAGACGCATAGACAGCACGCGACGTCTCATCCGGCGAGGAAGCCGCCGTCGGCGGCGAGCACGTGGCCAACGATGTAGCTGGCCTCGCCCGAAAGCAGCCAGACGACGGCCGCAGCCACTTCTTCCGGATGACCCATGCGCCGGAGCGGCAGGTTCGCCGCGACGGTGCGCATGTCGGCGATGCCGGAGGACAGCATCATGTCCGTGACCACGCGCCCCGGTGCGACCGCGTTGATCCGAATGCCTTGCGGCGCATACTCCATCGCCGCCGCCCGCGTGAGTGCGATGGCTGCAGCTTTGGAGGCACCATAGAGCGACAGACCGGGATTGGGGTTGCGCAGTCCGCTGACGCTGGTGTTGTTGACGATCGCGCCGCCGCCCGAGGCGATCAGCGCTGGGATTTCATAGCGCATGGCGTGAAAGACCGCCCGCACATTGGTATCGAAAACCTGCGCATAGACATCATCCATTTGGGCGGCAAGCGGGGCCCGTCGCTCCTGGAATCCAGCATTGTTGAAGGCAACATCGAGCCTGCCGAAGCGGGTCATCGTGCGTTCCACGAGGCCGGACAGATCCGCCTCGCAGGTGACGTCCGCGGTCACGAACAAGCCTTCCGAGCCTCTGCGGCACAGAGCCTCCGCGAGATCCTGGCCGAGCGCTTGACGTCGTCCGCAGACGACCACGGCCGCCGCCCCTTCCTCAGCCATGCGCAGCGCCGTTGCACGACCGATGCCGCTGGTCGCGCCGACGACGAGACAGACCTTCCCGGCGAGCCGCCGTGCCGGTGCGTAGGCAGGCGGAGATCCCGCCAATTCGTCTAGGGAAGGAGATGTCGTCTCTGCGGTCGTCATGGCCGTCTCCTCACAAAACGCTGTTCGAGCACCTCCTTGCCCCACTGGCTGCCGAGACGTTCCTCAGCCAGCACGAAGCCGTTCTCTTGATAGAGATGCAGCGCGGCATGAAGGCCGGAGAAGGTCCACAAATGCGTCTCGGCGACGTGCTGTGCATCCGAAAAGGCGAGCGCGGCCGCCAGCAACCGCCGCCCCACGCCCGTGCCTCGCATCTCATCGTCGACGATGAACCAGCGCAGATGCGCGATCCCCGGACCCAGATCCTCGCCGTCGATGGCGACCGAGCCGACGATCCGCCCGTCGCAAAGTGCAGCCCAGATCCCGTTCACCGGCGTGTCGAGACGGTCACAGAAAGCGGCGAGACCTCCGGCGACGACAGTTTCGAAGCGCCTGCCAAAACCAGCCTGACGCGCATAATAGAGTGCGTGCATTTCGGTGACGCGGGCCACGAGGCCGGGCCGGTAGCCCGAGACGATTTCCGTTTGCGGAGCAGCGCTCGAGGCGTCAGGCCGCCCCGCCAGCGCCTCGGCGTAGAGGCGCAGGCCGTCGAGAACGGTCCGGTGACGTTCAGACGGAAGGTGCTCCAGCGCGCCCGCGACCTGCGCGCGGGCGAAGGCATGGATGTCCGCGACGCGCTTTCGTCCGGCCGCACTCAGGGTGAGCCTCTTGGTGCGGGCATCCTCCTCGCCCGGCTCTTCTATGACGTCGCCGGAGACGACGAGCTTGCGCAGCATCCGGCTGACACTCGACTTCTCAAGGCGGAGACGTCCACCGAGATCACGGGCCGAAATGCCGTCGCTGGCGTCGATTTCGATGAGGGCATGGACGGCGGACGGCGGCAGGTCGGTTCCCGCGAAAGCGCCACCCATGAAGCCGAATTCGCGGACGAGCAGCCGTGAGGCGGCGCGGATGAGATCAATGGTGGATTGCGACGCGGGCATGGGACGAAATCATAATTAGTTGCACAATACAACTACATTGACGGACGGCGGTTCAGGGGTCAAGCCGGACCATGAGAACGGCAAGGAACCTCCCGCCGGGCGTTCGGCGTGTCTTGGATCCACTGAACGGCGTGCGGCAATCGGCTACTTCTGCGTGCCCATCCCGCAGAATATCGCGCCAAGGAGGCAAATCGGCGGGCTGGCGGAGAGGGAGGGATTCGAACCCCCGATAGGCTTGCACCTATGCCGCATTTCGAGTGCGGTGCATTCGACCACTCTGCCACCTCTCCAGCCGAGGCACGAGGGTGTGACGCCTCGCCGTGGTGCCTGCGCTTCTAACCGAGAGCGTGCGTCGAGACAAGAGAGCCGGCGAGAGGAACGCACGGCCGGCGCAATCACCCACAGACTTGCATCGCGATGCACGCCGTCAGCAGGTTTCTCGGGGGGCAGCTTCGTGGCGTTCGAGTGCTTGTGGCCGAGGCCGGGCTTAGGTCCGCCGACGCATACGGCCGTAAGGTGCGGACGCCTGCGTCAATCCTGGGGCGGGACCGGGCGGGCTTGGCCGTGGGCGTCGATGGCCACGAAGGTGAAGATCGCCTCGGTGACCTTTCGGGTGTCCTCGCTCTCGCGGGCGCGGCGCCAGGCTTCGACTTCGATGCGCATGGAGGTGCGCCCCACGCTCAGCAATGAGGCGAACAGGCTGACTTCGTCGCCCACCGAGACCGGGCCGAGGAAGGTGATGGCTTCCACCGCGACAGTTGCCGCCCGGCCGCGGGCGCGGCGGGCGGCCACGTTGCCGGCCGCCAGATCCATCTGCGACATCAGCCAGCCGCCGAAAATGTCGCCGCTGGGATTGGTGTCCGCCGGCATGGCGATGGTGCGGATGACCGGAGCGTCATCGGGCATTTGCGAGGAGGGCGGGTGCATCGGCGGGCCTTCTGTTGGGCGCCCGACGTCTGGGCGTCGCCGCCTTGGTTGCGCGGGCGCGGCCACGCTTCGATGCCAAAGGTTCGATGGCGAGGCAAGCCGATCCGTGTGCGCCTGTTCCGGCTTTGCTTTTTCAAGGCTTTGCGCGGCCTTGATGCGGGTTGCGCATTGACAGCGCGGCGGTCGGCGGCGTAAAGGGGCCGTTCTTGCGCGTGCCTTGGTACGTGTAGGTTCCCATCCGACCGGAAGAAGCCGGCCCTTCGAGGCTTGGCTGAACACGAAAGCGAGACAAGATGTTCGCGGTCATCAAAACAGGCGGCAAGCAGTATCGCGTTGCAGCCGATGATGTCATCACCATTGAAAAGCTCACGGCGGAAGCCGGCGAGATCGTGACGTTCCCCGTGCTCCTCATCACCGGCGAGGCCACCCATGTGGGCGCCCCGTTCCTGGACGGCGTGTCCGTCACGGGCGAAGTGGTGGAGCAGACCCGCGGCGAGAAGGTGATTGCCTTCAAGAAGCGTCGTCGGCAGAATTCGCGTCGCAAGCGCGGCCACCGTCAGGACCTGACCGTGGTGCGCATCACTGAAATTTCCGGGCTCAACGGCGAAATCGCCAAGGCCCCGGTTCGTGTCCGTCGGGCGCCGGCTGAAGCCGCCGCCGCCGACGCCTGATTTAAGGACGGAGAGCGCAAATGGCTCATAAAAAAGCAGGCGGCTCGTCTCGCAACGGGCGCGATTCTGACGGTCGTCGCCTTGGCGTGAAGAAGTTTGGTGGCCAGGAAGTCATTTCCGGCAACATCATCGTGCGCCAACGCGGCACCAAATGGCATCCGGGCACCAATGTGGGCATGGGCAAAGACCATACCCTGTTCGCGCTTGTGGAAGGCCGCGTCGAGTTCCGCACCAAGATGAACGACCGAACTTACGTATCGGTTGTCCCCGCCGCCCTCGAAGCGGCTGAATAAGCGGCGAGAATCCAGTGAAGGATCCCGCCGCGCTCGTCGCGCCGGTGGGAGCCTGACCAGGACGCCTGGGCTCCAGAAAACCGGGGGGACGAGCCATCGTCTCCCCGGTTTTCGTTCGTTCGTCTGCCTGACCGCCGACAAGGAGCCCGCCATGACCATCGTTGAACAGCCTTTGGGCGCGCCGCTCGCGGAGAGCTGTATCCCCGTCCTCGAAACCGAACGGCTCGTGCTCCGCGCGCCGCGCATCGAGGACATCGCGGCCATTGCGGCCTTGGCCAACAACCGCACCATCGCCGAGATGACGGCGAACCTGCCCTATCCCTATCGCCTCTCCGACGCCCGCGCCTTCGTGGAGACGCTGGCGCAGAGCGAGGAGGCGGGGACCTACGCCCTGTTCGTGAAAAGCGAGGCCGGTCAAGCCTTTGCGGGCATGTGCGGCTTCGGCCGGCGCCCGCCGGAGACGGTCCACGAGATCGGCTACTGGATCGGCGAGCCGTTCTGGGGCCGCGGCATCGCCACCGAGGCCATGCGCGCCGTGATCGATTATGTGTTTTCCGAGACCGGGATCGAGGCCCTCGCCGGCGCCGCCCGGGTGGTCAATCCGGCCTCGCGGCGGGTGCTGGAGAAGTGCGCCTTCCAGTGGTCCGGGGTCGGGCTGTGCCGGGTTCGGGCGCTCTCGGCTTCGGTGCCGGTGGATCGGTTCCAGCTGGATCGCCGCACCTGGGCCTCCCTGCGGGCCTGGGGGTCCACCGCCATGCCGGTGCGCGCGCGCGCCCATTGAGGCGGTCAGGCGGGGGCGGCCCGAAACGGGCCGCCCGTCGCGGATGTCACATCCCGCCGTTACGCTGGGCCTGAGTGGCACGCGAAACGTGGAGTACGACATCGATGGCCCTGCAATTCACCAGCGATTCCCACTTTTTCGACGTTCGTATCCTGAACATCCAAAAGCGCCCATTTGCGTCACTTGCGGCCCATGACGCCGCATTGGAGCAAGCGTGGAACGACACCGTTCATCCACACGACGACGTGTGGCATCTCGGGGATTTCGCACGCGGAACACCGGAAAAAATCGGCGCGCTGCTTTCGCGGCTGAATGGACGCAAGCACCTCCTCATCGGCAACAATGATCCGCTCGACACCGCCCAGCTGCCGGGCTGGGTGGATGTGCAGCATTATGCCGAACTGGAGGTGGAGGGGCATAAGTTGGTGCTCGGGCATTATCCGTTCCGTTCCTGGAACGGCGACCGGCGCGGCAGCATCAATCTGCATGGCCACTCCCACGGCCGGCTCTCGCCCATGCCCCGCCAGATCGATGTGGGGGTGGATGTGTGGGATTTCCGCCCCGTGAGCCTGGAGCGGTTGCTGGCGCATCCGCGCGGCACCCCGCCCCGGCCGACGGCGGAGAGTTAGGCGGGACGGCGACCGCCGGGGGGCAGCATCGCGGCGCGGGCCATGGCATAAGATTGCGTCCGGTGCCGCGAAAGGTGAGTCATGAGCCGTCTTGAAGATCTGCCCTACCGCCCCTGCGTCGGCCTTGCGGTGTTCCATGGCGACGGCAAGGTGTTCCTGGGCCAGCGCCTGGGTGGGGCGGAGCATGTGGATGCCACCCATTCCTGGCAGATGCCCCAGGGCGGCATCGACAAGGGCGAGGAGCCCTATGCGGCGGCGCTGCGCGAACTCTATGAGGAAACCTCGATCCGCTCGGTGACCTTGCTGGGCGAGATCGACGACTGGCTGACCTATGACCTGCCCGGCCGGGTGGCGGGCGAGGCCTGGCGCGGCCGGTATCGCGGCCAGACCCAGAAATGGTACGCCCTGCGCTTCATGGGCCAGGAGGGCGAGATCGAGATCCTCAAGCCCGGCGGCGGCGCCCACAAGGCCGAGTTCAGCGCCTGGCGCTGGGATACGCTGGACCATGCGGTGGATCTGGTGATCCCGTTCAAGAAGAAGGTCTATGAGCGGGTCGCCAATGAGTTTCGGCGGTTTGCCCAGGGCTGAGGCCTGAGGCTCGATATTCAGGGGCCGGACGTCGAGGGCGTCTGCCGCACTTAGGCAGTCGATCATCATCGTTTTTGAGGACGCTTCGTCCCTCGTGGACCGTCATGGCCGGGCTTGTCCCCAAAGTCGGATTTTTCCGACTTTGGGGAGCCCGCGGAAGTCGGCAGAAGCCGACTTCCGGCCATCCACGCCCCGACGCCCGTGCAAGCTTTGAAGCTGTAGAACAAGCCCCTCCGCGTGGATGCCCGGGACAAGCCCGGGCATGACGAGCGGCGAGGTCGGGGCGCAGTGTCGATACGTCCCGGAGCCTGCGCCGATCAGCTTACAGGCACGCTCGCCTACGGTGGGAACACGAGCGGTCACTTCCCCCGCTCCGCCCTATACGGCGGTAAGTTTCGCGCCGACGTCCGAAAAGATAGGACGTAACGCACCATTTTATTCGACTATTTCCCGATGCCGGCCTGTGCGAGGGTGCCGCCCGCATTCGAAACGGGGCGCAGCGCCCCCTCGCGCCTGGCGACCTCGCCGCGCGGGCGCGCTCTGCGCGACATCTTCTGGAGGCCACCATGGCTAAGGTTCTGGTTCTTTATTATTCCACCTACGGCCACATCGAGACCATGGCCCAGGCGGTTGCCGAGGGCGCCCGCAGCGCTGGCGCCACCGTGGACATCAAGCGCGTGCCCGAGACCGTGCCGGAAGAGATCGCCAAGGGCGCCCATTTCAAGCTCGATCAGGCTGCCCCGGTGGCGACCGTCGCCGATCTGGAGCATTACGATGCGATCATCGTCGGCACCGGCACCCGCTTCGGGCGCATGTCCTCGCAGATGGCGGCGTTTCTGGATCAGGCCGGCGGCCTGTGGGCGCGCGGCGCGCTGAACGGCAAGGTCGGCGCGGCGTTCGCCTCCACCGCCACCCAGCATGGCGGCCAGGAGACCACCTTGTTCTCCATCATCACCAATCTGCTGCACTTCGGCATGGTGATCGTGGGCCTGCCCTATAGCCACCAGGGCCAGATGAACATGAGCGAGATCGTCGGCGGCGCGCCTTATGGCGCCACCACGCTGGCGGCCGGCGACGGCTCGCGCCAGCCGTCCGAGATCGACCTGGCCGGCGCCCGCCACCAGGGCGAGCTGGTGGCCAAGACCGCCGCTAAGCTGTTCGGCTGATCCCTGCTCGGCTGATCGCGCCATACGCGACGCTGGATTGAAGCGACCGGCCGTCCCTCAAGGGCGGCCGGTTTTTTCATGGGGGGCAGACGGGTGCGGTCGCGCCAGTCCGAGCGGCTGCGGCCGGCACGCTCAGTCGCCCTTGTCGGCCTTCTGGGACTTGTCTCCCTTGGCGCCGTTGCCTTTTGAATCGTCGCCCTTCTCGCCGTCGTCCTTGGCCGCTGCCGCCTTGGCCAGTTCGGCCTCGTAGAGCTTGCGGATCTCGGCCACGTCCACGCTCGCCTGCGGCGGCTGCATGTCCATCTCGTCCATGGTGTTGGCGATGATCTGGGAGATGGCCAGGTCACGAAACCATTTGTGGTTCGAGGGGATCACGTACCAGGGCGCATGCGGCGTCGAGCAATGGGCGATCATGTCGTCATAGGCGGCGATATAATCGTCCCAGCGGTTGCGCTCGCTATAGTCGCTGGCGCTGATCTTCCATTGCCGGTCCGGATCTTCCAGCCGCGCCCCGAAGCGCTTCAGCTGCTCGTCCTTGGAGATGTGCAGGAAGAATTTCAGGATCGTGGTGCCGGCCAAATGCAGGCCGCGCTCGAAATCATTGATGACCTGATAGCGCTGCCGCCACACCGTCTCCGGCACCAGATCGTGGACGCGGGCCACCAGCACGTCCTCATAATGCGAGCGGTTGAACACCGCCACATGGCCCAAGGCCGGGGTGTGGGGATGCACCCGCCAGAGGAAATCGTGGGCCTTCTCTTCCTCGGAGGGCACCTTGAACGCCGTCACATGGCAGCCGTGCGGGCCCATGCCCTTCAGCACGTGCCAGCACACCCCATCCTTGCCGGCGGCATCGATGCCCTGAAGCACGATCAGCAGCGAGTGCTGCTTCTCCGCATAGAGCTTCTCCTGCAGATCGCCCATGCGCTGGAGCTGGGCATCGATTTCCGGCTGGGCGTCGGGGCGTCCGGAAAAGGAATTGTGGGCGGCCGGATCGCGCTTGGCGAGACGAAAGCCGGTGCCGCCGGTGGCGAGGCATAAGGTGCGATAATCCATGCGCTATTGTGCATGTTTCGGTTGCGATTTCGAGCCATGCCCCCAGCGTGCGCCCACCGGGCCGGGCGGGGCACGCGGGCGTGTGCCTGCGCAAACGTGCGGCAGCGGATCACGCGGACGTGTGGAGGCCAGCTACATGCAAGCCTCGCGACCGAGTGTCTGCCCGTGGTGGGGACCATGCTTGGGATATGACCATGTCCAGTATTTCAGCCACGCAAAGCTCTACAACCACAAGTTTGTTATCATCTTCCAGCACATCCAAATTGGCCAAGCTGGAAGCCGACAAGACCAAGGCGGAGGCTGCCCTCGCCGAGGCCCAGAAGAACAATGACGAACAGGAAATCGAGGCGCAGCAGGCCCTGATCGAGAAACTGACCCAGCAGATCGCCCAGGCCCAGCAGCAATCGCAGCAGTACTCCCAGAGCGCCGGGGCGGTCAGCTCCAGCAGCAAAAGCAGCGCCGCCAGCGCCACCAGCGCGACGTCTGCCGTTTCCGATACGGCGGCCACCGCCGCCACCACGGATGCCTCCAGCACCTCCAGCACCACGAAAAGCGATGGGTCCAATCCCTATGCGCCGGTGGTGAAGCTGGATCTGGCCGCCATTGCCGAGGCGGTGGAAGCCAATGAGGCGAAGAAGAAGGCGGAAGCCGAAGCCGCCGAAAAGGCCCAGGCCGAAGCCACTGAAGCGGCCAAGACCGACACCACGACCGAAGCGACGGCCACCACCTCGCAGGTCGCCTAGCGCATCCACCGATCAGCTTGCACCCAAGCTGATCGGACTGCGCTTCACGCATCTGCGCTGCGGCCCGCGCCGGGATGTGCCGCGTGGCCATCGGGGGGAGCGGGCGGCCCATCCGCCGCGCGGTCAGGCGAGGGGGCGCACGCCCCCTCGTGTCTTGGCCCCTCGTGTCTTGGCCCCTCGTGTCTTAGCTCTCGTCTCTCGTCTCTTGGCTCTCGTCTCTTGCCCCTCGTGGCTTGCCGCCGGAACCTTGCCGCCCGAAATCCGGCCGCTCCTGCCGCCGGGCGGGCGCCATTTGTGACGCTGAGCCGCCTCCGTCACGGGCCTGTCACATATCGCCCGCAAAGATCCCGCCCGCAGATCAGCGGCCACGGGACGCTCCCTCACGGGACGTCGCATCTCAGCGGGTTTCCATGGAATATTTCCGGCGTTTCAAGTTCCTGTTCTCCGCCCCCGCCTTCGATGCCGACGATCTGGAGGGCATCCGCTTCAACCAGATCGTGGACGAAATCGAGCGCTCCGGCTTCGAAGTGGTGAAGGCGCGCAAGGTCGAGGACGCCGAGATCGCGGTGCAGACCGACGCCGCCATCGGCTGCATGATGGTGGACTGGGGCAAGAAGGGCCTGGAGGGCAAAACCGCCGCGCTCATCAACCTGATGCGCCGCCGGGGCCTGGATTTCCCCATCATCCTCTTGATCCGGCGCAAGCGGTTCGAGGATCTGCCCGTCGAGGTGCTGGACTTCATCGACGGCTATGTCTTCCTCTCCGAGGAGACCCCCGCCTTCATCGCCAAGAACCTCATCAGCCGCCTCAAGCAATATGCCGAGACGCTGAAGACGCCGTTCTTCGGCGCCCTGGTGGATTATGCGGAAGAGGGCAACCAGCTCTGGACCTGCCCCGGCCATAACGGCGGCGTGTTCTACTCCCGCAGCCCCATCGGCCGGGTGTTCATGGAGCATCTGGGCGAGGCGGTGTTCCGCGACGATCTCGACAATTCCGTGCTCGATCTCGGCGATCTGCTGACCCACGAGGGGCCCGCGCTCCAGGCGCAGAAGGAAGCCGCCCAGATCTTCGGGGCGGAAAAGACCTATTTCGTGCTCAACGGCACCTCCACCTCCAACAAGGTGGCGCTGGCGGCGCTGGTCACCGACGGCGATCTGGTGCTGTTCGATCGCAACAACCACAAGGCCGCCCACCATGGCGCCCTGATGATCTCCGGCGGCATCCCGGTCTATCTGCCCACCGAGCGCAATGCCCACGGCCTCATCGGCCCCATGCGCTGGGAGGCGTTCGACGAGGCGGCGCTGCGCGAGCGCATCCGCACCCATCCTTTGGTGAAGGACCCCGACGCCTGGCAGAAGCCGCGCCCGTTCCGGGTGGCGGTGGTGGAGCAGTGCACCTATGACGGCACCATCCACAGCGCCGAGATGATCGTCGCCCGCATCGGGCACCTGTGCGACTACATCCTGTTCGACGAGGCCTGGGCCGGCTTCATGAAGTTCCACCCGCTCTATGCCGGGCGCTTCGCCATGGGGCTGAAGGATCTGGGGCCGGATGCGCCCGGCATCATCGCCACCCAGTCCACCCACAAGCAATTGGCCAGCTTCTCGCAGGCCTCGCAGATCCATATGAAGGATCGCCACATCACCGGCCAGAAGCGCCGGGTGGAGCATCGCCGCTTCAACGAAAGCTTCATGCAGCACGCCTCCACCTCGCCTTTCTATCCTTTGTTCGCCTCCCTCGACGTGGGCGCGCAGATGATGAAGGGCCGCTCGGGCGAAGTGCTGTGGGACGACACCATTCGCCTCGGCATCGAGCTGCGCAAGAAGATCCGCGCGCTGCGCCGGGAGTTCGAGGAAAAGGAAGTGCGGCCTGAGCGGCGCTGGTTCTTCGAGCCGTTCGTGCCGGACCGGGTGAAGATCCCAGACGTGCTGCGCGATGGCGGCGTCCATGACGTGCCGTGGGAAGCGGTGGGCACCGACCAACTGGCCTCCGATCCGGCTTTTTGGCAACTGACCCCGGATGCGCCCTGGCACGGCTTCTCGCGCATGGCGCCGGGCTTCGCCATGACCGACCCCAACAAGCTGACCCTGCTGACCCCCGGCTTCGACCGGGCGACGGGGGCCTATACCGAGCACGGCATTCCCGCGCCGGTGGTGGCGCAATATCTGCGCGAAAACCGCATTGTCGCTGAAAAGAACGACCTCAACTCGCTGCTGTTCCTGCTCACCCCCGGCGTCGAGGCCAGCAAGGCCGGCACGCTGATCAGCGGGCTGGTGGCGTTCAAGAAGCTGCATGACGACAATGCGCTCTTGGAAGAGGCGATCCCGGAATTCTTCCGCCGCCGGCCGCAGCGCTATGCGGGCGTGCGGCTGCGGGATCTGTGCGGGGAGATGCACCGCTTCTTCCGCGACGCCAATGTCAGCGGCCTCCAGGCCATGCAGTTCTCGCCCGAGCACCTGCCGGACATCGCGCTGTCGCCCCACGACGCCGCCCGCGCCTTGGTGCGCAACGATGTGGACTATCTGCCCATCGACGCCATCTCCGGGCGCATCGCCACCACGCCGTTCGTGGTCTATCCGCCGGGTATCGCCACCATCGTGCCGGGCGAGCGGCTCACCGCGCGGGCGCAGCCGATGATCGATTACCTGAAGATGTTCGAAGCCTGCTTCAACACCTTCCCCGGCTTCGACGTGGAGATCCAGGGCGTATATCGTGAGGTGGATTCGTCGGGCCGGGTCCGACTTCACACCTATGTGGTCGCCGAATGAGCGCGGCCCACGGAGCAGAACAGCCGATGACGGACGACGATCTGCCGGTGGTGATCCGGCCGTCGCGGGACAGCGATGTGGAGGCGATGCTGGCGATCTATCGCCGCCACATCCGCCGCGGGGTGGAAGAGGGGGTCGAGGATACCGACACCCCGCAGCCGGACGATCTGCGCGACCGTCGCAAGAACCTGCGCAACCGGCGCTTTCCCCATCTGGTGGCGACGCGGGGCGGGGAAGTGGTGGGCTATGCCTATGTGGTGCTGTTCCGCAAGCGTCCGGCCTATCGCTATACGGTGAAGCATTCCATCTATGTGCATCACGATCATCTGGGCCGCAGCATCGGACGGTTCCTGATGCAGGGGCTGATCGATGCCTGCGCGGCGGCGGGCTTCCGGCAGATGATCGGCTATATCGACGCCGACAATGCCGCCTCGCTGGCGCTGCATGACAAATTCGGCTTCGCCCGCGTGGGGCTGTTGCCCGCGGTGGCTTATCGCTATGGCCGCTGGTCGGACAGCGTCATGGTCCAGCGCTCGCTGGGACCGGGCCGCACCGAGCCACCTACCGCCGTGACCACGCGCTGAGCGCGGACGGACGGCCGTCTCTTCTTCGCATCCGAACGTCTGCGCAGCCAAACGCCTCACCTGGGCCGCGCGGGGGCGCGGCCAGCGGCTGACGCAGTGCAGCGTCAGCGCTTGTCGGTGCGCTTGCTCTCCTGGATCGCTGCGTCGTGATACCAGCCGCTGCCGAAGTCGGTGGCGGGCAGCCGCGCCATGTCGGCCATCAGCCGTGCAGCATCGTCATGGCTGGTGGTAACCGCCCGTCCACGGGCCGGGAAGGCGTAGATCTTGGCGGTCCCCCGAGGGGAAGTCATAGTCATTGCTCAACTTTCCTTTCATTTGCTGCGCATTCGCGCGTCACCCATGACGCTGTCATAGCACATTTTGCCTGATCAATACACAGGTTGCTTAAATTTGTGACAGCATTTGCCTACAATATAGGCATGATAGTTTTTAGTTCTCTGCGCAGCTTCTGTTGCGCAGCACGCTTGGTCTTCGTGGCCATGCTGCGCTGCACGCAGCCGGCCGTCGCACCGGGCGCTCGCCCGCACCCCATGGGCCGGGCCGGCATCGCCTGGGCGGCGGGCGGGCGGGTGATGTGCCCGCTCGCCGAACAGGTGTTCCGGCTCAGGAACGCCCGTGGTGTCAGGAGGTTCCGGTTTAGTTCCGGGAGAGTGACGGTACGATATTGTGCGGGGATTGCTCCGGCGTCAGGCGGCGCACGGCGGGATTGACCATCGCATCCGGGCTACGCCGCCCGTAATTGGCATTGTCCATGCATATGCCCGTTCAGACGCTGCGCGGCCGGGCGGGGCATCAGGACGTCCGTGCCCATTGCGTCATGAGTTTACGGGGAGCCCGAAATGGCAAAGTATAAACTCGAGTACATCTGGCTGGACGGGTACACACCCGTGCCAAATCTGCGTGGCAAGACGCAGATCAAGGAATATGACGCCTTCCCGACGCTGGAGCAGCTTCCGCTCTGGGGTTTCGACGGCAGTTCCACCATGCAGGCGGAAGGCCGCAGCTCCGATTGCGTGCTGAAGCCGGTGCGCGTGTTCCCGGATGCGGCCCGCACCAATGGCGTGCTGGTGATGTGCGAAGTGATGATGCCCGATGGCGTCACCCCGCACGCCAGCAACAAGCGCGCCACCATCCTGGATGACGAAGGCGCCTGGTTCGGCTTCGAGCAGGAATACTTCTTCTACAAGGACGGCCGTCCGCTCGGCTTCCCCGAGGCCGGCTATCCCGCGCCGCAGGGCCCGTATTACACCGGCGTCGGCTACAGCAAGGTGGGTTCCGTCGCCCGCCAGATCGTCGAGGAGCATCTCGACCTGTGCCTGGCCGCCGGCATCAACCACGAAGGCATCAATGCCGAAGTGGCCAAGGGCCAGTGGGAATTCCAGATCTTCGGCAAGGGCTCCAAGCGCGCCGCCGACGAAATGTGGATGGCCCGCTACCTGATGGAGCGCCTGACCGAGAAGTACGGCATCGACATCGAGTATCATTGCAAGCCGCTCGGCGACACCGACTGGAACGGCTCCGGCATGCACGCCAACTTCTCCACCGCTTATCTGCGGGAAGTGGGCGGCAAGGAATACTTCGAAAAGCTCATGGCTGCGTTCGAAGCCGCCCGCGCCGACCACATCGCGGTCTATGGCCCGGACAACCACCTGCGCCTGACCGGCAAGCACGAGACCGCCTCGATCCACACCTTCAGCTATGGCGTGGCCGATCGTGGCGCCTCGATCCGCGTGCCGCACAGCTTCGTCAAGAACGACTACAAGGGCTATCTGGAAGATCGCCGCCCCAACTCCCAGGGCGACCCATACCAGATCGCCTCCCAGATCCTGAAGACCATCGCCTCGGTGCCCACCGAAGGCAGCGTGTCGGCCGCGGCCTGATCGCCGCCGCATCCCTGAGTTTGAACGGCGCAGGTCCCTGGACCTGCGCCGTTCGCATGTCTGGCCATGGTGCCGTTCGGGGGCTTGGGGCGGATTCTGGGGCGGATTCTTGGGCAGATCCTTGGGGCAGATCCTTGGGCAGGGCGTTGTCTGGGGCATCTACCGCCTGGGCCATCCTGAAATCGGGGGCAGGGGCCGCTTCATCCACAAGCCGCGGACGCCGGCATTCGCGCCGCGTCACGGACCCTTCCCAGACGCCCTTGGCTGGGAAGCGGTGGTTCTACAACGAGCGAATTTGAGCGAGCCTGACGTCATGCGCATAGGTGTCATAGCGGATGTTCATGGGAATCTGATCGCTTTGGAGGCCGTTATCGCCCACCTGCGTGAGGCGGCTCCCGACATGATCGTGAACTTGGGCGATCTTGTTTCCGGGCCCTTCGATCCGGCCGGAAGCGCCGATGCCCAGATGGCGCTCTCCTGCCCGACGCTGGCAGGAAACCACGAGCGCCACGTCCTCGACGGCGGCGCGGGGCCCTCCGACGTGATCGCACGTTCTCTGTTGTCCCCGTCGCATCTGGACTGGATCCGTGCCCTTCCTTCCACGCTCACCTTTGCCGATGGACAGATTTTCGCCTGCCATGGAAGTCCACGCGGCGGCGACTTGGAGTATCTGCTGGAGGACGTCAGCACGGGCCGGGCTCGGCTCGACACGATGGATGCGATCAAGCCACGGCTCGAAGGTATCGGCGAGGCACAAGTCGTCCTGTGCGCACACACCCACGTCGCGCGCGTGGTCAGCGTCGGCGGCGTTCTCGTCGTGAACCCAGGCAGCGTTGGCTTGCCCGGCTATGCCGACACCGATCCGATGCCGCATGTCATGGAGGCTGGATCTCCTCACGCCCGCTACGCCCTCATCGAGCGGCGCGGCGGCAACTGGAGCGCCGAGTTACGGGCCGTCCCTTACGACTACGAAGCGGCGGCACAGCAGGCGGAGCGCCATGGCCGGCTTCAAGCCGCGCATGTGGTCCGTACCGGCTGGTGGCCGTCAGCATAGCCCCGTCACGAGGGCACGCGCGAACTGCCGTTGGTGCGCAAAGCGGCGCGCCGCGCCGCCAAGGGCGGGACCGCCCGTCCGGCAGATCCCCGGCTTCCCGCGCCCGCCGCCCTTGGAGCGGCGCTCAGTCCTTGTGGGCGTGCGCCGGCTTGCCCTTGCGCGGGGTGGAGGCCAGATCCTTCAGTTCGGTCTCGGTCATGGACTTGGCCATCGACTTGGAGGCGCCCTTGAGGTCCTCGGTCTTCTGCTCTCCGCGCTTGGCGGACAAGGCGGCACCGGCGGCCATTTGCTGGGCTTTCGATTTCGCGGGCATATGCGGCTCCTGTCTCTCGAGGTTGCGTTTCTGCGCCCGTGCGGTCCCAGACGAGCCCCAAGTGAGCCCCGACTGAGCCGCCCCGGCTGAACGGCTCCAGGCACGCTGCGGGCGGACGGTTCTGCGCCGCCCCATCGGGCCGCCGTGTCCGCCTGATGCGGATGCAACGCCGCCGCGGCCGCCCGGTTCATCCCTCTCCAGATCCCCCGCGCGCGCCAACGCCCACCGGCCAGCCGGGGCCCCCGAGCCCGGCCGGAAGGGCCGCCCATGCGCTTTGGTCGCATCACCCCCGGCATTGGCGTGATTGCACCGGCGCCACGGCTCTGCTATCTACTTTATAATAATTCTAAATAGGTATGCCCATGATCCCCGGCCTCGCCGCGCGGCGGCAGTTTTCCGATTTGTCTGAGCAGGAAGTGCTCGCGCTCGCCATCTCTTCGGAAGAAGACGATGGCCGCATCTATGCGGATTATGCCGAGGCGGTGCGGGCGGAATTCCCGGCCACCGCGCGGGTGTTCGAGGGCATGTCGGCGGCGGAGAATGCCCACCGCCGCGCCCTTATCGCCGAACATGAGCGCCGGTTCGGCAACCACATTCCGCTGATCCGGCGGGAATATATCTCCGGCTATTATGCCCGCCGCCCGCTGTGGCTGGTGAAGAACCTCGGCATCGAACGCATCCGGTCCGAGATCGCGCGCATGGAGCATGACAGCGCCAATTTCTATCTGGAGGCCGCCAAGCGCAGCAGCGATCCCGGCACCCGCAAGCTGCTGGGCGATCTGGCGGAGCAAGAGCGCCGGCACGAGGAACTGGCGGAGGAACTGGAGGCGGTGAACCTGCCGCCCGATGCCAAGGCGGAAGAGGAAGACAAGGCTCGCCGGCAGTTCGTGCTCACCTGGGTGCAGCCGGGCCTTGCCGGCCTGATGGATGGCTCGGTCTCCACGCTGGCGCCGATCTTCGCCACCGCCTTCGCCACCCAGAATTCCTACACCACCTTGCTGGTGGGCCTGGCGGCCGCGGTTGGCGCCGGCATTTCCATGGGCTTCACGGAAGCTGCCCATGACGACGGGGTGATCTCCGGCCGCGGCTCGCCGCTCAAGCGGGGGCTGGCCTCGGGCGTGATGACGGCGGTGGGCGGGCTGGGCCACGCGCTGCCCTATCTCATCCCGCATTTCTGGACCGCGACGGCGGTGGCCGGCGTGGTGGTGTTCGTGGAATTGTGGGCCATCGCCTGGATCCAGAACCGCTATATGGAAACGCCGTTCCTCCGCGCGGTCACCCAGGTGGTGGTGGGCGGCGCCCTGGTGCTGGCGGCCGGCATTCTCATCGGCAGCGGCTGAGAAGAGGGGCGCGCGGCGCGTGAGGGCGGCGCGGCCTCAGTCCAGCGGCGAAGCCTTGGCGCCGCGCTTGTTGTTGTACAT
>CALRNP020000020.1:0-38834 GCA_943369575.1 Azorhizobium sp. AG788 | reverse complement strand
ATTCCGTCAGAACGGTAACATTATAAGCAAATATAACTTCCCAATCGCGACAACCGGGATGACATTGCAGAAACATAGCCGCAACGACAATTTACAAAACCGCGGAATATTTTAGATTTAATAGTTCCAGTGTATCGAATTATGTCCAGAACCTCTGAAGCATCTACACACACATGGGACAGGCCATGCATTCAAGGCTTGCGGAGCGGAATGTCTCTTCCGTCGCCGGACCGCAGAGGCGTGCCGTCGCTTGCCGGTGGTTCAGGAGAGCGAGCCAGAGCGCACACGGGGAGGCCCCGTGCGCGAGGTCACGGCAGCGACGGCACGACGATGATGCGAATAGGCGATGATGCGAACAGGCGATGACGCGAACAGGCGTTGACGCGAAGACGAGTCCGCTGCCTCGCTCACGCTTTTCCTGCCCCGCCGGTCTCCACCGATTTACCGCGGTCTATGGAGCGCGGGCCACTCCCCAGCCCGGACGAAGGGCGCCTCTACAGCGTCGCCGCTACCCCCGGCACCAGCGGCACGAACCGCACTGACATCAGGTCCTTGGCCACCAGCCCCGAGGGCTCCTTGGTGAACACCCGCAGCGTCTGCACCTGGCGCGCCTCGCCCATGGGCGCCACCAGCAGTCCGCCGGGCTTCAACTGGTCGGCCAGCGCCTTGGGCACTTCGGTACCGGCGGCAGTGATGATGATGCGGTCGAACGGCGCCCGCGCCGGCAGGCCGAGCATGCCATCGCCCAGGAAGGCGGTAACGTTACGCAGGCCCAGCACCTTGAAGCGCACCTGCGCCTCGCTCACCAAGGCCCGGTAGCGATCCATTGTCACCACCTGCGAGGCCAGATGCGAGAGCACGGCGGCCTGATAGCCGCTGCCGGTGCCCACCTCCAGCACCGTATGCTCGGCGGTGAGCGCCAGCGCCTCGGTCATCGCCGCCACCAGGCTCGGCTGCGACATGGTCTGGCCGCAGGCGATGGGCAGGGCCACGTCCTCATAGGCATGGCGGCGCAAGGTGGGATCCACGAACAGCGCGCGCGGCACCAGTTCCAGCGCCCGCAGCACCGCCACGTCCCGGATGCCGCGCCCCCGCAGCCCCAGGATGAAGGCGGCCCGTTCCGCGCGTTCGGCGTCGCTGTCGCTCATCTTCGCCCCATCCGTGCCCGGCATGATTGTAAGGGGACAATGGCGCGGAATGCACCTGCTTACAGCCGCCGCGCGCATCGGGGCCGGGCGAGCCGCCGCGGGACAAGGCGCCGAGCGGGGCTGGGACCGCCGCGTTCGCATCGCACGGCCGTGCTCGCATCTTTTGTTCTTGTTGTGTTCCATTCAAAATGTATGCTGGCTGGACCTGTCGATTCCACGCTTTCGTCCACGCCGCATGGGTGCCGTCTGCATGTCCGAGCTTTTGGCCTTTGACGTCCGGCCCAAGATGGCGGACCCACACTGGACGGTTCCGGTGGACGTCCCCTGCCCCGCCCCTTGCCTCGCATGGGATGCTCCGTCACCGTCGGCGCACATGCGCCCAGGTTTGCTCGATCCCCTCTTCGCTCCCCTCACCAGCCTTGCGGGCATCGGCCCCAAGATGATGAAGCCGTTCGGGCGCCTGCTGGGCCGCGAGACGCCGCGCGTCATCGACCTGTTGTTCCACATGCCCTCGGGACTGGTGGATCGGCGCGCCCGCCCCACCATCGCGGAAGCCGCCCCCGATACCGACGTGACCATCGAGGTGCGGGTGGATGGCCATCAGGCCCCGCCCCCCGGCCGCCGCGCGCCCCATCGCACTTTTGTGAGCGACGCCAGCGGCGACCTCCAGGTGGTGCATTTCAACATCGACCGCGCCCGCATCGAGCGTCTGCTGCCCGAGGGCGAGACCCGCTGGCTGTGTGGGCGCATCACCCTCTATGACGGCATGCGGCAGATGACCCATCCCGACCGCATCCTGGATGCGGCGGGCCTGGCCAAGCTCTCGCCGGTGGAGACGATCTATCCTCTGGTGGAGGGGTTGGCCGCCGGCCATGTGCGCCGGGCCATGGATGCGGCTTTGGCCCGCGTGCCCGAGATGCCGGAAGACATCCCGCCCGATTTGCTCGGCGCCGGCGACTGGCCCTCATTCCGCGACGCGCTGATCCGGGTCCACCAGCCCCAGACCCCGGCGGACGCCCAGCCCACCGGGCGGGCCTGGACCCGCCTGGCCTTCGACGAACTCTATGCCCATCAGGTGACGCTGGCCTTGGTGCGGGCGCGGCAGGTGAAGGCCGGCGGACGGGCGACCCGCAGCGCCGGCGATCTGGCGCAGAAGATCCGCGCGGCCCTACCCTTCCAGCTCACCGGCGCGCAGGAAACCGCGCTGGCCGCCATCCGCGGCGACATGGAAGCCGACACCCGCATGCTGCGCCTGCTCCAGGGTGACGTGGGCTCGGGCAAGACGGTGGTGGCGCTCCTGGCCGCGACCGGCGCCATCGAGGCCGGACGGCAGGCGGCGCTGATGGCGCCGACCGAAATCCTCGCCCGCCAGCATCTGGAGACCATCGCCCCGCTCGCTGCCGCTGCCGGCATTGAGGTGGCCCTGCTCACCGGCCGCGAGAAGGGCCGCACCCGCGCCGCCATTCTCGCCGGCTTGCAGGAGGGTCGCATCGGCCTGGTGGTGGGCACCCATGCGCTGATCCAGGACGACGTGGTGTTCGCCGATCTCGCCTTCGCGGTGGTGGACGAGCAGCACCGCTTCGGCGTCGAGCAGCGCCTCGCCTTCTCCCGCAAGGGCAACGCGGTGGACATGCTGCTGATGACCGCCACCCCCATTCCCCGCACGTTGGTGCTGACCCTGTTCGGCGACATGGACAGTTCCGAACTGCGCGAGAAGCCCCCCGGCCGCCTGCCGGTGGACACCCGCTCGGTGTCGCTGGAGCGCCTGGGCGAAGTGGTGGCCGCGGTGGGCCGGGCGCTGGCGCAGGGGGCGCAATGCTATTGGATCTGCCCGCTGGTGGAGGAGACCGACACCTCGGATCTGGCCGCCGCCACCGAGCGCGCCGATGATCTGCGGGCCTATTTCGGCGATGCGGTGGAGCTGATCCACGGCCGCCTGAGCGGGGCGGAGAAGGATGCCGCCATGGCGCGCTTTGCTTCCGGCGAGGCGCGGATCCTGGTGGCGACCACGGTGGTGGAGGTGGGCGTCAACGTGCCCAACGCCACCATCATGGTGATCGAGCATGCCGAGCGCTTCGGCCTCGCCCAGTTGCACCAGTTGCGCGGGCGTGTCGGCCGCGGCGACAAGCCCTCCACCTGTCTGCTGCTGTTCCGTGGGCCCTTGAGCGAGATCGCCAAGGCGCGCCTGGCCATCCTGCGCGAGAGCGAGGACGGCTTCCGCCTCGCCGAGGAAGACCTGCGCCTGCGCGGCGAGGGCGACGTGCTCGGCACCCGCCAGAGCGGCTTTCCCGGCTTCAAGATCGCCCGCATGGACGTGCATGGCGAACTGGTTCCGCAGGCGCGGGACGCGGCGGCGCGCACCATCGCCGCCGATCCGGATCTGGCCGGCGAGGACACCAAGGGCCTGCGGCTGCACATGTATCTGCATGAGCGCGATGCGGCCATGCGCTTGCTCTCCGCCGGCTGACGGGCCAAGGTCAGGCGCGCCTCCCGCGCCATCCAAGGCCAGCCATTGCCCACCGATCCTCCCGAGCACCCACCGTTTGCTCCCACCATGTTCCGGCATCTGGTGCTGCAGCGGCTGATTTTCGCCCTCGGCGTGGTGTGCGTCGTGCTGGGGGCCATCGGCATGGTGGTGCCGATGATGCCGGCCACGGTGTTTCTGATCGGCGCCGCCTGGTGCTTCGCCCGCACCTCGCCCCGCTTCGAGCGGTGGCTTTTGACCAACCGCTATCTCGGCCCCAGCGTGGTGCGCTGGCAGCAGACCGGGGCCATCCCGTTGGTGGTGAAGGCGTTCTCGCTGATGAGCTTCGTCGGCAGCTTCGGCGCGGTCTGGTATGTGGGCGCGCCGGTGGCGGTGCTCTGGGGACTGGGGCTGTTCTTCGTGGGACTGGCGGCGTTCATCGTGACGCGGCCATCGGAATGAAGGTCAAGCGGTCGTAGACAGCACCATCGCGCAACCTCCCCACGCACCTCCTCACAGCACTGCGGCGACAGACGTGTGGCGACAGGCTTGCGGCGACAGACTTGCGGCGCATCTGCTCTCTATGCTCTGTGGTGAGACGAATGGTGGCGGCATCGGGAGTTTTCATGCCACAAACAGCCCCCACTGCGCCCCATGCGGTGGCGATCAGCTTGACGGCGGAAGACCTGAAGCAGGCCTATTGGCTGGTCCAGACCAAGGCGACGTTCACGCCGGTGGGATATCTGCGCCTGTTCTTCCTGGCGCTGCTCACCTTGACCGCCACCGCCATTGCGCTTCTGGCCGTGGACGGCGAGGTCAAATGGCCGTTGGCCATCATCGCCGCCATCGCCGGTCCCTCCAGCATGGTCGCGAGCGTCTATTACCGCAACGCCAAGGCCGCCAAGCGCATCTATGCGCAGCAGAAGTCGCTGCACCTGCCCTTCACCCTGACCTGGACTGATGAGCACGTGATCACCGATTCCACCCAGGGCCGCGCCGTCCTGGCCTGGAGCGACCTCACCAAGGTGCAGGAGAACACCAAGCTGATCCTGCTGTTCGAAAGCGACGCCATTTTCCGCATCATCCCGCGCGCCGCCCTCACCCCGGAGCAGCAGCAGGACGTGCTCCGCTGCGCCGCGGCTGGCGTCGCTTAGACGCCACCCAGCGAAGGCCCGGCGCATCGCAACGGAAACCTCAGCGCCGGGAGTCGCGCACCGCCACGTGCACCAGCACCGCCGTGGACAGCAGGATGGCGGAGACCAGACCGGCGACAGCCAGCAGGCCGCCGCTGGTGATCTCGGCCCGCGCCTTCAGCCCCACATCCTTGGTGACCATCAGCGACACCTCCGCAAGGTGCGGTGGCTTGGCCGTCGACGGGCTCGCGGGCAGTCGGTCGTCGTCAGGCATGGCACAGCCTCCTGTTGGCGGCGCGGGCGAGCGGACGTCACCCGCCGTATCCGGCATCATCTCCCAACGGCTGAAACCAGCCGCCGGTTGCACGGCCGCCACAGAGCCCGGCGCGCCCTCACTCCACCGTGACGGATTTCGCCAGATTGCGCGGCTGGTCAACGTCGGTGCCCATGATGACCGCGGTATGATAGGCGATCAATTGCACCGGGATGGAATAGACCATGGGGGCCACGGTGGCCGGCATTTCCGGCAGGATCAGCTTCTGCAACGCCGTCACATGGGCAAGGTCCGCCCCCTTGGGATCGGTGACGAGGATGATCCGCCCGCCGCGCGCCGCCACTTCCTCCATGTTCGACACCGTCTTGTCGAACACCCGGTCATAAGGGGCGATCACCACCACCGGCATCTTGTCGTCGATCAAGGCGATGGGGCCGTGCTTCAGCTCGCCGCCGGCATAGCCCTCCGCATGGATGTAGGAGATTTCCTTGAGCTTCAGCGCCCCTTCCAGAGCGAGCGGATAATTGGTGCCGCGGCCGAGATAGAGCACGTCCTGGGCCTTGGCGAGCGAGCGGGCCAGAAGCTCGATCTCGGGCGAGAGCTTCAGCGCCTCGGTCATCAGCCGCGGCACTTCGATCATGCCCCGCACCAATTTGTGCTCATCCTCGATGGAGAGATGGCCGTGGGCGCGGCCGGTGGCCACCGCCAGGCACAGCAAGGTGGCAAGTTGGCAGGTGAAGGCTTTGGTGGAGGCCACCCCGATCTCCACCCCGGCCAGGATCGGCAGCACCACATCCGCCTCGCGGGCGATGGTGGAGGTGGGCACATTGACCACCGCGATCACCTTCTGCCCCTGCTCCTTGGCATAGCGCAGGGAGGCCAGCGTATCGGCGGTCTCGCCGGACTGGGAGATGACAATGGTCACGCCGCCCGGCAGCAGGGGGGTCTCGCGATAGCGGAACTCGGAGGCGATATCGATGCTCACCGGCACCCGCGCGAAGCGCTCGAACCAGTATTCCGCCACCGCGCCCGCATAGAGCGCGGTGCCGCAGGCGGTGATCGAGATGTTGGTGACGTCCTTGAGATCGAACGGCAGCTCCGGCAGAGCCACCGTCTCCTCGCCCAGGTCCAGGTAATGGCCGAAGGTGTGGGAAATGGCCTCGGGCTGCTCGTAGATTTCCTTGGCCATGAAATGGCGGTGGTTGCCCTTGTCCACCATGATGGCGCTGGCCGGCACCTTCAGCATGGGGCGCGCGACCACCGCGCCGTCCACATCGCGGATCTCCACGCCGGCGCGGGTCAGGATCGCCCAGTCGCCCTCTTCCAGATAGACAATCTCATCGGTGAACAGGCCGAGCGCGATGGCATCCGAGCCCAGGAACATCTGGCCCTTGCCATAGCCGATGGCCAGCGGTGAGCCCTTGCGGGCGGCGATCAGCAAATCGTCCTTGCCCTCGAACAGGAACGCGAGCGCGAACGCCCCGATCAGGCGCGGCAGCACGGCGCCCACCGCTTCCGTGGGCGAGCGGCCGGCGCGCAGTTCGCGGTCCACCAGCAGGGCCACCACTTCGGTATCGGTGTCGCTGAGGAAATGGGCGCCGCCGGCGATCAGTTCGTCCTTCAGCGCCCGGAAATTCTCGATGATGCCATTGTGCACCACCGCCACCTTCTTGCCCGAGTGGGGATGGGCGTTGCGCTCGGTGGGCTTGCCGTGGGTGGCCCAGCGGGTATGGCCGATGGCGGTATGGCCCTTCAGCGGATGGCGGTGCAGCTTCTGGTCCAGATTGCGCAGCTTGCCCTCGGCGCGGCAGATGGCGATGTGGCCGTCCTCCAGCGTGGCGATGCCGGCGGAATCGTAGCCGCGATACTCAAGCCGCTTCAGGGCGTCGATGACGTCCTCGGCGACCGGGCCGGTTCCGAGAATTCCGATGATGCCGCACATAGGGGAGATTGCTCCGCAGAAATTGCCGGACGCCCGCGCACGGGCCGAGAGAGGGAATCCGTCGCCGGATCTCCCTTAAGATTTAGCCGGTCTATGGCTTATATGGGGATCACTTCCGTTTTCGCTTTCTCTCACCCGCCAGCCGATCACCCGCGCAGCGGCGGATGTCGGCTTTGCGGATGTCGGCCGTTCGGATCTCAGCCCTTGGGCTTGGCCCGCTCGGCCCGCAGCACGGCGGCCCAGCCGGCCTTGACCGCTTGGCGCCCGCGCCCCAGCGCCAGCGCGTCCGCCGGCACGTCGTCGGTGATCACCGAGCCGGAGCCGATATAAGCCCCCGCGCCGATGCTGACCGGCGCCACCAGCGAAGAATTGGTGCCGATGAACGCCCCCGCGCCGATCTCGGTGCGGTGCTTGGCGAAGCCGTCATAATTGCAGGTGATGGTGCCGGCACCGATGTTCGCCCCCGCCCCCACATGGGAATCGCCCACGTATGAGAGGTGATTGACCTTGGCGCCGGCATCGATCTGCGCCGCCTTGGTCTCCACGAAATTGCCGATGCGCACTCCCGCCCCCAGCCGCGTGCCCGGCCGCAGCCGCGCATAGGGGCCGATGGAGACGCCCGCTTCCAGATGCGCCCCTTCCAGATGGCAGAAGGCGTGGATCACCACGTCGTCCGCCACCGTGACGCCGGGGCCGAACACCACGTTGGGCTCGACGATGACGTCGCGGCCAAGGCGGGTGTCGGCGGACAAGAACACGGTTTCCGGCGCGATCAGCGTCGCCCCGCCGGCCATGGCGGCGGCGCGCAGGCGCTGCTGGAGAATGGCTTCGGCCTGCGCCAATTGCAGCCGGCTGTTGACGCCGGCCACCTCATCCTCCGCCGCCTCGGCGGCCACGGCGGAGAGGCCGCTGGCGCGAGCCACCTCCACCGCGTCGGTGAGATAATATTCGCCCTTGGCATTGGCATTGCCGATGGCGTTGAGCAACGAGAGCGCCTTGTCACCGCGCAGCGCCATCACGCCGGCATTGGAGAAGGTGATGGCCCGCTCCTCAGAGGTGGCGTCCTTCTCCTCGCGGATGGCGACCAGTTCGTCCCCTTCGGTCAAAAGGCGACCGTAGCCGGTGGGATCGGCGGGGCGGAAGCCCAGCACCGCCACGCCTGCGCCCTCCGCCAAAGGCGCGCGCAGGCGGGCCAGGGTTTCCGGGCGCAGCAGGGGGGTGTCGGCATAGAGCACCAGCACGTCATCGGCCGGCTGTTCGAGGGCGGCGCGGGCGGCGAGCACCGCGTGGGCGGTGCCCAGGCGCTCTTCCTGCACGAACACCTGCGCATCCGGGCGCACCCGCAGGGCTTCGGCGGCCACGTCCTCGCGGCCGGGGCCGACGACAACGGCGACGCGGGAGGCGCCGGCTTGCCGGGTGGTTTCCAGCACATGGTGCAGCATGGAGCGATTGGCGATCTGATGCAGCACCTTGGGCAAGCGGGACGCCATGCGGGTGCCCTCGCCCGCCGCCAGAACCACCACCAGCAGGCTGCGCTCAGTCATCGCCATGTCCTTCTCCGACGTCACGCGCCTCCATAGAGCGCGGCGCGGCCGGAGGAAAGCCTCCGGACGGGAAAGGCCGGCCGGTCAGCGCTGGGCGGCGAAGTTCTGCCGGCGGCTGTCGCGCTTGCGCTGCCATACCTCGGGGCCAAAATCATAGACGACCGGAAAGGTCATGCTCAGGACCTGGCCCATGTCCTCCGGCGTCGGCGGCAAGGGTGAGGCGATGTTGACCAGTTGGACGGCGTGCTCGTCCAGCGCGGGCTGGCCGCTGGTCTTCTTGAGGCGGGAGGAGATGACCGAGCCGTCGCGGCGCACCAGGATTGAGACCTGCACCTCATAGATGCCGGTGGCGTCGGTGGGTATGGGCGGAACGCTTTTCAGGCGCGCCATCTTGGCCCATGCCGCCCGCATCCATTCTTCCTGGTTGGCGGGGGCGGCCGCCTCCGCCGACTGCGAGCCGATGCCTGAGCGGACGGGTTGGGCCACGGATGCGGAGGTTGCCGCCAGCAATCCGGCAAGCACGAGCCATAAGAGACGCACGGGAAACCCCTCGCATTCGGCGAAAATCAATCAAGCAATCGGCTGCACGCAACGGCAGGATGTAATCGGAAGCGCCGCCTTTGTGCAATGCGGTAGAGAAAATTTCGCACCTGCGGGGTCGATCTTGGCGACGGGCGTTGTCAGTCCGCCTTGGCGATGCCATGTGGGCGGTCCAGGATCCGTTTCTCCCCGCGCACGAGAGCAGCCGCAGCCCCCATGCCCCTCCAGACCTTCGCCGGCCAAACCGGCGCCGATCGCAGCTTCCGCCCCAGCGCCAGCGCCATGAACTGGCTCATCACCGCCACCTTCGTGGCGACGGGATGGGCCATGTACATGCGCTACATGGTGATCGAGCCCTCCACGGTGGGGCTGGCCTGCGAGGCCGGGCTGAAGACCTTTCAGTGCCAGTCGCGCGCCGTGGTCATCGGCCTGTTCGGCTGGAGCGTGTTCGGCGCCATCGCCTTGGTGGCCGCCGTGCTGCAAGTCTGGCGCCCCCGTGTGGTGACGTTCGGGGTCGCCCTGGCCTTCGCCGGCATCGCGCTGGTGCTCTATAATAACGTCGCCGGCGCGGTGGCGGCGATGCTCATCATCCTCTCGCTCGCGCGGCCCGCACCCGCCACAGCGTGAAGGCCAGCGTCAGGCAGATCGCGCCGAACCACAGCGCCTGCCAGTTCTTCAGCGTCTCGTTGAGCGGGATATAAAGTCCCGCCAACAGCAGGCCGAACAGGCCGAACGCCTCCGCCAGGCTCACGCCGGTCCCGTCCGGGCGCCGCAGCCCGGCCAGCACCGCCAGCGCCACCGCAATGGGCGTCAGCGGGAAGTAAGGGAAATCCTTGTAGCGCGGGTCGAACACCAGTTCGAACGCCACTTCGCCAATGGCCAGCAGCCCCAGAGCCAGCACCGCCGATGTGGCCACCGCCAGCAGCGGCGCGGTGCGCCGGCGCGCGCCATCCAGGGCCAGGGATAGACTCGGCAGCGCCACCCCGGCGCCGATGGCGCCCGGCACGATCAGCAGCGCCGCCATGGCCACCAGCACGAAGAAGCCGTTGCGGGTCCAGCCCAGCAGCCCCAGGCTCTCCAGCGGCAAAGCGGAGAAGGCCGCCCCCAAGGTGGCGCCGCCGGCCAGGGCCACCAGAGCGACCCCGACCCAATCCTTGGTCGGCACCGGCTCGGCCCGACGACGGGCGCCGGCCAGCGCCGCGCCGAACACCGCCAGCACCGTCACCACGCCCACCACCGCATGGGCGGCCCAATGGGGATGGTTCATCACCCCCTGCCCCCAGGTGAATTTCGGCATGCGGTTGCCGGCATCGATCAGGCCCCAATGGCCGCCGACGGTGCCTTCATTGGCCCGCTTCCAGGGCTGGTCGAAGGCTTCGATGACGTTGACCCGGTAGCCCTTTTCCTTGGCGAGGCGCATCAGGTCATGCATCACCAGCGCCTGCTCGGACGGCGACGGCAGCGCGCCCTCGCGCATGCGCCCGGCGCTGGGCCAGCCGGTTTCGCCGATCAGGATCTCCTTGCCGGGAAATTCCTGCGCCATGTGCTGGCGGATCTGGTCCACATGCGCGCCGGCCAGATTGGCGGCGATCGGCATGTCCTCCCAATAGGGCAGGATATGGATAGTGATGAAGTCCACGTCATTGGCGAGCGCCTTGGCCCGCGACCAGAATTCCCAGACGTCCGCATAGGTGACCTGCACCGGCCCGACGCGGGATTTCACGTCCTTGAGGATGGCGGAAATGTCGGTGGCGGAGAGTTCGCCGCGCAGCATCACCTCATTGCCCACCACCACGGCCTTGACCACGTCCGGATTCTGCTGGGCGACGCGCACGCCGTTGTCGATCTCGATCTTGTTCTTGGCCGCGTCGCCGCCGAGCCAGATTCCCTGCAACACGGTTAATCCGTGCTTGCGGGCGATGGGCGCCACCTTGTCGAGGCCCATCTCCACCGAATAGGTGCGCACGCAGTCGGTGATCTTGGCCAGCTGGGCAAAATCCTCGTCGATCTGGGATTCGGGAATCACCAGCCCCTTGGTGAACGGCGACTGACCCTCGCGGAACGGCGCGTAGGAGACGCACTGCAGCTTCTCCCCCGCCGCCAAGGGCGAGGGCGGCATCGCCACCGGGCGCCCGGCGACGGCCCACAGCATCACCACCGCTGCCGACACGACAAGGGCCAGCACAAGCGGCAACCGATAGGACACGGACATGAAGACTCCCGGAGGACAGGCGAGGACACCAAACGCGAACGCAGGGGAAACCGAGCAAACGGAAGCTGCGACTTAAAGCTTCGCACGCCGAGTGTGAAGCCACCAAGGCGCACCCGTGGCCGCGAAAGGGCGCGCGCGGTCTCGCCCGCGGTGGACGCGACCGGGCGGGGACGATTGCCGCAGGGGAAATACGCCTTTGGAGGAAGGATCGCGTCCGCCTCATGCTGACAAACGCTTAGCCTTCTTCTAACGTGCCGCCCGCGGACCCGTCCGCCACATCAGCTTTCAGCCTTCGAACATAATGGCCGTCATGGATCGCTTCCGTTTTACGCTCCTCCTGGGCGCTTTCTTGATCGCCTGTGCCGGCCCCGTGGCCGCCCAGAGCCAGGGCACCGAGACCAAGCCGGTGCCGGAGGCCAAGCCGGCGCCGGCGGAACAGTTGACCCCCGATCAGCAGGCCGCCCGCGAGGCGCAGCGCCGCTCGGTGGAGGAATTCGTCGAGGCCTCGAAGCTGCCCGGCACCGCCGGCCTGCCCGAATGCGTGTGGACCGGCCGGCGTATCGCCGCGCTGCTGTGGCGCGACGACATCGACACCGCCCGGCGCCACCTGGATCTGTATGAGCGGTTCGGCTGCCCGACCGAGCATCTGAAACTGGCGTTTCGCTGCCTGGTGCGCCAGGGCAACATCGATCCAAAAACGCAGGAGCGTTTGGGCGGTCGCGTACAGCAATGTTGGGTGAATCCGGACTATGTTGCTGCGCCTGCGCAACAATAAGATCATGGCGGCGACGCGCGTCCGTCGAACCGCCGCCACAGTCTGCATTTACCTCTTGATTTGAGACGTTTAGTGTCTCATTGCACTGCGGCGCAACGCGCAGTGCCGACCGAGGGGGCAGGTCGAAAGAGTGTCCCGCGTTTCAGGCTCGGAACCTTCGTCTGAAGCGTGCGTTCTCAGGTTCGATTTCCCCTTTCGAGTGGGTTCTGGCCATGCGTCCCGGTCTAGCTGTTGCGGCAGCGGTCATTGCGGTTGTGGCGGCGTTTCAAGCCGCAATGTGGATGTCATTGCGACCGGAGGTGAACGCTCCCCCGGTCACCGATCGATTCTCCAGCATGTCCTTCGCGCCCTATGGGCGCGGTGCCGACCCGGATGCGGGCGAAGCCACCAATGAAAAGCAGATCCGCGCCGACGTGGATGCGGTGGCCCCCTATACCCGCGCCATCCGCACCTATTCGTCCACCGGCGGCGTCGAGCTGACCCCGGCCATCGCCGCCGAGCGCGGCCTGAAGGTGACGGTGGGCGCCTGGATCGACAAGAACGAAGCCCGCAACACGCGCGAACTGCGCAATGCGATCGATCTGTCGCGCAAGAATTCCAATGTCGAAGGCTTGGTGGTCGGCAACGAAACCATCTTCCGCGGTGAAAAGACCGCCGGCGAGATGGCCGAGCTGATCCGCAAGGTGAAGAGCCAGACCAATACCCCGGTGACCACCGGCGAAATCTGGAACGTGTGGCTGGACCATCCCGAGCTGGTCTCGGCGGTGGACTATATCGCCGCCCATATCCTGCCCTACTGGGAAGGCGTCCCCGCCGAGCAGGTGGTGGACCGCTCCATCGACATCTACAACCGCCTGCGGTCCGCCTATCCCGGCAAGCGCATCGTCATCGCCGAGTTCGGCTGGCCGAGCGCGGGCTATAATCGCGATGCCTCGGTGCCGGGCGAACTGGCCCAGGCCCAGGTCATCCGCACCTTCGCCTCCCGCGCCGATGCCCTGGGCATCGAGTACAACATCATCGAGGCGTTCGACGCCCCGTGGAAGAGCTTCGAAGGCTCGGTGGGCCAGTATTGGGGCGTGATGGATGCCCAGCGTCACCTGAAGTTCAACCTCACCGGCCCGTTGACCGAGAAGGGCTACACCCAGACCGCCATCCTGGCGCTGCTGCTGGGCGTGCTGTTCTCGCTGCCCATGCTGCGCGGCGCCCCGGTGACGCTGTCGCAGGGCCTCGCTTTGTCCGCCGCCGCCAATGGCGCCGGCGCCTGGGTGGCGTTGGTGTTCAACTACTGGCTCAACCATTACGTCACCGGCGGCAACTACATCACCGTGACGCTGAGCTTCCTGCTGCTGGGCCCGCTGGTCCTGGTGGTGCTCTATCGCGCTGAGGAACTCTCGGCGGTGGCGTTCGGCCGCCGTCCGGCCCGGCTGATCGAGCGCCCCCGCGCCGGCACGCCCGCCCGCTTCCCGAAGGTCTCCATTCACATCCCGGCCTATCGTGAGCCGCCGGAGATGCTGAAGCTGACCATCGACAGCGTCGCCCGCCTCGCCTACCCGAACTTCGAATGCGTGATCGTGGTGAACAACACCCCCGATCCCGCCATGGTGGAGCCGGTGCGGGCCTATTGCGAGACCCTGGGCGCCCACATCAAGTTCATCAATGCCGAGAAGGTGCAGGGCTTCAAGGCCGGCGCCCTGCGCATCGCCCTGGAGCACACCGCCCCGGATGCCGAGATCATCGGCATCATTGACGCCGATTACACCGTGCATCCCGACTGGCTGAAGGATCTGGTGCCGGTGTTCGACGACCCCACCGTCGGCATCGTCCAGGCGCCGCAGGACCATCGCGACGGCGCGGTGAGCCCGCTGCATGAAGCCATGAACGCGGAATATGCCGGCTTCTTCGACATCGGCATGGTCCAGCGCAACGAGGATGACGCCATCGTCGTCCATGGCACCATGTGCCTGATCCGCCGCGCGGCGATGATGGAGGCCGGCTCCTGGTCGTCCGACACCATCTGCGAGGACACCGATCTCGGCCTCTCCATCGCCGAGAACGGCTGGAAGACCCATTACACCAACACCCGCTACGGCTGGGGCCTGCTGCCGGACACCTTCGAGGCGTTCAAGAAGCAGCGTCATCGCTGGGCTTACGGCGGCTTCCAGATCGTCAAGAAGCATTGGCGCCGGTTCCTGCCCAATGGTTCGCGCCTGACCACCGCTCAGCGTCGCCAGTTCCTCCTGGGCTGGGTGACCTGGCTGGGTGCGGAATCGGTCGGGGCTTTGGCGGCAATCCTGTCGCTGGCCTTCGTGCCCTTCGTGTTCGCCCTCGGCATCGCCGTGCCGGCCCATGTGCTGACGCTGCCGATCATCGCCACCTTCCTGGTCTATGTGCTGCACTTCATCGCCGCCTATCGCATGCGGGTGGCCACCACCCCGCTGCGCATGCTGGGCGCGGCCTTCGCGGCCATGGCGGTGCAGTTCACCGTGGCCAAGGCGGTCTATGACGGCTTCCGCTACAAGGACCTGGCCTTTGCCCGCACCGCCAAGGGCGGCAACTGGCTGGCGGGCGCCGCCCGCTCGTTCCCGGCCCTGCCGGAAGCGATCATCGGCGGCCTGCTGTTCACCGCCGGCGTCGCCCTGCACATGCAGAATTGGCATGCGGTGCGCGAGATCGACCTCTATGCGCTGGCGCTGGTGATCCAGAGCCTGCCGTTCATGGCCGCCGCTCTGATCGCCTTGGGCGAAGGCTCGAAGCTGAACGACTTCGCCGCCTGGCGCGCCGCCCGCGCCAAGCTGGGCATGGTGCCGCGCCGCCTGCGCGTCCCCACGCCCCCCGCCATGGTGGAGTGAGGCCGGGCAAGCCCTGCCCCGCTCGTTTAATCCTGAGAACGCCCGGCTTCGGCCGGGCGTTTTTGTTTGGCGGGCGGCACATAGGGCCAGCCCCTTAATGGCGCTGGCCTTTGCGTGCTTCGGACCCACGCTGAGTCGCCCCCCGCGCGGCATCGGCGCGCAGCGGTGTCACGCAAGCGAGACCTGCGGCGCCCCCGTTCGACGCACCCGAGCGCGATGCGCTCCACAGGCGCTCTGCTATGCTTTGCAGATGACGCTCCCCTCTTCTCCCCCTGCCGCCTCCGTCCGCCCCCCTGTCTGCGGCCTGATCCTGGCCGGCGGCCGCGGGCGCCGGATGGGCGGGGTGGACAAGGCGCTGCTGCCGTTGGCCGGCCGACCACTGCTGAGCCATGTCATGGGCGCGCTGGCGCCGCAGGTGGACCGGCTGGTGCTGTCCGCCAATGGTGATCCGCAGCGTTTCTTAGCTTTCGGCCTCGACATCCTGCCGGACCCCCTGCCCGACCAGCCTGGCCCGCTGGCCGGCATTCTCGCCGGGCTTGAGGCCCTTAATGGGGAAAGCTGGCTGGTGAGCGCGCCGGCGGATGCCCCCTTCCTGCCGCACGACCTCGTGAGCCGCCTGTTGGCCCGGCAGGCGGAGAGTGGCGCGCGCGCGGTATTGGCCTCCTCCGCCACCCGCAGCCATCCCGTAACGGCGCTGTGGCGGGCGGATCTGGCGCCGGAGTTGCGGGCTTATCTGCTGGCGGGAGAACGGCGTGTGGGCTGGTTCCTCGCTCAAATCGGTGCGGTTTCTGTCCCTTGGGAAACGGTAACCCAAGACCCATTCACCAATATCAACACCCCGGAGGATCTGGCGCGGGCGGAACTGCTCCTGGGTGGATGAAGTCGCACCCCTCGCACGCTTGCGGCAAATTTAGGGAGGGTTTACGACTGCGCGCCAGTTCCCTTCGCATTCGCGAAGGGCGTCGCCATTCGGCCCGAGATTATGGGAGACCTCATGGACGCCAGCACCAATTCCGCAGCCACAGCGGCCAAGCTGACAGTGGGCGACAAGAGCTGGGATTTCCCGATCAAGCAGGGCAGCATCGGCCCCGACGTGATCGACATCTCGAAGCTGTATGGCCAGACCGGGATGTTCACCTTCGATCCGGGCTTCACCTCCACCGCCTCGTGCGAGAGCGAGATCACCTATATCGATGGTGACGAGGGCGTGCTGCTCTATCGCGGCTACCCCATCGAACAGGCGGCCGAGGGCGATTTCCTCGAAACCTGCTACCTGCTGCTCTATGGCGAACTGCCCACCGCCGCCCAGAAGGCGGACTTCGATTATTCCGTGACCCGTCACACGATGGTTCACGACCAGATGACCCGCTTCACCAACGGCTTCCGCCGCGACGCCCACCCCATGGCCATCATGGTGGCCTCGGTCGGCGCGCTCTCGGCCTTCTATCATGACTCGACCGACATCTCCGATCCGCAGCAGCGGCTGATCGCGTCGATCCGCATGATCGCCAAGATGCCGACCCTGGCGGCGATGGCCTATAAATATTCCATCGGCCAGCCCTTCATCTATCCGAAGAACGACCTGGACTATACGTCCAACTTCCTCAACATGTGCTTCGCCGTCCCCTGCGAAGACTACAAGGTGAGCCCCACGCTCGCCCGCGCCCTGGATAAGATCTTCATCCTGCACGCGGATCACGAGCAGAACGCTTCCACCTCCACCGTGCGCCTGGCCGGCTCCTCGGGTGCCAACCCGTTCGCCTGTATCGCCGCCGGCATCGCCTGCCTGTGGGGCCCCGCCCATGGCGGCGCCAACGAAGCGGCGCTGAAGATGCTGACCGAGATCGGCCATGTGGACCGCATCCCGGAATTCGTCGCCCGCGCCAAGGACAAGAACGATCCGTTCCGCCTGATGGGCTTCGGCCACCGGGTGTACAAGAACTACGATCCGCGCGCCAAGATCATGCAGCAGACCTGCCATGAAGTGCTGGCCGAGCTGGGCATCAAGGACGATCCGCTGCTGGACGTGGCCATCGAGCTGGAGCGCGTGGCGCTGCACGATGAATATTTCATCGAGAAGAAGCTCTATCCGAACATCGATTTCTATTCCGGCATCACGCTGAAGGCGATGGGCTTCCCCACCACCATGTTCACCGTGCTGTTCGCCCTGGCCCGCACCGTCGGCTGGATCGGCCAGTGGAAGGAAATGATCGAGGATCCCGGCCAGCGCATCGGCCGCCCCCGCCAGCTCTACACCGGCGCGGCGCGGCGCGACTACGTGCCCATGTCCAAGCGCAAGTGAGCTGAGGCTTCTCCCGGTCGCCACGACCGGGAATGTTTCGAAGGGCGCGGCTTCGGCTGCGCCCTTTTTCGTTGGGCGTCCCGCTACAGCACCGGCCCCAGCATGGCGATGCAATTGTCCCAGAGCTGCCGGCGGCGGCTGGTGGCTTCCACCTGCGCCCGCGTCACCGGCGTTGACGCATCCAGGAACACCTGCTGGCGGGCGCGCAGCTGGGCGGTGAAGGCTTCGTCGTGCAGGAGAATGTTGTTCTCCGCATTCAGTTCGAAGCTGCGGCGGTCGATGTTGGCGGAGCCGATCAGGGTCACTTCGCCGTCCAGCGTCAGCGTCTTGGCGTGCAGCAGGCCGCCGACATATTCGCGGATCTCGACGCCCGCCTCCAGCAGCTCGCGATAATAGCTGCGGCTGGCGGCGGCCACGATCCAGGAATCGTTGCGGTGGGGGAAGACGATGGTGGTCGCCACCCCGCGCCGGGCGCTGGCACACAAGGCGGCCTGGAGCGGCTCGTCCGGCACATAATAAGGCGTGGTGATCACCAGCTCGCGCCGGGCGGCGTTCATCAGCGCCACGAAGGTCTCCGGCATGGCCGAATAGCGCACGCCGGCGCCGGAGCCGATCACCTGCGCCACGAAGCCGTCGGGCACGGGCGGCGGCAGCGGCGCGGCCAGGAGCGGGGCGAGATCCTCGGCGATCTGCGCCATCCAGTTGCTGGCGAACAGATATTGATTCTGCCGCACCACAGGGCCCTCGAAGCGGGCCATCACGTCCACCCAGGGCGCGAACTTCGCCTTCACGGCGAAGGCGGCGTCGGCGCAATTCTGGCTGCCGCAATAGGTGATGGCATTGTCCACCACCACGATCTTGCGATGGTTGCGCATGTCGATGCGGCCCTTGAACAGCCGCAGCAGCGGATTGCCCACCGGCAGCGCCGTCCCCAGCCGGACGCCGCTTGCGGCCATCTCGCGCCAATGGGGCGAGCGGATCAGCGCCCGCGAGCCGAGATCATCGGCCATGGCCCGGCAGACCACGCCGCGCGCGGCGGCGCGCTTGAGCGCCGCCATCACCTTCAGGCCGCTCTCGTCCGCCAGCCAGATATAGAACAGCACATGGACGCTGTGGCGGGCGGCATCGATGTCGGCGACCATGGCAGCGATGGACGCCGCCGAATCCGGCAGCAGCGTCGCCCGGTTGCCGCCGACCGGCAGGAAGCCATTCACCGAATAGCCGACCCGGAACAGCGGCCGGCAGCGCTCCGGCAGATCGGCCTCGGCGGCGGGGCCGGCCACCTGATCGGCCGGCGGCAGCGCTTTCAGCGCCGCGCACAGCCGGGCGATGCGTTGGCGTCCCAGGTCCACCTCGCCGAACAGGACGTAGGCCAGAATGCCGACCACGGGCATGCTCAGGATCACCAGCACCCAGGCGAAGCGGGAGGATGGCTCCCGGTGCGGGCGCAGCAGCGCGCGGATGATGAACACCAACTGGAGGCTGGCATGGGCGGCGAACAGCACCCAGGCGAGAACGGCGGAATCATGCATGGGACGGCCCGGGCCTCGGTGAGCAGGCCGCATTAAACCATGTCGGCGGCGGGTGCGAACGCTCTTGCGGCGGCGTCGGGGTACCTGTCCCCGGTGAAGGCTGCCGCCGGCGGTGTGCAGTGCGGGCACCGCAGCGCGAAAGCTCGCGCTTGCCAGCCGCGTCGAGTGGCGGCAATGTCCGCCGCAGCATGAGGCTCGGCGGGTGGATGACGGACATTCACCCCGCCCGGCTACAGGACACGGGACGCAAGACATCATGATGATGGACGACCGCACGGCCGAAGCCGGCCACATGGACCTGATGGCACGCACGCCGCGGACCGGCCGGCTCAGCCGCCGCGCGTTCCTGGGCGGCTCGGCCGCCACGCTCGGCGGTCTGGCGCTGGCCGGCTGCGCCAGCCCCGAAGGCATGAGCCTGGCCGAGGCACAGAAGGTCTACGGGCCGGTGCCCGACAAGAAGTTCGCCATTCCGGCGGTGGACGTCTCCAAGGTGCCGCCGAAATATTTCCGCGCCACCGTGCCCTATGAGACCACGGAAGCGGTCGGCACCATCATCGTCGATCCCGGCAAGTACTACGTCTATCGCATCGAGGAAGACGGCAAGGCCACCCGCTACGGCGCCAATGTGGGCCGCGACGGCTTCCGCTGGAACGGGGATGCCTATGTGGGCCGCAAGAGCGAGTGGGCCACCTGGACCCCGCCCCGCGAGATGATCAAGCGCCAGCCCGAGGCGGCCAAATGGGCCGGCGGCATGCCGGGCGGCCTCGACAATCCGCTGGGCGCCCGCACGCTGCATCTCTACCAGAACGGCAGCTACACGCTCTACACCATCTATGCCACCACCGATCCGGAGACCATCGGCTCCGGCATCACCAGCGGCTGCGTCGGCCTGCTGACCCAGGACATGATCGACCTCTATGACCGCACCCCGGTCAAGACCAAGGTGATCGTGCTGCCGGCCTGATGCCGGCCTGCATCTGAACGGGTGATTTCCGGCCGGACACAGCGATGCTGCGCCCGGCCGCGCCGGGCCAGCGCTTGGATGGTGCGGCCGACGCTTCACTCCGTTGCACCGCTCCGGACCCCATCCGCGCCGAAGTCGGGGTGGCCCTCCAGGTTCGGGCCTTAAGCCGGTTCTTCCGCGGTCACGTCGAGCACGATCTTCCCGAACCCGCCGCCTGCCTCCATCGAGCGATGCGCCTCGGCCGCCTGTGAGAGCGGGAACACACGGCCGACCACCGGCTTCAGCCGGCCATCGGCGAACATGGGCAGTGCACCTTCCGCAAAGCGGCGGACCATGGCGCGCTTTTCCTCGGCGGTTCGGGATTTCATCACCGTGCCGATGAGGCGCAGGTGATTGTGCAGCAGCAGGGCAAGCGGAATGGACGTGCTGTCCTGTCCGCCCAGCAACCCCACCTGCACCAGGCGCCCGCCCGGCGCCAGGCTGCGCAGGTTGCGGGCGAGATAGTCGCCGCCGATGAAGTCGACGATGACGTCGACCCCGCATCCGCCGGTGGCCGCGCGCACGCCCTGCTCGAAATCCTCGGACTGATAGTCAAAGACGGCCAGCGCGCCCAGGGACAGAACCTCCGCCCGGCGCGCCGCATTGGCGGTGGCAAAGACTTGCGCCCCCAAAGCGTGGGCAATCTCCACACCGGCGGAACCGACACCACCGGCGGCGGCATGGATGAGCACAACCTGGCTTCGGCCAGCGCCCCCCAGGTGCACGGCGGCTTCCCAGGCGGTGACGAAGGATTCCATCACCGCCGCCGCCGCGACATAGTCGAGGCCATCGGGAATGCGCACCGCCATGCCCCGGTCGACACGGGCATATTCGGCATAGGCGCCGCCGCCGACGATCGCCATGATCCGGTCGCCGGGGCGGACATCCGTGACCTCGCGCCCCACGGCAACCACCTCGCCGGCCACTTCCAGACCGAGAAGATCGCTCTCGCCATAGGTCGGGCGGCCGTAATAGCCCTGACGCTGCAACAGATCAGCGCGATTGACGCCGGCCGCATGCACCTTGACCAGAAGATCGCCGGGGCGCGGCTGCGGCATTGGCGCCTCGGCAAGGCGGAGGACATCCGCCGTGCCGAAATCGTCGAACGTGATCGCCTTCATTTCGCTGCGACTTTGCCGAGCGCCCGGCGCGCTATGCTGGCGGCAAACAGCGGGGTCTCGCGACGATTGTGGTCACCGCCGGCTTCCTGCCGGGCCGCCGCGGCCTGCTCGAAGGTCTGGCCATGGGCGGCGATGAAGTCCAGGAACACGTCGGTGGGGTGCGAGGTGACGCGGTTGGTGTAGCGGGTGCGGCCGCCATCAATGGCCTCGGCCATCAGTTCCCAGATCACATTGACCTGCGTGCGTCCCACCGGGGTGAACACGTCGGAGATCGAGTTCATGCGGCAGTAGCTGGCCGTTGCTTCCTCGGCCACATAGTGCTGGACCACCAAAGCGGTGCCGATCATCTCGACATTGATCGACATGCGGCGGCCGTCATCCGTGGTCGTGGTGCCGGCACCGATATGATCGGGCGGGCAGCAGCGCAGATACTCGGCTTCCGGCAGAGTGAAGAGCCAGTCGGCGATATCCACCTTCTGCAGAGGAACATCGATGTCGGCGGTATAGGCCGACTGCGAGAGGATCATATCGGTAAGGACTTTCATGACACGACTTTCTCAATGGGGCTGGGTTGAACTCTGACGCCTTCCCGCAGCGGGGACAGGAGCCCAGATGCACGGCAGTGACGCCGGGTATCCTTATGCGCCGCGCCAGGGGCAGCGTATTTCCAGGTCGCAACAGCTGATGTCGTTGATTGCGAGAGTGAACGTCGCCGAATGCTCAACTGCGGTATGTGCCGCCGCTGTGGTGACGCGACCGAACATGCGACTGTCGCCGGCCGGCGTTAAGCCGTAGCCTCATGCAAACGGCTTTGCCTGGACCGCAAAGATGAGACCCCACTTCGCCGCGTACCTGTCCACCTTCGTCGATGTCGTCCGGGCCGGGAGCTTTTCCGGTGCCGCGCGTCGGCGCGCGGTGACGCCTTCGGCGGTGGTCCGCCAGATCGACGCGCTGGAGACGGAACTGGGCGTTGCCCTGTTGGTCCGCTCGACCCGTGCCCTCACCCTCACCGATGCCGGCCGGCGGCTGCACGAGCGCGCGGTGCGGCTGCTGGACGAGATCGCCGACACCCACGCGGAGGTCTCCGCCTTCGACGGATCCGTCTCCGGCACGCTGCGGATCGCCTGCTTTCCAACCTTCGGCAAGCGCTACGTGCTGCCGGTCGTTGCCGCCCTGCAAGGCGCGCATCCGGAACTGAAGATTGAACTGGATCTGACCGAGCGGCTGGCCGATCCGGTGCTGGAGCGTCTGGACATGGTCGTCCGCATGGGCGCCCTGACCGACAGCACGCTGATTGGTACGCGGCTCGCGCCTTTGACCCGCCTGTTGGTGGCCAGCCCGCGCTATCTGGCGTCAGCGGGCACGCCCGCGAACGTGGCCGATCTCTCGTCGCACCGTTTGGTGGACAAACTGCACGGCGCCGATCTGCTGGGCTGGCGGGACGTGCTCGGCTGCCCGGCCGGCCATGCCGGCAACGGCCTGGTGACGTTCCGCTCCGATGATTTCGATGCCCTGCGCGCCGCCGCCGAGGCCGGGCTGGGACTGGCGTTCCTGGCGAGTTGGGTTGTCGGGCCGGACATCAGGGCCGGTAAATTGGTTCGGCTACGCCTAAATGGCGAGACCTGGAATGAGGCGCCGGCCGGGATTTATCTGCTGCGCGCCCTGCCGCACGCCAGTGCCAAGGTGCGCGCCTTCACCGAGGCGTTGCGAGCCGCCATCGGCAGTCCGCCGGTCTGGGAACCCTGATCTGGCGCGTGCGGGCGTCCGGTAGCCTTAAGGACCTATGCCTCTCCAAGGCCAGAACGATGGGCATGCCCCAGCCCTACGTCCCCAGCCGTTCCGCCGGTCCCTGCCCCACCAGATCCAGCACCACCGCCGCCGCCCGCTGCGAGGCGGGGGCGTCATGGGCGCCGAGGATCTCATCCAGACGGGCAAAGGCGGACAGCTGGCGCTCGCGGGCCGGGCCGTCGTCCAATACGCTGTCCAAAGCGGCGGAGAGCTTTTCGGGGGTGCAATCGTGCTGGAGGAATTCCGGCACCACATTCTCCCCCAGCACCAGATTGGCGAGGATGACGCTGGTGATCAGCTTCAGCACATGGGGGGCGATCTTGGCCTCCCATTCCGCCACCCGATAGGCCGCCACCGTCGGCACTCCCGCTAGCGCCAATTCCAGCGTCACCGTGCCGGACGCCGCCAGCGCCGCACGGGCCTGGCGGAAGGCGGCGTGCTTCTCGGCCTGGTCGGTGATGATGCGGGGCTTCACCGCCCAATCCGCCACCAGCGCCTCCACCCGCCCGCGCACCCGCGGCAAGGTGGGCAGCACCAGTTCGACCTCGCGACGGGCGGCCAGTTGCGCTACGGCGGCGCCGAACACCGACCCCAGCCGCTCCAGCTCCATGCGGCGGCTGCCGGGCAGTACCAGCACCAGCGGCGGCGCGCTCTCCCGGCGCACCGCATCCTGGGGCGTGGGGCGCAGATCGCCGAGGCGCTCCAGCAAGGGATGGCCCACATAAAGGGTCGGCGGGCCGCCCAGGCGCTCATGCACTGCCGGCTCGAACGGCAGCAGCGCCATCAGCCGGTCGGTATAAGGCCGCATGGCCTTGGCCCGGCCCGGCCGCCAGGCCCAGACCGTGGGCGAGACATATTTGACGATGGGGACCTGCGGGCAGCGCCGCCGCACCCGCGCCGCCACCCGATGGGTGAAGTCAGGCGCATCCACCAGCACCAGCACATCGGGCGGGGCGGCGCAGATGGCCTCCACCGTCTGGCGCAGGCGCCGGATCAGGGTCGGCAATTTCGCCACCACCGCGCCGAAGCCGATGGCGGTGAGGTCTTCCATGGGAAACAGGCTGGTGAGCCCTTGGCCCCCCATGCGGGTGCCGCCCACGCCGCGGAAGCGGACGCCATGGGGCGTCGCCTGGGTCAGCGCCGCCATCAGCGCCGCCCCCAGCAGATCGCCGGACTCCTCGCCCGCGACGATGAACACATCCAGCGGCCGGGTCCCCTCCCCGGCCATCAGCGCCCATCCCCCGGGGCCGCCGTCCGGCGGGCGACGCCGGCCACAAACAGCCCGGCGCCATCGGCCGCCTCGATCAGGTCCTGCACGTCGGGCACGATCGCCCCACCGGCCTCGAAGGCGATGCCGGCCAGCCCCACCTGGGCCGCGCGGGCCACGGTGGCCGGGCCGAGGGAGGGCAGATCGATACGCCGGTCCTGAAGCGGCTTGGGCGCCTTCACCAGCACGCCCACCCCCTTGGGGAAACGCAAGCGACCGCTCTCGCGCATGCTGCCGTAGCGGGCCAGCATCTGGTCGGTGCCCTCGGCCGCCTCCACGGCGACGACGAAACCGTCCACGACTATGACACCCTGTCCCACGTCGTACGGACCAAGGGTTGCGACAACGGACAAACCCAGCTCGATGTCACGGATTTCGCCGGCGCTGGGAGTGCGGGCGCCGAGCACGCCCTCGGGCAAAAGCATGCTGGGCGCCACTTCATGGGCACCGCGGATGTGGAAGCCCTGGCCGCCGGCCAGCTTCACCACCCCGGATAGCAAATGGTTGTCGCCACCGCGGAATAGTGGGGCGATACGCGGCAACAGACGGATCATGGTCCAGTCGAGGCCGAGGTCGCGCAGGCGCGGGCGGGTGAGCGCCCCCACCATCACCACATCCTCCACCCCATGGGATTTCAGCTTGGCAGTGGCGATGCCCAGCGAGCCGAGGCGGAACCAATAATGCGGATAGCGCTCCAAGGCGGGGTCGGCAAAGCCTCGAATCAAAAGCAGAACCACCTCGCGCCCCTGGGCGCGCACCGCCTCGGCGACGGCGGCGGGAAACGCCCCGCCACCGGCCACGATGCCCACCGGACTGGTACGCGCTGCGGCCTTCTCCTGCGCTTGGGCGGCCGACACGGCGCTCACTCCCCCTGCTGGACCACGCCCCGCGACGGCCGGCACAACGCCCGGCTCCCACCCGCATCGATGAACGCCACCAGCGCCGCGATGAAGGTCGATTCTTCTATACGGGTCCGAAGGTTAGCCAGGCGCTCGCTGAAGGTGCCGGCGCCGAAGAACAGGTCGCGATAGGCGGCGCGGGCGGTGTGCAGGTCGCTCTTGGTAAAGCCGCGGCGCTTCATGCCGACCACGTTGAGGCCAACGAGATTGGCATTCTGGCCAATGGCATAGCCGAATGGGATAACGTCCTCGCGGATGCCCGACAGCCCGCCGACCATCACCTGCGCACCGATCCGCACGAACTGATGCACGGCGCTGAGGCCCCCGAGAAACACATGGTCGCCCACATCCACATGGCCGCCCAGCGTGGCATTGTTGGCGAAGATGACATGATCGCCGACGATGCAGTCATGCGCCACATGGGCGCCGGTCATGAGCATGCAGCCCTTGCCCACCCGCGTCACCCCACGACCGCCGGCGGTGCCGGTATTCATGGTGGCGTGCTCGCGGATTACGCAATCCTCGCCCACAATCAGGCTGGTGCGCTCGCCCTTATAATGGACGGACTGCGGCGGCGTGCCCAATGAGGCAAAGGGATAGACCTGGGTTCGCGCACCCAACGTGGTCACGCCCTGGACATTCACATGGGAGATCAGGCGGACCCCGGCCTCCAGGGTGACATCCGGGCCCACCAGGCAGAAGGGGCCGATTTCCACGTCATCAGCGAGCCGCGCGCCATCGGCGACACGGGCAGTCGGATCAATCTGGGCCACGCTCACTCCTCGGCGATCATGGCGCCCACGCGCGCCTGCGCCACAATTTCCCCGCCCACTTTCGCTTCGCCCTGATACCACCACATGTTCCGGCGCTTGGCGATGCGGGTCATGTGATATTCCAGGACATCCCCCGGCCGCACCGGGCGGCGGAACTTGGCCTCGTCGATGGTCATGAAATAGACCAGCGACGGCTGATCGGGATTGGCCTTGTCGAGAATGCAGATGGCGCCGGCAGTCTGCGCCATGCCCTCGATGATGAGCACGCCGGGCATCACCGGATTGTTCGGAAAATGCCCCTGGAAATGCGGCTCGTTGGCCGAGACATTCTTATAGCCGACGCAGCTGAGATCGGCGTCGATCTGCTCGATCCGATCCACCATCAGGAACGGATACCGATGCGGCAGCAAGGCCAATATCTTCAGGATATCGATGCTGGCCAGCGACTTGGTCTCTGTACTCATGCCTCTTCTCCGCCCCGCGCGGCGCCGGAGCGTGTTCCCGCCTCGGCCAGCTTCTTCAATGTGGTGACTTCCCGGAACCACTCGCGCACCGGCTTGGCCGGCGAGCCGCCCCAGCGCACGCCCGGCGGCACGTCGCCCCGCACATTGCTGGAAGCCGCAATCTGTGCGCCCTCGCCGATGGTCACGTGCCCAACCACGCCCACCTGGCCACCGAGCATCACATAGTCGCCCAATGTGGTGCTGCCGGAGATTCCGGTCTGCGAGACCACGATGCAATGGCGCCCGATCACCACGTTGTGGGCAATCTGCACCAGATTGTCGATCTTGCTGCCCTCGCCGATGACCGTGTCGCGCAAGGCGCCGCGGTCGATGGTCGAATTGGCGCCGATCTCCACGTCGTCCTGGATCACCACCCGCCCGATCTGCGGCACCTTGAGGTGACCGCCCGCCCCCGGCTGGAAGCCGAAGCCGTCCTGCCCGATGCGGGCGCCGGCATGGATGATGGCCCGGTTGCCCACCAGGGCATGCAGCACCGTGGCGCCCGGCCCGATGGCGCAGTCGCGGCCGATGCGCACCTGCGGGCCGATAACGGCATTGGCGCAGATCACGCTTCCCGACCCGATCTCGGTGTTGGGGCCGATCACGGCGCCCGGATCCACCGTCACGCCGTCCTCCAGCCGCGCCGTGGGATGGATGAAGGCGCCCGGCGTGACGCCGCTATGGCCGAATACCGGCTGCGGACGCAGGGCCAGCGGAAACAGAGTTCGGGTGACGGCGACGAAGGCGTGGGCCGGGCGGGCGGCAATCAGGATCGCCATGCCGGCGGGGGCGTCCACCGCCAGTCGTTCGATGGTGATGCAGGCGCCGGCGCGGGACGCGCGGAACGCCTCGACATAGCGGGGGCTGTCGAAAAAGGCGAGATCGGATGGGCCGGCATCGGTCAGGGGGCCGACCCCGCGGATTTGGCGGCCGTCGGCGTCAGGCGCAGGCAGCAGGCGCGCCCCGCTCAAGGCCGCGACCTCCGCCAGGGACAGAGGCGACGGGAGAGGGAAGAAGGCGGGCTCGCTCATGATCCAGACACGGTTCGGGCGCCGCGCGGCGAAAGCCGGCGGCGCCCGGATTAGGAAGGGACGACGACTAGAACTTGGTGCCGCCGGAGAAGCGGAACGCCTGGAGCTGATCGTAGGAGGCTTCAGACAACGCCCAGGCATAGTCGAAGCGGAGCGGACCGAACGGCGACTGCCAGATCAAGCTCGCACCGACCGAGGAGCGGATGACGTTGTCGTCCGCGACGCAGATGGCGCCGGTGGCATTCTTGGTCTTTCCGTACACGGCGCAGTTGGTGTTGTTGGCGGTTCCTGCGGTCGCAAACGTCGTCGCACCGGAGTAGCCATACACCGAACCGGCGTCGACGAAGAAGGCACCCTTCATGCCGACATCCTTGGGCAGGAAGCTGAGCGGGAACTGCACTTCCGCACTCACACCCCAGTAGGTTGTGCCGCCCAGCGCATTCTGGTTGTAGCTGGCCAGATCGCGCGGACCGATACCGGAGGGAGCGAAACCACGAACCAGATCCGGACCCTTGAAGAAGTTGTCCATGATCAGCAGGTCATTGTTGCCCCAGGCGGAGACGTAGCCGCCCTGGCTGCGCAGCATGAGCACCAGGTCGCTCATGATCGGGTAGTAGTAGCGCATGTCACCCGTGGTGCGAATGAACTGCACGTCGCCACCCAGGCCGGCAAAGTCCTGCTTCAACTCGGCGTAGACGCCGGAGGTCGGGTTCTGATTGCTGTCCAGGTTGTTGAAGGACAACGTATAGCCGGCCACCGAGGTGATCGTGGCGCCCTGCTGCACGGCTTCGATGACCGCCCACGAGACACCGCAATTATTGGCGGTGAGCTGGGTGCCATAGATGCTGGTGCAGCTGTCGAGGCTCAGCTCGCGCTGGTAAAGGTTGTAGCGCAGCGCCAGGGTGACTTCGTCGGTGATCGGCAGGCCGAAGCGAATGCCGCCACCCACGGTCTGGCTGTCATAGGCCGTGTAGCTGTTGGCACTGGTCTCTTTCCAGTAGAGGTCGAAGCCGGCGGCCAGCCGATAGCCCAGGAAGTAAGGCTCGGTGAACGAGAACTCCGCACCCTGCGTGTACTGACCGAAGCTGCCGGAGATGCGGACATACTGCCCACGACCGAGGAAGTTCTTCTCACCGAGGGAGACTTCACCGATGAAGCCGTCCGAGGTGGAATAGCCGCCGGAGACCGAGAACTCACCCGTGGGCTGATCCTCGACGTTCACCACCAGGATCACGCGATCCGGAGCGGAGCCGGGCTCATTGGTAATCTTGATGGTCTTGAAGTAGCCGAGGTTCTTCAGGCGACGCTCGGCCCGATCCACCAGCACGCGATTGTAGGCATCGCCCTCGCCGATATCGAACTCGCGACGGATGACCCAGTCGCGGGTGCGGGTATTGCCGCGGATCTCGATGCGCTCGACGTAGACCCGCGGACCTTCTTCCACCACGAAGGTCACGTTGATGCGCTTGTTCTCGAAATCGCGATCGCCACGGGGACGCACCTGGGCGAAGGCATAGCCGCTCTTGGCCACTTCGATGGTCAGGTTCTCGACCGACTTCTCGACCAGCTCGGCGTTATAGACTTGGCCTTCGCCCATGCGCAGCGCATTGCGCAAGCTGGCGGCGGGCACGTCACGAATGTTGGAGACCACATCGACCTTGCCGAAGCGATACTGCGCACCCTCGTCCAGAACGATGGTGATGATGAAGCCACCGCCGCCCGGATCCAGCTCGGCCGAAGCCGACACAATTCGGAAGTCGGCATAGCCGTTCTTCAGGTACCAGCGGCGCAGCAGCTCCTGGTCCGAGTTCACCCGGTCCGGATCATAGACGTCCGTGGACTTCAGGAACGACAGCCAGTTGCTGGTGGTGGTCGAGATGATGTCCTTGAGCTTCCAGTCCGAGAAAGCCTTGTTGCCGACGAACTTGATGTCCTTGACGCCGGTCTTCTCGCCCTCGGTCACCTCGAACACCAGATCCACACGACCATTGCCGCGATCGATGGTGACGGGATTGACCTTCACGTCGCTGCGGCCGGTCCGGCGATAGAGATCGACAATGCGCTGGGTATCAGCCTGCACCACCGCCTTGGAGAGCGGGCCACGCTCCTTGGACTGGATTTCGCCCAGTATCTGCTCGTCCTTGATCTTCTTGTTGCCCTCGAAGGCGATCTTGTTGATCACCTCGTTCTCGACAACGGTCACGACCGTACGGCCACCCTGGTTCGACACCCGCACGTCGGAAAACAACCCAGTCGCATAAAGCGCCTTCAGGCCGTCGTCGATCTTGGCGGAGGTCAGGGACTCGCCCGGCTTGAGATTGAAATAGGAGCGGATCGTATCGGCATCCACACGCCGATTGCCCTGGACCACAATGGACGCCGACTGCGCCATTGCCGGAACAGCGGTCACCATTGACCCGGCGGTCGTCGTCACAGCTGTCGCAAGAGCGAAGCCGAGGACGGCGGCCAGTTTTACTAACACCCGAGCCGGAGCAGTCATATGGCGCGCAACCTTGAATTGTTGTTCTCGACCCCCGGGTCAGACCCGTGGATTCTCCACCTTCGAGGCGCTTGTACAGGCTTTTCCCTGCACTGCAAACGCCTGTCCCTACAGCAGCTTCCGCTTTTCCCGCGACCGTTGCTCGAACGCCACGAGGCAAGGCGCAAAAGCCTTACATCGTGGCGATATGAACCACGTCGTTCCAGGTCGCGAACACCATCAGCATCAAGACGATGGCCAGACCGATGCGGAAACCGATGTCCTGAGTCCGCGCGCTGAGAGGATGCCCGCGGACTGCCTCTACAGCGTAGAACAACAAGTGCCCCCCATCCAAGAGCGGGATGGGAAAGAGGTTAAGAAGTCCGATCGAAACCGAGAGAACCGCCGCCAAAGACAGCAAAGCCCCGAAGCCGAAGGTCGCCACCTGGCCGGAAACCTGGGCAATCCGGATCGGTCCCCCCAGTTGATCAGCCGATTCTCTCCCCGCGATCAGGCCGCCGAGATAGTCGAAGGTGCGGGCGACCACGAACCAGGTCTCCTGTGCGCCCATAGTCACCGCTTCCACGGGACCGTAGCGGCGGGTCACCACGTCGGCGGCGGCCAGCGAACGGGAGATGCCCAGCATGCCCATCTTATGGACATTGCCGAAGGCGTCCTTCACTTCCCGCAGTTCCGGGGTGGCGGTGAGATCCACCGGCGCGCCGCCGCGATCCACGGTGAAGGTCAGCTTGCTGCCCGCATGGGCGCCGACGATGCGCTGCATGTCGGCAAAGCTCTCTACGGCGGAACCGTTGATCTGCGTCACCAGGTCGCCGGGCTTGAAGCCGCCCTGCTCGGCGGCGCTGCCGGGCGCGACCTGGTCCACGCGCGGGGTGCTGACCTGGCGGCCGAACACCATGAACACCAGCGAGAAGATGACGATGGCGAGGATGAAGTTCGCCACCGGCCCGGCCGCCACGATGGCCGCCCGCCAGCGCAGGGGCTGGTAGAAGAAGCTCTGGCGGCGTTCCGCTTCCGTCATGTGGGCCAGCTTGGCCGGATCTGGGGTGCTGGCGGCATCCTCGTCGCCGAAGAATTTCACATAGCCGCCCAGAGGCACCGCGGCGAGGCGCCAGCGGGTGCCGTGCTTGTCATTGAAGCCGAACAGTTCGGGACCGAATCCCAGCGAGAAGGTGACCACCCGCACCCCGGCGCGCCGCGCGACCCAGAAGTGCCCCAACTCGTGGAAGAACACCACGATGGTCAGAACGAAGAGGAAGGGAATCACATAACTGAGCAGCGAATGCCCCCAAGAACCCAGTCCCGACAACACGTCCATCGTTTCTTCCTCGGTCACGGGACAGCCAGCCGACGCGAACCTTCCGCATCCGCTCCATCCCGCTGATACCCCACAGCCGGCGTCCGTCCCCCCAGGAACCGACAAGCCGCCGCCGAGGAGCGCTACTTCCCCTTAGGATGCCTTTGCGGCGAACTTAGGCAAGAGGGAAACGGCGATGCGCCGGGCATCGGCATCCAGGGCCAGCGCCTCGGCCACGGATTCGGGGGCCCTCCCCTCCTGACTGCGGCTCAAGGTCTCCTCCACCGCGGACGCTATGCCGAAGAAGCCGATCCGCCCATCGAGGAAGGCGGCGACTGCCACTTCATTGGCCGCGTTCAGGATTGTGGTGGCCGCGCCACCCGCCGCCAGGGCCTCGCGGGCCAGCCGCAGGCAGGCGAAACGCTCCAGATCCGGGGGCTCGAATGTCAGCCGGCCCAGGGTTGCGAGATCCAGCCGCCGGCATTGGGTGGGCAGGCGGTCCGGATGGCCCAGGCAATGGGCGATGGGCAGCGCCATGTCCGGCATCGCCAGCACCGCCACCACCGAGCCGTCCACATAGGACACCATGCCATGCACGATCGACTCGGGGTGGACCACCACCTCCAACTGCTCCGGCGGCACTGCAAACAGATGGTGCGCCTCGATCAGTTCCAGCCCCTTGTTCATCAGGGTGGCGGAATCGATGGTGATCTTGGCGCCCATGGACCAGTTGGGATGCTTGAGGGCATCGGCCGGCGTGGCCCGCGCAATGGTCTCGCGGCTCGCGGTGCGGAACGGGCCGCCGGAGGCGGTGATGACCACCTGCTCCACCGCCGTGCGCGGCCCGGCGGTCAGCGCCTGGAAGACGGCATTGTGTTCCGAATCCACCGGGAACAGCTCGGTGCCGGTGCGGGCGGCTTCGGCCATGAAGAAAGCCCCCGCCGCCACCAGGCATTCCTTGTTGGCGACGCCGATGCGCCGGCCCGCCCCGAAGGCGGCCACCGTCGCTTCCAGCCCGGCGATGCCGGAGATGCCGGCGATGACGATGTCGGCGGTGCGCGCGGCCGCTTCCAGCACCGCCTCGCGGCCGGCGCCGCAGGCGATGCCGGTGCCGGACAGCCGTTCGGCCAGAATCGGCCCCGCCGCCGGATCGGCAATGGCGGCAAACCGCGCGTCGAGCGCGATGGCAATGTCCGCCAGCGCCATCGGGTCGCGCCCGCCGGCCACCGCCTCGACGGAAAAGCGGGGCCCGGCTTCGGCCAGCACCTTGGCAGCGCTGCGCCCGATGGAGCCGGTGGCGCCGAGGATCGAAACCGTTGTCATGGCCATAGCCTTACCACAGGAGCAGGCCGGCCGCGGGCGAGGCGCCGCCGCGCGCCAGCGCGATGACCAGCGCCAGCACCGCCGCCGTGGCAAAGCCATCCAGCCGGTCGAGAATGCCGCCGTGGCCGGGAATCAGCCAGCCGGCGTCCTTCACTCCGAACACGCGCTTGAAGGCGGATTCGGCAAGATCGCCCGATTGCGCCACCACGCTCAGCACCAGGCCGATCACCACCAGCGCCGGCGTGAACACCAGCCCCCAGGCCATGGTCACACCCACGCCCGCCAGGGTGCCGATCAGCGTGCCGCCCAGCGCGCCGGACCAGGTCTTATTGGGAGACAGGCGGGGCCACAGCTTGGGTCCGCCCAAGGCGCGGCCGGTGAAATAAGCCGCGATGTCGGTGCCCCAGACCACCGCGAACAGGAACAGCACGCTCAAAAGGCCCAATTGGTCGTTGCCGCGCAGCACCACCACCGGGAAGGCCACCGCACAGGCGCACAGGAGGCCAAGCGCCGCCCAGCCCCGATTCACGGCCGCTCCCTTGGCGATGACGGCACAAATGGCGGCGCCCAGCAGCAGCGCCGGCCCCATTGCAGCCACCAAACCCAGCGCCAGCAGCACCGCGGCAGCGAGCAGCGCCACGCCGCCCACCACCAGGAAGCCGACGCGCGGCTGAATGCGGGCCACCCCAGCCCATTCCCACAGCACGCCGAATCCGGCCAAAGCCCAGAGAGCCAAGAACGCAATGCCGCCGAAATAGGTGACGGCCAGCACCACCGGCGCCAGGATCAGGGCGGAGAAGGTGCGCGGCTTGAGATCCCGACCAACCGCCACGGGTCAGCTGCCGGTACGGGCGGCGACGCCGCCGAACCGACGGTCCCGCCGGGCATATTCCTGCACCGCGCTGAGCAGCGCCGCATGGTCGAATTCCGGCCAATAGATGGGCAGGAACACCAGTTCCGCATAGGCCGCCTGCCATAGCAGGAAGTTGGATAGCCTTTGCTCGCCGCTGGTGCGGATAATGAGGTCGGGATCGGGAATGCCGGCGGTGGACAGGCGGCTTTCCAAGAGGTCGGGCGTGATGTCCTGCGGCTTCAAGGTGCCGGCGGCGACCTCGATCGCCAGCCGGGCCGCGGCGTCGGCGATCTCCTGGCGGCTGCCATAGTTGAACGCCACCACCAGGGTGAGGCCGCTATTGTCCTTGGTGAGCGCTTCCGCTTCATCCAGCAGCGAACACAGGTCGCGGGCGAGCGAGGTGCGCTGGCCGATGATCCGCACCCGCACATTGGCGGAGTGCAGCTCGGCCAGATCATGCCGCAGGAAGCGGCGCAGCAGCCCCATGAGTTCGGAGACCTCGCCCACCGGGCGGGACCAGTTCTCGCTGGAGAAGCTGTAGATGGTCAGATAGCGGATGCCGATCTCGCGCGCGGCGCGCACGCAGCGGCGCAAGGCGTCCACGCCACGCCGATGGCCTTCCACCCGCGGCAGGCTCCGCGCGGTGGCCCATCGTCCGTTGCCATCCATGATGATGCCCACATGGACCGGGACGCCCGCCGCCAGCGGCGCTGCCCCCTTGTCCAATGCACCATCCCGGACGCCATCTCCCCTGGACATGGCCCGCTCCCCCGTCAACCGCGGCGCCCTCTCAGACCGAGAGGATTTCTTTTTCCTTGTGCGCCAGGGTCAGATCCACCTCGGCAATGGTCTCGTCGGTGGCCTTCTGGACATCCTTGGACAGGCGCTCGAGATCGTCGGCGCTGATGGCGCTGTCCTTCTCGAGCTTCTTGAGGTGGTCCATGCCGTCCCGGCGCACATGACGCACGGAGACCTTGGCCGCTTCCGCATATTTATGGGCGACCTTCACCAGTTCTTGGCGGCGCTCCTGGTTCAGCTCCGGAATGCGGATGCGCAGGACCTGGCCTTCGGTATTGGGATTGAGGCCCAGATTGCTGTCGCGGATCGCCCGCTCCACCGCGCTGACCATGCCGCGATCCCACACCTGCACCGACAGGAGGCGGGCTTCCGGCACCGAGACCGTGGCGACCTGGCTCAGGGGCAAATGGCTGCCATAGGCGTCCACATGGATCGGTTCCAGCAGGCTGGCGGAGGCGCGCCCCGTGCGCAGGCCACCAAGCTCGGTCTTCAGCGATGCAACCGCGCCGGCCATGCGGCGCTTGATGTCGGCGATGTCGAAGGGCTCGGTGCTCATGGCAGTCCTCTAGAGTTCATCGTCGCGCCGCAGCCGGGCCGCGCACGCTGGTATATCCGCCGCCGACGCTCTGCGCCAAGCGCGCCGTGATCCAATGGGGTGGAATGGTTCGGGCCGGGCGCTTCTGTCAAGAGCCGGCACGAGACTTCCCGCCCCCATCTTAGGTACAACCGAGGGCAGGCCCTGTATGTCGAGCCATATAATTTTTGGCCTCGCAGCCCGACACCGTCCCCGGAGGCAGATCCCGGCACGACCGCGGCGGTTCGCACGCATGAGGGCCGAACGCATCTCATGCCGGGAGATCGACCCGTGCGGCTCTCGCCGCACGGGTCCAACGTCATGTCGTCAGGGCGAGACCACCGTCACGCGCCCCTCGCCCTTCGCCGCCGCCACGATGGCCCCCGGCTCGCGGATCGAGAACACGATGATGGGCAGCGCCGCCTCACGGGCCAGCGCGAACGCCGCCGCATCCATGACCTTGAGATCATAGGCCAGGGCCTGATCGTGGGTCAGGCGCTCGTAACGCGTCGCATTGGGATCAAGCTTCGGATCGGCGCTGTAGACGCCGTCGACCGTGGTCGCCTTCAGCACCGCGTCGCAGTCCAGTTCCGCCGCCCGCAGCACCGCTCCGGTGTCGGTGGTGAAGTAGGGATTGCCGGTGCCGCCGGCCAGCAGCACCACGCGGCCGCGGCGCAGATGCCGCATGGCCGGCTGGCGGGCATAGGGCTCGCACACTGTCGGCATGGGAATGGCGGACAAGGTGCGGGCCGGCTCGCCGGCTTTTTCGATCGCAGCTTCCAGCGCCAGGCAGTTCATCACCGTGGCGAGCATGCCCATGTGGTCGGCGGTGGAGCGGTCGAGATCCTCGCCCGCCACCCGCGCGCCGCGCAGGATGTTGCCACCGCCCACCACCACCGCGACCTCGCAGCCGAGCGCACGCGCGGCAACGAGTTCACGGGCGATGCGGGCAACCGTCGGCGGGTGCAGGCCGAACGGTTCGGAACCCATCAAGGCCTCTCCCGAGACCTTGACCAGGATGCGTGGATAGGGAAGGTCCGGCATGGCCGCATCCCCTCCGCGCGCGGTCAGGACTGACCGGCCGCGGCGGCGACTTCAGCGGCGAAGTCGGTCTCTTCCTTCTCGATGCCCTCGCCGAGCGCATAGCGCACGAAGCCCTTCAGCACGATGGGCGCGCCCACCGAACCTTCGTTCTCCTTCAGCACCTGCGAGACGGTCTTGGAGCCGTCATGCACGAAGGGCTGCTCCAGCAGGGTGACTTCCTTGAAGAAGGTCTTGATGCCGCTTTCGGCAATCTTGTCCTGCACGTTGGCGGGCTTGCCCTGGTGCTTTTCGAGCAGGATGGCCTTCTCGCGGGCGATGGTGGCCTCGTCGATGCCGGAGGCATCCAGCGCCAGCGGGTTCAGCGCCGCCACATGCATGGCGATCTGCCGGCCGAGGGTGGACAGCTTGTCCACGTCGCCCTTGGACTCCAACGCCACCAGCACGCCGATGCGGCCCTGGCCTTCGATCACCGCGCCATGGACGTAGCTGGCGATGACGCCATGCTCGACGCTGAGCTTGGCAGAGCGGCGCAGGGTCATGTTCTCGCCGATGGTGGCGATCAGGGTCGCCAGCTTGTCGGCGACGGTGACGCTTTCACCGGGGAAATGGGCGGCGGCCACGGCTTCGACGGTGCCGTCGGTGTTGAGGGCCACCTTGGCGGCCTCGCGCACGAACGCCTGGAAGTCGGCATTGCGGGCGACGAAGTCGGTCTCGGCGTTCACTTCGATGGCGGCGGCGTAGTGGCCCGACGATTCGACGGCCACCAGGCCCTCGGCGGCCACGCGGCCGGCCTTCTTGGCGGCCTTGGCCAGGCCCTTCTTGCGCAGCCAGTCGATGCCGGCCTCGATGTCGCCATTGGTCTCGGTCAGCGCCGCCTTGCAGTCCATCATGCCGGCGCCGGTCTTGTCGCGCAGTTCTTTCACCAGCGCTGCTGTGATCGCGGCCATGCTCTGCTTCCTCTTCTTCTCAAGCCACGGCCGGCAAGGGTGTTCCCGAGCCGGCCGTCGGGGCAAAGCCCCTCAGTACAAAGTTCTTCAGGTTAAGACAGGATCACTCCACCTCGGCGGAGAACTCCTTCGCCTGGGCGATCCAGCCGTCCACGCGGCCGGGCAGACCGACTTCTTCGCCGATGCGGTGCGCATCCATGGCGTCGAGGCCGGCGATCTGGCCGAAGTGGAACACGCCGAGGTCATTGAGCTTCTGCTCGATCTCGGGGCTCACGCCCACCAGCTTCTTCAGGTCGTCGGCAACGCCGCGCGGACCCGACAGGGGCTCGAAGGTCGACCAGATGCTGGTTTCCACCGGCAGGTCTTCCACCAGCGGCGCCTCGACTTCGCCCATGTCCACGCCGAGATCGGTGTGGCCACGGCCGATGCCGTCGATGGCGGCGCGGGCGACGAGGTCGCAATAGAGCTGGATGGCGCGGCCGGCGTCGTCATTGCCCGGAACCGGGAAGGCGATGCCGTCGGGATCGGAATTGGTGTCGAGGATGGCGGCCACCGGAATGCCGAGGCGCTGGGCCTCCTTCACGGCGATGTCTTCCTTGTTCGTGTCGATCACGAACAGCAGGTCGGGCAGGCCGCCCATGTCGCGGATGCCGCCGAGAGCGCGTTCCAGCTTCTCCTTTTCACGGGAGAGCGTCAGGCGCTCCTTCTTGGTGTAGCCGGAGCCCTGCTCGGGACCGGACAGCATCTCTTCCAGCTTCTTCAGCCGGGCGATGGAGTTGGAGATGGTCTTCCAATTGGTGAGCATGCCGCCCAGCCAACGGGAATTCACATAATACTGGGCGGAGCGACGGGCGGCATCGGCCACCTGCTCGGACGCCTGACGCTTGGTGCCGACGAACAGCACGCGGCCGCCCTGGGCCACGGTGTCGGACACGGCCTGGAGCGCGCGGTGCAGCGCGGGCACGGTCTGCGACAGGTCGAGGATGTGGATGTTGTTGCGCACGCCGAAGATGTAAGGCGCCATCTTGGGGTTCCAGCGGTGAGACTGGTGACCGAAATGGACGCCAGCTTCGAGGAGCTGACGCATCGAATAATCGGGAAGAGCCACTTGGTATTCTCCGGTTGTGCCTCCGCGGACGTACCTTCGACCCGGCAGGGACGAAGGCACCGGATGGCCGATTGGCCGTAGTGTCCGCGTGCGGAATGGCGCGGCTTATAGGCGAAGGCCGGCCAAAGGGCAAGGGCGGCGGGCCATTTGCCTGTATCGGAACCACATATGCGGGTAAAAAACCGCCATCGCGGCCCTCACGATGCCCTGTGCAGCCTCGCCGCTGGCCCGAGCCCTGCGAATGGGGGCGTTGCGACCGATGGATGGCCGCAGCCCCGCCCTTTAAGCCGCTTCCACCGCCACCACGCCGGGAATCGCCTTGATGGCGCCGGCGATCTGCGGCGAGACCGGATAGCGGCCGTCGAGGCGGATCTCCACCTCGGCCTTGCCCTCTTCCATCAGCAGCACGAGACTCACCTCGCCCTCCCCGCGTCCGCCGGACAGGCGCTTGGCAATGCCGTCCAGGGGATCGGTGGACTTGACGAAGATGCGCAGCCCCTTGTGGTGGCTGGCGGTGGCGGCATCCAGCCGCTCGCAGGATTGGATGCGCACCCGCACATCCTCGCCCTGGAGTTCGGCCCCCACCATCATCAACAGCGGCGTGCCCGGCTCCAGCAGGTCGCGATAATGCGCCAGCCCCTCGGAGAAGATCACCGCCTCGAAATGGCCGGAGGGATCGGAGAGGCCGACGATGCCCATCCGAGTGCCCGACTTGGTGCGGCGCTCCTGCTTGGACACCACGGTCGCCGCCAGCCGCCCCGCCGCCGCCCCGGCGCGCACCGCGCGGGAGAAATCGTTGAACTGCTGCACCCGCATCTTCTTCAGCGACTGGGCGTAATCATCCAACGGATGGCCGGTGAGGAAGAAGCCGATGGCGTCATATTCCTTCTGCAGCCGCTCGGCGGGCATCCAGGGGGAGGCATCGGGAATCAGCAGCTTGGTCTTCACCGGACCTGAGCCGAACATGTCGTTCTGGCCTGAGACCTTGTCGGCCTCCACCCTTTGGGCATGGGCCACCACCTGCTCGAGCGCGGCAAACGCCCGGGCGCGGTTGGGCTCCAGGCAATCAAAGCAGCCCGCAGCGGCCAGGCTTTCCAGGGTGCGCTTGTTCACCAGCTTCACCGGCACGCGGCCGGCAAAGTCCGCCAGATCGGCGAACGGCTTGTCGCCGCGCGCGGCCACCAGCGCGTCCACCGCATGCCCGCCCACGCCCTTCAGCGCCGCCATGGCATAGATGATCTTGCCGTCCACCACCGCGAACTCGCGGGTGGAGAGATTGATGTTCGGCGG